>JBBSDH010000353.1:0-2046 GCA_038249605.1 Chitinophagales bacterium | reverse complement strand
CGCGGGTGCACGGCTGTGGGCATGTACGAGGTGTCGTTTAGTATTGGAACGGGTTCGCCGGGCGACCGTACCGCATTTTCCCTGTTTCCCAATCCGGCAGAACACATGGTATGGCTGGAAATCGGCGGCTCGGGATTGTATCTTTTGGAGCTGTACGATGCCCAGGGCAGACGTGTTTTGCAACGCAACGTGGTAAGCGGTCGGCAGCAGGTTGTTTTGGAAGGACTGGTTTTGGGAACTTACCTTGCGGTGGTGAAAAACGAGCGCGGGGAAGTTGTGGGGAATGGGAAATTGGTGGTAAAATAAAAGTCGACAGTTGACTTTTTCTCACAGCCACTTTTTCACCTTAAAGTACATCAGCATCCCGACCATGATGCTGCCCATAAAACCGAGTACGACGAAGTAGCCGTTGGGTTGCCGGAGTTCGGGCATGTTGTCGAAGTTCATACCATAAATGCCGGCGATGAAAGTCAGCGGGATGAAGATGGTGCTGATGACGGTGAGCAGGCGAATGCTGTAGTTGAGGCGGTTGGAGGCTTCGGCATGGAACAGTGCTTCGATGCCGGCAAGGATTTCGCGCTCGTTGTCCACACCGTCGATGAGTTGTGCTACGTGGTCTACGACATCGCGGATGTACAGGTGGTTGGCCTCGTCGATGAGTTCGCTGTCGGTGCGGTAAAAGCGGTTTACGGCGTCGCGGAGTGGCAGGAGTCTGTGGCGCAACTGGTTAACGACGCGTTTGAGGTCGAAGATGCGGGCTTTGCTTACCGGATTGGCACCGTTGGTGTGCAAATTTTCTTCCAGTTGGCCGAGTTGACTTTCGATGTCGTCGAGCACCAGGTAATAACCGTCGACGATGTTGTCGACGAGGGAATAGGCGAGGTAGTCGGATCCTTTTTTGCGCAAGCGGCCGATGCTTTCGCTGCATCGGTTGCGGATGAAGGCGAACGTATCGTCGGGATCTTCCTGGAAGGAAAGTAAAAATCTGTCGCCTACAAAAAGGGAAACTTGTTCGGCGATGAGTTCAAAGTTTTCGTGATCGAACCTGAGGCTGGGCAGAGAGAAGAAAAGGCCATTTTCGTATTCGTCGAGTTTGGCGCGTTGTCCGGTATTGAGTACGTCTTCGAGAGCGAGAGGGTGGATGCTGAATTCTTGGCCGATTTTTTCGATGAGTGCGGTGTCTGTTAGTCCACGAACATCAATCCAGCGAACGAGATCTTGGTGTTGATGGAGGAATTTGTCGTCGAAAGCATTGATTTCCTTGTAATCACTTTCGTTGTAAGCGATCGTGAGCACATGGGCGGGATGGGCTTCGCGATCGCCGGTATACACGAGGGTTCCGGGAGGGAGACCACGTTTGCGCAGTTTGGTTTTTTGTTTTTTCTTGCTCATGGGGCAAATATAGGTTTTGGATGGTCTGAAACAAAAAAAAGGGTTTTGCGTAAACCCAAAAGCTGCGCATGGATAAGAGGTAAAGGTAAATCTGTGGTATATTTTTTGTTTGCGACTGGAAATACCATAAATTTGGTACGGTTTTTGGCTACATATCTTGTGTCTGTTGAAGCAATGTGTTAAAATGCAGTAGGTTTTTGGGTTAAATCCGCATGTTTAAATATGCTGAATTTAGACTCAAATAGCTGACCAGCAATATCTTAAGCTTTAAAAGTATATTTTGGTGTGTAAATTTTATTTGATTGGTTTGCAAAAATCAACGTAAACTTGCAGCTCGAATGATTTAATCCTTTAATCCGCCCCTTTGGTTGATTTTACCTGGTTTCCGGACTCACTGGTCTCAAATGCTGGTTTACATAAACCGCCCCATAACGTGGTAGAACAACATTTTTTCATTCCAAACCGAACATTCTGATGAAGAAAGAACTACACTTCTTCAGTACTCCCTTTGTCATTTCTCCCTCAACAAATTTTATGACCATGAACAGCAACTCAACGCTGCGTCGGCTGATGCCGATGTTGGTGGGCATGCTGGTGTTTTTTGCGGTAAGCCGTACAGAAGCCCAGTGTACCCTTGACCCTGCACCGGTATAT
>JBBSDH010000352.1:0-2155 GCA_038249605.1 Chitinophagales bacterium | reverse complement strand
TGCCGCGTCCAGTGAATAACATACAGTTTCGCGGCCCTATTTTTTGCTCACTGTCGTTATTCGTCGGTTAAAATGTCCCGCATTTCGTCCTCCTCATGCCTAATTGAGCAAAATATAGGTCTCGCCAAACTGCACGTCATTCACTGGACGCGGCACTAGGTTCCCTACGGGATAACAAATGCCCCCTTGTCATCCCGCAGGGAGCCCCCTTCTCATATGGAAAATTTCTTCTGGCCTTTTGCCCTCCTGATAACCTTCCTTACACGCGCTGTCTTTCAGGCCTATCCTGAATTTACAGAGCGCGTGTATACGCAAGGTTTGTTCACCGGCATACGGTGGGTATTGGACTACGGGCTGGGATGGTTGCCATTTCCTGTGGTGTATTTGCTTTTTGGAGTTCTCCTTTGGCGTTTGGGGCGTTTCTTTTTTTCTTTAAAAAAACTTCCTTTAAAATCGGTTTTGCAACGCCTGGGTCTTGGCGCCATAAACGTCGCTTGTGCCGTGGTCACCTTATTTTTTTTGCTTTGGGGCTTCAATTACAGCCGGTTGCCTGTGGAAACACAGCTCGGGTTGAAACCGGTTTCACTCACCGAGGAAACCCTGCAAGCGGAACTTGAAAGACAAACAGCCGTGGTGCTAAAGCTTAGGACCAGCCTTCAGCCCGACACCTCCAAAGCCATTCCATTTGCCGAACTGCCTTCGGGCATGGAGTCCGACGTACGGCTACTTGTGGCAAACCAATACGCTTCTCTGGGTTTGCCCGCTTCCGGCAGCCCCCGTGGCCGTCAGCCTTTTTGGAACGGCTTTTTAATACGTTTCGGTGCAGCCGGCATTTACAATCCATTTACCGGTGAAGGCAACATCGACCGCGGTTTGTATTTTTTAACCAAACCTTACAACCTCGCGCACGAACTCGGCCATGCCTACGGTTGGGGCGACGAAGGCACCTGTACTTTCCTGGCATACCTTGCCTTAAAAGAATCGGGCGTTCCATTGTACCGCTACTCAGCCGAACTTGGCTACTGGCGTGAGCTTGCGTCGGCGTACAGGCGCCTAAATCCCGAACAGTACAAAGCGCATTTCGAACAACTTCCCGGCGGCTTTGTGGCCGACTTGATTTTAATCCGTGAAACGCTGGACAAGTACCCCGAGTTTTTCGAAACTTTCCGAAGGAAAACATACGACAATTACCTCAAAGCCCAGGGCATCAAAGAAGGTATGGCGAATTATGGGAAAGTGGTGCCGTTGGTAATGGCGTGGCGGGATCAGGATTAAATCGTCAATCAAACTGGAAGCAACCTAAAAAAATACAACTCTAATAGCTGATTTTTACCGTTTTCCCTTCCAAACACACCCCATCCGATACAGTGATCTTCAGTTTCTGCGTGGCCAACATGCCGATGGTTTCCCCGTGGTTGAGTGTCGCATCGTACGACAAAACGTAATGCGCGATGCCGTACAGCAATTCCTGAAGCTCCTGAAAATCTCTGTTAGAACGAATGATCTCCACTTCCAGTTTGCCAAAATCGGCGAGGCCATGGGTGTACATCGAAAACGTCTTGCCCTCCTGTCGTACGCCGAAATAGATCAAATTGAACAAGGGCAAGTTGTCTTTGGACGGCGAAACCATGTTGGTCATGTAAAATGCTTTTTTCATCAGGAGTGTTCGGCTGCCCATGTACACACCCACCGACGGACTGGTGTTCAAAACCGCCGCTACAACCTTGCTGAACAGCAGGTTTTCCTCAACAGGATTTTTTCCTGCACCCAGCGGCGATACGATCACATGGCCGTGGTGCGCCGACGCCTCCTGTGCGCCGTTGGTCCAGAAATAATTGTATCCGGCTGTGCTGCGTATCTCCTGTTCGGGCACGGATAACGGTATGGGCGCCAGGGCTACCGTGTACCCGTCGACCGAAATGGCGACGCTGCTGGTTTCCCCAGATTCGTAAACCACGTCGAGTTTCCATTTGGCGCGGAGCTCGGCCACCATGGCGTCGGGTTTGAAGCCGTTGGATTCTTCGAGCAGCACCATACCGAGGATTACGGAGGTGGGTTGTTGGGCTTGCAGGAAGGTGACGCCAAGCAGAAGACAGAAACAGGTGATGTATTTCATGGTAGCGTAAAGATAATAAAGTCAACAGTCGGCAGTTGA
>JBBSDH010000351.1:0-2170 GCA_038249605.1 Chitinophagales bacterium | reverse complement strand
GGTTGTACCTCAGAAGATCGCATCAAAGTTGACGTAGAAAAACCAAGGGGCGCTTATGTGCCCACCGGCTTTACACCCAACGGCGACTTCAACAACGATCTTCTGGTGGTTTATGGTAGAAGCAGAATGATCAAACAAGTGACCAGCTTCCAGGTTTACGACCGCTGGGGTGAAATGGTGTACAGGGACAGCAATTTTACCGTAAACGATGAATCCAGAGGCTGGGATGGCCGCTGGCGCGACAAAGACTGTGATCCCGGCGTTTTTGTATGGGTACTTGAGGTTGAATACATCGACGGTGTGGTGCAACAACTTACGGGCAACACCACCCTTATTCGGTAAGGACCAAACGAACAAGCGTTAATTTTTACAAAATCTGTAAAAAAAACCCTTTTTTGCGCTGCTTAAAAAACATGATCAGCGCTTATAAATTCGAATCTGAACGACAGCTGCATGAAAAACATTTACCAAATTTCCCTTTGTCTGGCGGTAATCTTGTTGGCTTTAAACACCGAACTGCGGGGCCAGGACCCACGCTTTTCGCAATTTTACGCCTCGCCCTGGAACCTCAACCCGGCCATGACAGGTGTTTTCAACGGCAAATGGCGCGCCACGACCAACTACCGCGACCAATGGGGCAGCATCCTGTCCCAGGTACCCTTCCGTACCTATTCGGCTGCCTTTGATGCGCGGTTTAATACCGTGAAAAACGACTATGCCTCGTTCGGCGTAGGCGCCATGCACGATGAAGCAGGTTCATCCCGTTTTGAGCAAAACCGTATCCATCTCGGCGGAGCATACCTTAAACAACTGTCTGGAGGACGGAACAAAGCCGATCATTTTCTTTCCTTTGGCGCACAGGCAGGATTTGGGCAAAACTCCATTGATTGGACCCGGTTGTGGTTCAGTCGCCAGTTCGACCCCACCGCTGAAAAACCCGATTCCGGTTTAAGCAATGGCGAGCCAAGCCAGGGCGCCAATACCAATTTGTTTTTTGATTTTAATGCAGGCCTTCTTTGGTACATGGTGTTCAACAACGATGGCCATTTTTATGCCGGAGGCGCCATGCACCACATCAACCAGCCGGCCATTTCCCTCACCGACAACGATGCTGAAACCATGTATGCGCGGTGGACAGGCCACGCCGGTGGTTTGTTTCCAGTGACCAAAAATTTCGGTCTGCAGCCAGGTGTACTGATCATGCGACAGGGCCCTGCGTTTGAATCCAATGTGGGTATGAACATCCGTTATTCCAACAACGACATGGATGAATTGGCCCTGCGTTTCGGCGCTTGGGCCCGCATTGGCAACAAATTGGACCAAGGTGCCCAAATGGACGCCCTGGTGCTCGTTTCCATGCTCGAATTTAACCGATGGATGCTTGGACTGAGCTACGATGTAACGGTTTCTGCGTTATCGCAGGCCAACAACTCTCGTGGCGCTTTTGAACTGTCACTTACCTATTTCCATCCCGAACAGAGACGCTCGCGTGTGCAGTGTCCGAAATTCTAAAAACATGAAACGATCCTCCTCGAACTTTTTTCTAAGCAACGTTGTCCTTTTGTTGCTCAGCTTGTTTGCCGTCAGCGTACAGGCTCAAAAAGTATGTGCCACATTGTCTCCACAGGTTTCTGGTTCCGGACAACCGGTTGAAATTAGCTTGGACCTCAAATGCTCCGCTCTGCACAATGCCACCGGAAGCGTCAATCTGGTTGTGATGGAGTACGACGGCGATAACACCAGTTTGATTGAACTGCCGCTGCTGCGTGTGAGCGACAAACTTGAAGCTACGTACCAGACCTCCTCCAAAGCGCAAGCTTTCCTTGTAGGTTTTGTTGCCGACGGTGCGTGGGAAAACAATGCAGGTGAAGGTTTTTTCTGGCAGGCTGTCGGTGCCGATGGAAAACCAACTGCCGAAAGTTATGCTGCCAGGGCGGTGTTGTACCGTGTACAAGGTGGCAAAATGGAACTCAATCGCAAAGCAACGGTTGCCATGGATGATTTTCAGAAAGCATTCCAGGGCAATCCCGATCTTCAAATCACCCACTTGAATGCATATTTAGGTGTGCTTTTTTCCATCAAACGTGGCGATGAAGGCAAAGCAGAAGCAATCACCATGCTTGAATCTGTGGAAAAAAATTCGAAAGCCACTGAAAAAGAACTGCTCGTT
>JBBSDH010000350.1:0-2339 GCA_038249605.1 Chitinophagales bacterium | reverse complement strand
GCTTTAGCCAGCCGAAGTTACCTGCCTCCGGCAACAAAAGTGGCTTGTGAATTCCTCGATAAACGAAGCGATAAAGGATTTTTTCTCATGGTGGAAGGCAGCCAGATCGACTGGGCCGGACATGCCAACGACCGCAACTGGCTGCGCGCCGAAATGCTCGACTTCGACGATGTTGTACGCAATGCCCTGGAATTTGCCGCAAAAGACACCGAAACATTGGTCATCGTTACCGGCGATCACGAATGCGGGGGGCTGACGCTCGAAAAAAGCAAAGAAGAGGGACGATTCAATGCGCGTTTTGCTTACCGACTGCACACAGGCGCACTGGTTCCAGTATTCGCTTACGGCCCAGGAGCAGCACTTTTTAGTGGCATTTACGACAATACCGCTATTTATGGTAAAATGCTTGAAGCGCTGGGAGCAAGGCTTTAAGTGATTCAGCATTTTTGATGTAACTTTGCTGCAATCTGAAAAGTAACCTCAGACTCAAACCACACGGCCTTGACGCTCATCAAATCCATCTCCGGTTTCCGCGGAACCATCGGCGGAAAACCCGGCGAAAATTTTACTCCGCAAGACATTGTCGAATCCACAGCCGCTTTTGGACAGTGGGTTCTGCAAACCTCCGGCATACCCAAAATCGTGGTTGGCCGCGACGGCCGCATCTCCGGCGAAATAGTCTCCAACCTTGTGGTCAATACCCTCCGATGCCTCGGCATCGATGTCGTCGACCTGGGTCTGAGCACCACGCCTACCGTGGAAATTGCCGTACCCATCGAACAAGCAGGCGGCGGCATCATCCTTACCGCCAGCCACAACCCCCGCGAGTGGAACGCCTTGAAATTGCTCAACCAACACGGCGAATTCATCAGCGGCGCCGACGGACAAGCGGTCCTGGCCATCGCAGCAGCAGGCGACATCAACTATGCCCCCGTAGACAAACTTGGCGCCTACCGTCAGGACAATACTTACATCGCCAAACACATTGAAAAAATACTGGCGCTACCCCTTGTAGATGTGGAGGCCATCAAAGCCAAAAAATACAAAATTGTACTCGATCCGGTCAATTCCACCGGCGCTTTGGCCGTGCCTCCCTTGCTCGAAGCATTGGGTTGCCAGGTCATCATCATCAACGGTGAAATCAACGGACAATTTGCCCACAACCCAGAGCCCCTGCGCGAAAACCTGAACCAGCTTTCCACCGAAGTCCGCCAAAACAAAGCCTACATGGGCATCGCCGTCGATCCAGACGTAGATCGTTTGGTTTTGGTTTGTGAAGACGGCGACTTGTTCGGCGAAGAGTACACCCTGGTAGCCGTGGCCGATTACATTCTTTCGAACACCCCCGGAAACACGGTTTCCAACATGTCGAGCACCCGCGCCCTGGCCGACGTGACCCGCAAATACGGTGGAGAATACAACGCCTCGGCCGTGGGTGAAGTCCATGTGGTGGAAAAAATGAAAGCCACCGGCGCCGTGATAGGCGGCGAAGGCAATGGCGGCATCATTTACCCCGAATTGCACTACGGCCGCGACGCACTCGTCGGCATTGCGCTGTTTCTGAGCCTGCTCGCACGTTTCGGCAAAACATTGAGCACCCTACGCAAAACCTACCCCGAATACCAAATGTCCAAAGGCAAAATACCCCAAAGCCAAGACATCAACCTCGACAAAGTTTTCGCCGGTTTGCGCGAAAAATACCGCAATGAAAAGATCAACATCGAAGATGGCTTAAAGATCGATTTCGAAAGCGGCTGGGTACACCTGCGCCCTTCAAACACCGAACCCATCATCCGCATTTATTCGGAAAGCAGTTCTTTGGTCATCGCCGAAAACCTGGCGAAAAAAATCATGCAGGACATCCACGACATGCGCTGAGCTTGTCCCACAAAGGGCCCTTCTACCAAACCTTTTTGCACCATTGTACCATGCATAGAGTTTATTTCGACAACGCCGCAACAACCTCCATCTCCGAAGAAGTCATCAACGCCATGATACCCGTCCTGCGCGAACACTACGGCAACCCTTCGAGCATCCATGCCGAGGGGCGCAACGTACGCGCATTGTTGGAAACTGCCCGCAAAACAGTGGCCAGGGCCATAGGTGCGGGTACGGCCGACATCTTTTTTACCTCTGGCGGCACTGAGAGCAACAATACAGCCATCAAATGCGCTGTGCGCGATCTGGGCGTGGAACGCATCATCAGCAGTCCGACCGAGCACCACTGCGGATTACACACCATCGAAGCCATAGAACATTTCCAGGGCATAGAAGTGGTTTGGCTGCCCGTAGACGAACTCGGCCGCGTGAACATGGAATGCCTGGAACTCAAGTTGCAG
>JBBSDH010000349.1:0-2389 GCA_038249605.1 Chitinophagales bacterium | reverse complement strand
TCAACCGCGTTTCCTGGGGCATGGAAACCAAAGGCGTCCACTTTCCCAGCAACAATGAGCCTCCCAAAGACCAGTTGGAGCCTTGGGGAGGTCCGCAGGTGATGCCAGGTAATTATAAGGTAGTGATGGAATACAAAGGCAACCTGGACAGCGTGAACGTACGCGTGCAGGACGACCCGCGCCGACCAACTTCGACTGCCGACCGCGAAGTGTACCTCCAATCCTTACGCGATTTTTACAAAGAAGTAGAACAAGCGACAACCACCTACAACCGGTTGAGAGATGCTGAAAAAACCATCAAACTTGTGGAAGATCAGTTTGTAAACGTGCCGGATAGTTTGAAAAAAGATGTGCTCAAACTTGGTTCCACCCTGCGCGACAGCATTGCAGAGTTGAAACAATGTTTCTTCAGTCAAAAGGAAGTAAAAGGAATACAGCGCAGCGAAAACAACCTCAACAGCAGTTTGTACACCGCTCAAAGCTACCTTACCACCGTAATTGGGTCGCCCACACCATCGGCTCAAATCGCTTTGCAAAACGCCAGGAAACGCAGCGATGCGTTAATAGTACGTGTAGATGCTTTGTTTGGTGAACCCTGGAAAACATACAAAGACAAGGTAGAGGCCATTCCTTATTCGTTGTTTAAGGAGTAAGGATTTGATCTGATACGGCAAAAAATCAGGGTATCCCAAAACGTCCCGAGCATCAGTGAGCTGCTGAATGGCATGTCATGGAGTACCTCGATTTTTTTACCGTTCAAACCGCAACCTTTGACTGGTGCATTTGTTTTTGCTTGTAATAGTTTGGGAGTTTACCTGATTTTTACGACCTTTGCGGCGCCCCAAGTACATAGGCAATACCTACCCTGTTTAGCCAATAAAAAAGACCCTGAAAGACACCAAAGTAGACATTATTTATTCTAAAAACATAGTAAATGACTGGTAATTCACAAAAAATGACCCGCATTGGGATTTTTTACGATGGTAATTATTTCCTGCATGTAAGTAACTATTATGCTTATCATCATGTTCGGCGCAGTCGGATCAGCATAGCAGGATTGCACGATTTCGTTTGTCATAAGGTGGCTGAAGAGGAAGTAACGGACGTAAAACTTTGCCGCATTGTTGACGCGCATTATTTCCGAAGCAGATTAAGTGCACAAGAAGCGAGCAGTGAGGGCAACCGATTGTATTACGACCGTTTGTTCGACGACATTCTCATGTCGGAAGGTGTTACCACCCAATACCTGCCCATCCGGAGTGCCGCCGGTCCGCGCCAAGAGCGCGACATCGACATGTGGCTGGCCATGGAAGCTTACGAACAAGCCATAACCAAGCAATTCAGCGTGGTTGTGTTGCTTGCCGCAGACGGCGACTTTATGCCGCTGGTACGCAAACTTAACGCCCTGGGTACCCGCGTGATGATCCTGAGTTGGGATTACGAATACTTTGATGAAGAAGGCCGTCGCCGCAGTTTCAACACGTCGACACAACTGATCAACGAAGCGTCGTACCCCATGGACATGCACGCCATCATCGACAATCCACACGCAGATGAAGAGGCACTCGTTAACGCCCTTTTTGTAGAAAAGAAAAAGGTGGTTAAGGTGGAAATCGTGGAAGATGAAGTGATGCGCAGCACCATTTTTAGTCTGAAAGACGGTTACGGGTTCATCTCCTTTCCACAAACCAACAACCTCTTTTTCCACTTCTCCTTTCTGGTCGATACCGATTTCAACGACCTTCGCGAAGGTGATTCTGTGGAATTCAGTATGAGTAAAAACGAATATGGCGAACCAATCGCCCGCAACGTTAAACTTGTGATGGAACCCCAAGAAGTAGTTTAAAGAACCCGTAGCAGCTGCCACATCATCTGCACAAACACAATCTTGCCAATCAACAACAGCGGATACGCCAACGCGTAACCGTATGTGGGTACTTTATTGCCAGCCAGGTTGTTGGCAAAATCGAGGTTGGCGGGGTGGTGACTTATCATACCGATGAGTAAGGTGAAGGGGATTTTCAGCCACTTGTAACCCACGGCAATGATCATCACACTTCCAAAGATACTTACCATGGTTGCAGTGCCAAATCCCAATGACAAAGGGAATCCTCGCCGTCGCGGCGCAGGCGTCCAAAAACAACGTGCAGGGTCTCGCGTTTTTTGAGTTCACGCAGCGGCAAACTTGCCAGATCCATATTTTTAAAAACGACTGATTGGTTTACAATGGGTTGTCCGGAAGGAAATTCCTCACTCAATGCCTTTGTTTCGGCTACAAAATCGATCCGTAGCAAGCGCCGCATGAGCGCTACAGAAATCATCAGGCCCAAAACACCCATGGGATAGGAAATGGAATACCCCACCACGGCGCTGTTCGACATGGCGTCTT
>JBBSDH010000348.1:0-2428 GCA_038249605.1 Chitinophagales bacterium | reverse complement strand
CGAAATGCGGGACATTGTAACCGACAAATAACGACATTGAGCGAAAAATAGGGCCGCGAAACTGTATGTTATTCACTGGATGCGGCACTGGATGCTTGTTTGGATTGATTCTAATCAAGGCGGGCTTTGCCAGGTACCCTGAACAAACCATTTATCTTTGAGTTTTAAAGAAAATAAAGATTCAATGACTGCGCTTATCATACTTCTTTGTGTCATCCTGATTATCATTGTTCTGATTCAAATCGGGAAAGTGACCGAACTGACTGCCCACATCAAAGGCGAACTTGAGGTCATGCGCGACAACAGCAAATGGAATGGCTGGCTGTCTCTCATTTTTATGATTTTCTTTCTGGTAGCCTGCGTTTCATCCGCATGGATGTACAAGAATGAGATGTTGGGTTATGGGCCCCACGAAGCTGCTTCAGCCCACGGTGGTTCACTCGACAGCCTGTTCAACGTAACGTTGTTTTTTACGGGTATTGTGTTTGTGCTTACCCACATCGCCTTGTTCTACTTTGCATTCAAGTACCGCTGGCAGGAAGGCCGTAAGGCAAGGTTTATCGCCCACGACAACCGTCTTGAGATTTGGTGGACCGTTATTCCGGCTGTCGTTATGGCCGTGTTGGTTGTAAATGGACTGAATGCCTGGAACGTTGTTATGGCTGATGTAAAGGAAGGTGAAGATTTCACTGAAATCGAAGCCACCGGCCAACAATTTGGCTGGACCATCCGTTACCCAGGAGCCGATGGCAAACTTGGAACACGCAACTTCAAACTTACTACGGCCGGAAACCAATTGGGTCAGGATTTTACCGATTCAAAAAACTGGGACGACATAGTGCCCGGGCAAGAACTTTACCTGCCTGTGGGTAAAAAGGTCCGCGTCCGCATTACCGCCAAGGACGTTTTGCACAACTTTTACCTGCCGCACATGCGTATGAAAATGGACGCTGTGCCTGGTATGCCGACCTACTTCGTTTTTACGCCCATCAAAACCACTTCTGAATACCGCAACGATTTGCGCAAATACGAAGAGTACAACACACCAGCCGATCTTACCGATCCCACAGGTCCGAAACGTTGGGAGAAATTTGAATACGAATTGGCCTGCGCCGAACTTTGTGGTAAGGGTCACTACTCTATGAGACGGATTTTCAAAGTGGTGTCCCAGGAAGAATACGATGCCTGGCTGAAAAAACAGGAGTCGTTCTACCTCACCCAAATTCGCGGCAAAGAGGACGATCCGAACAAGGAACGCGTGCTCGACATTGAAGTAAAACAACGCGCTGTTCAATTTTCGGAAAACATCAAAAAAGCGGTTGAATCGACAACAGCTACCGATAAGGTACTCCGCCTCGACAACATCTTTTTCGAAAACGGTTCCACAGCTTTGAAAACTGACAGCCGCTACGAGCTCGACAACCTGGTTTCGGCCATGAATGCCTACCCGCAAATGCGCATTGAAGTGGGTGGACATACCGACAATACCGGCGATCCAGTAGCCAATCAGGCGCTTTCGGCCCAACGGTCCAGCACCGTAGCCAAATACCTATCCGATCGCGGCATTGCAGCTACACGCCTGCGCGTCGTAGGATACGGCGACAGCAAACCGTCGGCACCCAACGATTCGGCTGAAAACATGGCTAAAAACCGCCGAACCGAGCTTACCATACTTTGATTTGAAGAAGTACTTTTCTTTTTTGAAAAGTCTGCATAGAAACACCAACCCAACTGAAGTTTTCTTATAACACACCATTAAAAAATTACTGGCTATGGCACATGTTGCATCCGCTGCCGAAACTTTAGAAGAAAAAATCACCCAAGAGTTGGGGTTTGATGATCATTTTCATGAGCATCATCATGGTGATAAGTTCCAATCGAACTTCCTGACACACTATGTGTTCAGTACGGACCACAAAATGATCGCCCGTCAATTTTTGATTACGGGTATGTTCTGGGCCTTTATCGGCGCAGGCATGTCCATCATTTTCCGTCTGCAACTCGGCTTCCCTGAAGCCGACCTTGCATGGCTTCGTCCGCTCCTCGGCAAATGGATTCAGGTAAATGATTTGGGCATCGGCAAACTTGATCCTGAGTTCTATTACGCCCTGGTAACCATGCACGGTACCATCCTGGTATTTTTTGTACTTACCGCGGGTCTTAGTGGAACGTTCTCCAACCTGCTTATTCCATTGCAGGTAGGTGCACGCGACATGGCTTCGCCCCTGCTTAACTCTTTCTCCTATTGGGCGTTTTTCCTCGCCGGTGTGGTTATGTTTTTGTCGCTCTTCCTCAGCACCGGACCATTCTCCGGGGGGTGGACGGCTTATCCGCCACTCAGTGCGTTGCCTCAGGCTTCTGACGGTTCTGGTGCTGGTATGACCATGTGGATTGTTTCCATGGCTTTGTTTGTGGTTTCGGTTCTTCT
>JBBSDH010000347.1:0-2674 GCA_038249605.1 Chitinophagales bacterium | reverse complement strand
CGAGGCCGTAGGCCGAGGAACCCTGCCTGCTGCCTGCTGCCTGCTGCCTGCTGCCTGCTAAAGATGCAACCTCGCTTTGCGGTCGAGCAGGTATTCATTGCTTTCAACGTGATCGGGGTCGGGCACACAGCAATCTACCGGACAAACGGCGGCACATTGGGGTTCTTCGTGGAAACCTACGCACTCGGTGCATTTGTCGGGGACGATGAAATAATATTCGTCGGAAACGGGATGGTTTTTGTGTTTTGCATCAACGGCATTTCCGTCTTTAAGGGTGTAAGGGCCGTTTACGGTATTGCCATCGGCAATGGCCCATTCCACGCCACCTTCATAAATGGCGTTGTTGGGGCATTCCGGCTCGCAGGCGCCGCAATTGATGCACTCATCGGTGATCATGATGGCCATGGTTGCTGTGTATTTTTGTGTTTGTTTAAAAACGCTGCAAAGGTAACCAACGCAAGGCAGGTTTTGTTGATCTTGGAGGCAGATTTCTGTCGGGAATTCAACGTATATTTATAAAAAAAGAGCCATCCCGTTTTTGGAATGGCTCTTTTTTTCAATTTAACATCACTTATTGTGTTTTCACAATACTTTTACAAACGCCTCAATCTTGTTGCCGGAGAGTTTCTTTTTCATGGTATCGGCTTCTTTTTTATCTGCGTAGCGGCCAACAATAACCGAATAATAAGGTGATTCAGGGAACCGAACAATTTCGGCTGCAGGGTATCCTTGGCTCTGAATTGCTCCAAGTTTGGTTTGTGCACCTGTTTCCGCGAGGAAAGAACCAGCCACTACGTAGTATTCCTGTGTACCAGCGGGAGGTGTTAAGACAGGAGCAGGTGTGGTTGGCGCAGTATCTGGTGCTTTGGTTTCTGCGACTGGCGGCGGAGCCTGGTTTACGTTGGGCTTACCCGTTTGGTCGGTTACATAAATCGTTGTACCAGATACATCAGAAGATTTGATTACCACTTCCGTACGGCGGTTGCGGGCGTGCTCCTCTTCTGCACAGGTAACACCGTCCCTACAGTTGTTGCGAAGTTTGGTTTCACCATGACCGATGGGTTTCATGCGACTGCGGCTGACTCCCTGACTTTCGAGGAATGCGACAACACCGTTGGCGCGGCGTTGGCTGAGCTCCTGGTTGTAGGCGTTGGTACCGCGCGAGTCGGTGTGGCTGGCCAGTTCGATGGTTACATTCGGGTGCTGTTTAAGCAGGGCGAGCACCAGGAACAAGTCCTTGCGCGCATCCGGACGAAGCGTGGCATCGTTGAAGTTGTAGTAGATGTTGGGCAGTTCGATGACGGTGCCGGAGAGTGTGGTTCCGACGTTGATTACCTGCATCATGATTTGATTGGGAAGGCTCCAGCCTTCCGTGGTGATTTCGGTATCGCCGATTTTTTTACCACCCTGGTAAAGTGCAAGGTCGTACTTCGTATCGGGAAGGAGGTAGTAATCGATGCTGCCGTTGGCATCTGCAACGATGGTATCCATTTCACCGGTGACCTTGTTTTTCAAAACAAGGACAGAACCTGCGAGCGGAGCGTTGGTAACGTAATTGAATACCGAGGCATTCCAATGCACCTTACCGTCGTTGGCGTCGCGTTCCATTTGAACGATCACATCGTTGGTGGGTTTGTTGATTGCAGCACGTACCTGTTTCGATTTGAACCCCGGTTTAGAAACTGTAAATGCGTAGCTACCGGGTTTGAGCTCGGTTTCAAAGTTGCCTTTAAAATCGGTTGTGCCCACAATGCCCTGATCGGGTTGAGCCACCCGCATCACATCCTGACCATTTTCCTGTTGGATGGTGATGAGGTTACCAAATTCATCGCGGCCGATGACTGTATTGACATCGTACTGCAAAACACGAACAGTAGCCCCATCAACAGCGGCGCCACTGGCCTTGTCGGTTGCAAGTACGCGTACAGCCAGGTTGCGGTTTGGCACACGGAAGTGTTGAAGCAGGTAATCATCGAGGTTGCCATTTTCGGTATGGAAACTGAAGATGTCGTCCGATCCTGCGCCGCCGGCTCCGTTGGAGCTGTAGTAACCGTTGATTTTATCGAGGTCGACGATAAGGCCAAGGTCGTCACCGGCGGTATTGAATGGTGTGCCGAGGTTGACAGGTGTGGTCCAGGTGGATCCGTCGGGCACAACATAAAACATGTCGAGACCACCTTTGCCTTCGAGTCCATCGGAAGCGAAGTAAAGCGTATTGTCGGCATGGATGAAAGGGAAAGCTTCGTTGCCGGCGGTATTCACGCCAGGACCGAGGTTTACGGGTTCGCTCCACGATTCACCTATGCGATAGGTTACGTAAATGTCCATCCCGCCTTGTCCGCCGGGGCGGTTGGAGGCAAAAAACAATTTATCACCATCGATGCTGATGGAGGGGTGGCAATCATCAAATTCGTTGTTGTTGAACGGCAGCGGCTCGGGAGTGGACCAACCGCCACCAGTTCTTTTGGATGAATAAAGCCGCATTTTCAGGATGTCATCCTTAGCGATTTTTTCACGGCCTTTGATGACGGCATTGGTAGAATAGTAGATGGTTTCGGTCGTTCGATCGAAACAAACCGGGCCTTCATGATTCAAAGACGAAAGTTCTTTGGCAAAAGCTTCCGGCGCCATCAATGCGCCTTCGCTGTCGCGTCTTGAACGCAAAATCGACATG
>JBBSDH010000346.1:0-2675 GCA_038249605.1 Chitinophagales bacterium | reverse complement strand
TCAACTGCCGACTGTTGACTTTATTATCTTTACGCTACCATGAAATACATCACCTGTTTCTGTCTTCTGCTTGGCGTCACCTTCCTGCAAGCCCAACAACCCACCTCCGTAATCCTCGGCATGGTGCTGCTCGAAGAATCCAACGGCTTCAAACCCGACGCCATGGTGACCGAGCTCCGCGCCAAATGGAAACTCGACGTGGTTTACGAATCTGGGTGCAGGAAAAAATCCTGTTGAGGAAAACCTGCTGTTCAGCAAGGTTGTAGCGGCGGTTTTGAACACCAGTCCGTCAGTGGGTGTGTACATGGGCAGCCGAACGCTCCTGATGAAAAAAGCATTTTACCTGGCCAACATAGACCCGTTGACCAAAGAAATCTGGGTGTACGATTACCGAACCAACATCGGCAACCCATTTTCAATGCTCAACAGTATCTTTTCAGAAAGAAGGTATTAAGCAAGGTTAATTCTTCTTATACATTATTTAAAGAAATTATGGACCTCTCTGGCTATTCTAGCAAGTAGTTGTCTGTAATGATTATCATTTTACAAATTTGAGAAATCATAACCAACAGCTAATTTTCAAGTTGGAACTAAAATTTGTATCCGCATCGTTTATCATGAATCCCCTACCTTGCAGTTCCGCTCTGTCTTAGTTAGACCAACCAACGAACCGACTCTAAAAATGTCCTCCCTCACCGAACAACTTCAGACCATCGAAAAGCTGCGCAATGCCATAGAGGCACATGGCAAGCTATCGGAGGATGTGTTGGGCCGGTTGCATCAAAAGTTTAGGTTGGAATGCAACTACCACTCCAACCGCATCGAAGGCGGAACACTTACGAAGTCGGAGACACGTACCGTGATGATTGGAAATATTACGGTGAAAGACAAGCCATTATCGGACATACGTGAGATGAAAGGACACGATGAGGTGATGAAACAGATACTACTTGTGGGCCTTGGTGAAGTAAGGCTGTCGGAACGCCGGATCAAAGACATCCACAAAACCATAATAGCAACCGAAAAACCGGAAGAGCTGCGTATCGGAGCGTGGAAAACGGAAGGCAACAACATAATCAATTATAAGAATGAAACCTTTCGGTTTACGCCACCGGAAGACGTCCGGGAAGCCATGCACGACCTGCTGAATTGGTTGAATGCCGGTTTGGACAAAATCGAAAATAAAGCCAAGGATGCTCCGCATCCCCTGTTGCTGGCTTTTGAATTCCATTTGCGCTATTTGACCATCCACCCGTTCGACGACGGCAATGGACGTACGGCCCGACTTTTGACCAACTTTGTTGTGGTTTCTTTGGGCTACCCACCGTTTTGGGTTCAGGAAGGCGGAGAAAAAGATGTCTACAACCGTTATTTAGGTGATGTACAGGGCTACAAAGGCAGTCCCGACCTTTTGTATGCATTTCTTGCTGGTCTCGTGGAACGGTCATTGCGCATCACCCTTGATGCTATCGAAGGCAAACCCATTGAGGATGTGGATGATTGGGAGAAAAAACTCAAACTGCTCGTTTCAGCGTTGCCGCAGGAAGATTTGGTTTCCGTAGCCAAATCTGACGTTTCTGTTCAGGAGGTTTTTACGCGCAGCATACTTCCTGTTGTTCAAAGGTTGATGGATAAAATGTATCAAATCGACGAATACTTTGTCGAAAAACAGATGTATTGGGGCCACGACAATGGAAGTGTTATGGTTCATATCATTCAAGACATCGAAAACGCATTCAGGATAAATGGTTGGCGTGAACACATGAACTTTGACACCAGCTGGAAAGGATTTAAAAAATCACAAAACCATTTCCAGATAAACCTGAGGGTACTGTGGAAACTGGGTGATTTCCATTACGAGCTGTATGTTGTTGGGGTGAAGCCTGAAGCTACATTGTTGCGCTACAAGTACAATCAATTTGTAACCAATGATGATGTTGACAACATCGAAAAAATTTGTGGTACTTTACTTGTGCAACAAATAGAAAATCACTTGAAATCCGATATTGGTTAACAAGTTATTCTTTCCCCAACCATCCCAAAACCCTACTCCCCTCAATCACCCAAAGCCCGTTTACTTGCTTCAGCGGCATCTCCACCCTCGAGCGTTCAAAAGGCCTGGGGTTTTGCTGGATGATCTCCACGGTGCTTTTTTTCACCTTACTCACAATGGCCACGTGGCCGTACGGGTTGCCGCTGTGCCCGTCAAACACCAGCAGGTCGTTCACTTTGGGTTTGGTGGCGCTGCCGTTGGTGTGTTGTGTTAGGTCGCGCCGTTTGCTGTAGGCGCCGTCTTTCAGGTTTTTCTGGAAAAAATCCTTCGCGTGCCCGTAACCGTCGGGAATTTTGTGGTTGAGGTGCTGGTAATAGTACCGTTTCACAAACTCCACGCACTGGTATTTGAGGCCCAGGTTGTAGCCGTCGGGCACCAGATTGCGGCCGGAAACATGGCCCACCGAACCGTTGTAGTACACATACACACCGTTCAGGTTGTCCACTTTTTCGCCCACATCAATGCTTAAAGGGTTGGGCGTCTTGTCTTTCAGGTCCCGGAAAGCGAAGTAACCGAGGCTGAAGAGGGCAACAAAGAGGTTTAGGCGCATAAAAAAGTCAACAGTCAACAGTCGACTACGATTTTAACGTTTGCAGCTTCAAAGTATTTTAACATGCCGACT
>JBBSDH010000345.1:0-2686 GCA_038249605.1 Chitinophagales bacterium | reverse complement strand
TTTTGATGTTGTTGGTTGGGGCTAGCCCCAACCAACAACATCAAAAGGGTCGTATTGCAACGGTTACTTTAGTATGTTTCCACACCAGCAAAATGGAAAGCGCCTTCGATGGCGGCGTTTTCATCGCTGTCGGAGCCGTGAACGGCATTTTCGCCGATGCTTATGGCGTATTTGGCGCGGATGGTGTGTGGTTCGGCGTTGGCCGGGTTGGTGGCGCCGATGAGGTTGCGAAAATCTTCAACAGCGTTGTCTTTTTCGAGGATGGCAGCCACGATGGTACCGCTGCTCATGAATTCGGTGAGTTCGCCATAGAAGGGGCGTTCTTTGTGGACTTCGTAAAATTCGCCGGCTTTTTCGAGGCTGAGTTTGGTGAGTTTCATTGCCACGATGCGGAAGCCTGCGGCGTTGATCATTTGAAGGATGTTGCCGATGTTGCCTGCGCTCACCGCGTCGGGCTTGATCATCGTGAAGGTGCGTTTGCCTGCCATGGTATTGGTGTGACGTGTTTGGACAAGTGAAAAAAGAAGAAGCGTCTTTGCTTCGGGCCGCAAAGGTATTACAAGATTTTATTTCAAATCATGCCTAAAAAGAGCTTTGTGAAAAAATAATATCCTGCTCTTTCCAGTTTATGGTGGCAAATGACTTATTTTTGCGGCTTCCCGGCCGCAGGGCCTTGCTGACTACCCTTGTCCCTGTCATACCGTTCAAGCACTTCTATGGAATTTACATCCGACCTGAAGCAACTCATCTCGGTTCCTCAAAATGTGGCCATTTGTTCACACCGCAATCCGGATGGCGATGCTATTGGCAGTTCACTGGCCATGCAGCACTACCTTGAGCAGTACGGCCACACCGTCCATGTGTTGTTTCCGTCCGAATATCCTGAGGAGTTTGAAGTTTTGCCCGGCGCTTCCGACATCCTGATCTGGGACATCCATACCGAGGAGAGCAAACATGTTTTGCAAAAGAAAAACCTCTTTATTTTCCTCGATTTCAATGCCTACAACCGCATCGACAAGATGGGCGATTTCATCCGACCGCTTCCGGGCAAACGGATCATGATCGACCACCACCTTTATCCGGAGCCCATTGCCGACCATTTGATTTCCGAACCTGAGGCCAGCAGCACCTGCGAATTGATTTACCGTTTCATCAGCGGTATGGGCGACAGCATGAAAATCAGTCCGTTGATCGGCAAATGTATTTACACCGGCATCGTGACCGATACGGGTTCGTTTCGCCACGCTACCAATCCGCAAATTTTCCGCATTGTGGCCGATTTGGTGGAACGGGGATTGGACGACACCTCTGTGCAGGACATGATTTTCAACTCTCAAAAAGAAAAAAACCTGCGTTTGCTGGGCCATTGCCTGAGCAACCGCATGGAATACTGGCCCGAATTCCGCACGGCGATGATTTGGTTGTCGAAAAAAGACTACGAGGAGTTCAACATCCAGCGTGGCGACACGGAGGGCATCGTGAATTACCTGTTGAGCATACGCGAAGTAAAATTGGCCGTGTTCATTCACAACCAGCCGTCGATCGTTAAGTTGAGCATGCGCTCGAAAGGCGATCTCGACGTACAGGCCATTTGCCGCAAACATTTCAACGGCGGCGGACACAAAAACGCTTCCGGCGCGTATTCGCACGACAGTTTGAAAGGAACCATTGAAAAATTCAAAGCGCTTCTGCCCGAATACAAGGCAGAACTGCTGCGCTGATAAAACACAACGTCGCCCGAAAGGCGCCCGTTTTTACTCACATTACATCAACACCGCAATTTTTAACATCCATGCGTTCTTTCCTCTTTATTGCACTTGCAGCCTTAGCGCTCAGCATCACGGCTTGCGACAAAGGCGTGACAACCGAACACGGTTTCCGCTTCATCCATCACGTGAAAAAAGGCGGCGCTAAAGCCCAGCCTGGCGACGCCGTAAAAGTTCAGGTTTACACGTTCATCGGCGACTCGCTTATGTCGAGCACACAGCAAATGAACGGCGGACCGCGCGAAATCGCCCTTTACACTGCCGATAAACTGCCCGAGCGCGTTCCGGCCATTTACGATGCCGCCCTGCTCATGGGTGAAGGCGACAGCGCCACCATTTACGAAAAAATTGATACGCTTCTTCAGAAGTACGTACCTGTCAATCTGAAAGCAGAAAAAGAGGTACGTTACGAGATCGTTTTGGTCGACATCGTGACTACCGAAGACAAAGCCAAAGAAAAGGCTGCACTCGAAGCGCGTTTTTCGGCTGTTGAAAGCAAAATGAATGCTTTGACGGCCGATTACACTGCAGGCAAACTCGCCAGCCAACTGCAAACCCTTCCTTCCGGGCTCAAAATCCTTGTGGAAGACAAAGGCAGCGGCGCTCCCGTTGTAGCTGGCCAGCAGGTCAAATGCCAGTACTACGGCTGCTTGCCCAGCGGTAAAATGTTCGACAACTCGTTCCAGCGCGGCGTACCCCTCGAATTTGCCGCAGGCGTAGGACAAATGATCCCAGGTTTCGACGAAGGTGTTCAGCAGCTCAACCACGGCGGCAAAGCTGTGTTTTTCGTGCCCTCCAAACTCGGCTACGGCGAACAAGGCACCCCCGACGGCGCTATTCCTGCAAACTCGGAAATCGTTTTCTACGTAGAAGTTATTTAAAAAATACCCATCCTGAAAGCGGGGTATTTCATGGTGCTG
>JBBSDH010000344.1:0-2710 GCA_038249605.1 Chitinophagales bacterium | reverse complement strand
CCTGTTCCCCTACAACGGCAACATTCTGGTGGACAACGCCTCGCCCATCAAAACCCTGCCTTGCAACCCCGATGTGATGCCCGAAGCCAAACCTGTGGCCGCCGTAAAACCACCAACCACACGCACCGGAACATCTGCTAAACCCAATGCCAGCACCAAACCCGATACCGGCGCCAAAAAGCCTGATCCAGCCAAAACTGCAACTACAAAAATGGACTTTAAAAACCTGAAAAAAGGCGACATCGTACGCCTCGACAAGTTGTATTTCGAAGCCGATAAATACGACCTGAAACAGGAAAGTTTGCCCGCTCTTGAAGAAGTCTTGTCCTTCCTGAAAGGCAACCCCAGCGTAGTTGTCGAAATCGGCGGACACACCAACAACAACCCCTCCGACGCTTTCGCCAACCAACTTTCCACCAGCCGCGCCAAATCCGTGTCCGATTGGCTTGTCGCCCGTGGCGTGTCCTCCGATAGGGTGCAATACAAAGGTTATGGGAAAAAGAATCCCATCGAACCCAACACCACACCCGAAGGCCGAAAAAAGAACCAACGCGTGGAAATCAAAATCCTCAGCCTGAATGGGTAAAAAAGTTTGGAGTTTGGAGTCCGCGTTCGGCTTGGCATTAGAATAAAAGTTTGGAGTTTGGAGTTTGGAGTTCGAACTTCGAACTTTTCCCCTTATCTTTGCGGGCTGAAAAGGCTTAAACACTTAATAACCCTCCTTAAGCCGCACTTTCCCTTAAACATTCAATGAAGAATACTCGCAATTTCTGCATCATTGCCCACATCGACCACGGCAAAAGCACCCTGGCCGACCGTTTGCTCGAATACACCCACACCATCAGCAAGCGCGACATGCAAGACCAAGCGCTCGACAGCATGGACCTTGAACGCGAGCGCGGCATCACCATCAAGAGCCACGCCATTCAGATGCGCTATGTGCATCCGGTCAACGGCGAGGAATACGTTTTCAACCTGATCGATACGCCCGGTCACGTCGACTTCTCCTACGAAGTTTCGCGCTCCATCGCCGCCTGTGAAGGCGCTTTGTTGCTCGTAGACGCCTCCCAGGGCATTCAGGCGCAAACCATCAGCAACCTTTACCTCGCGGTGGATCACAACCTGGAAATCATCCCGATTGTGAACAAAATCGACATGCCAAGCGCCATGATCGAAGAAGTACAGGATCAGATCATGGACCTCATCGGTTGCGAACGCGAAGACATCATCTCCGCCTCAGGCCGTACCGGCATCGGCATCCCGGAAATCCTGGCCGCTGTGGTCGACCGCATCCCTGCGCCCAAAGGCGACCCGGAAGCGCCGCTGCAGACCATGATTTTCGACTCCATTTTCAATTCTTACCGCGGTGTGATCGCTTACGTGCGCATCATGAACGGTACGTTGAAAAAAGGCGATAAAATCAAATTCATAGCCACCGAAAAAGAGGTTGTCGCTGAGGAAGTGGGTTTCCTGCGCATGGGACAAGTGGAAACACCCTCCATCGGCGCGGGCGATGTGGGCTATGTGATCACCGGCATCAAAGTGAGCCGCGAAATCAAAGTGGGTGACACCATTACCCACCTTGCACGCCCCTGTACCTCAGCTGTGAAAGGGTTCGAAGAGGTGAAACCGATGGTGTTCGCGGGCATATATCCGCTTGACAACGACGACTTCGAGGACCTGCGCGACTCCCTGGAAAAACTCCAGCTCAACGACGCCTCGCTGGTGTTCGAACCCGAATCCTCTGTAGCCCTCGGCTTTGGTTTCCGCTGCGGCTTCCTCGGCATGCTTCACCTCGAAATCGTTCAGGAACGCCTACAACGCGAGTTCGACCAGGACATCATCACCACGGTGCCCAACGTACCCTACTTTGCCACCGACATGAAAGGCAACCGCTTTACGGTGAAACAACCGAGTGAACTGCCCGACCCCAACTACCTCGAGAGCGCCGAAGAGCCTTACATTTATGCGCAGGTGATCACCAAACCCGAATACATTGGCAACATCATGACCCTGTGCCTCGAAAAACGCGGCATCCTCCAAAAACAAACTTACCTCACGCCTACCCGCCTGGAAATGACTTTCCATTTGCCCCTGGCGGAAATCGTGTTCGACTTTTACGACAAACTCAAGTCGCTCACCCGTGGCTATGCATCGTTCGACTACCACATCCTCGATTACCGCCAAACCGACCTGGTAAAGCTTGACATCAAGCTCAACGGCGAAAACGTAGACGCCCTTTCGGCCCTTGTGCACCGCTCGAAAGCCGAATACATGGGCAGGCGCATGTGTGAAAGACTCAAGGAACTGCTTCCCCGCCAGCAATTTCAGATCGCCATCCAGGGCTCCATCGGCGCCAAAATCATCGCCCGCGAAACCATCTCCGCCTTGCGCAAGGACGTAACTGCCAAGTGTTACGGCGGCGACATCAGTCGCAAACGCAAGCTTTTGGAAAAACAAAAAGAGGGTAAAAAGCGCATGAAACAGTTCGGCAACGTGGAGGTGCCACAGGAAGCATTCCTGAAGGTGCTGAAATTAAACGATTGATTTATTTGGCCCGTAAAAAAGGGGAAAAACAAAAGGTTTTGTTTTTCCCTTTTTTTTACGAACGTGGGTGGCGTAAAAGCCCCTCAAAAACCATACGCCACATGGAATGCACCTAAAGTATACAATTTAAAAATATTCGTTTTGTTGTTTGTCTCATCGTAGT
>JBBSDH010000343.1:0-2739 GCA_038249605.1 Chitinophagales bacterium | reverse complement strand
GTTGGGCACTTTGAGTTTGCCACTTGCCCATGCCCATGTCAAAAGCAGCAAACCGGCCGCCGTTTGGCGAAGACCCACCATGAGGAAAGGCGGAAAATCGCGCACCGCCAGTTTGATGGCCGTATACGTGGTACCCCAAAGGATACAGATTGCAGCAAGTGCCCAAAAAGCTCGGGTGCGGTGGGCGGGAGTGGTAATCATGGCGTGAAGGTAGTCGACAGTCGACAGTCAATTGGCCGACTGGCCAAGTGTTGACTGTTGACTGTTATTTACACGTCAATCCGCGCATACTTCGCATTGGCCTCAATAAATGCGCGGCGCGGCGGCACCTCGTCGCCCATGAGCATGCTGAACATGCGGTCGGCTTCGGCGGCATCGTCGATGGTGGCCATTTTAAGGATACGGGTACTGGGATCCATGGTGGTTTCCCACAGTTGTTCGGCGTTCATTTCACCAAGACCCTTGTATCGCTGTACTTTGACCGAATCGTCGTCTTCCTTACCACCCGAAAACTCGAGTTGGGTGGCTTTACGGTCGACATCGTTCCAGCAGTAGCGTTGATTTTTACCTTTTTTTACGAGGTAAAGGGGTGGTTGGGCGATGTAAATGTGGTTGTTGTCCACCAATTCGCGCATGTAGCGGAAGAAAAACGTAAGGATAAGCGTAGTGATGTGGCTGCCGTCGATGTCGGCGTCGCACATGATCACGACCTTATGGTAACGCAGCTTTTCGATGTTGAGGATTCTGCGCCCGTCGTTGTCTTCGCTCACGCTTACGCCCAGGGCGGTGAAGATGTTTTTGATCTCCTCGTTTTCATAAATCTTGTGTTCCATGGCTTTTTCCACGTTCAGGATTTTACCGCGCAGCGGCAAAATGGCCTGGTTGTGGCGGTTGCGGCCCTGTTTAGCCGTACCACCTGCCGAGTCTCCTTCGACGAGGAAAATTTCCGATTCAGCGGGGTTGCGACTTGCGCAGTCTGCCAGTTTGCCTGGAAGTCCGCCTCCAGTAAGGGCGCCTTTGCGCTGCACCATTTCGCGGGCTTTGCGCGCCGCGTTGCGGGCCGTAGCGGCAAGCACCACTTTTTCGATGATGCGGCGTGCCTGGCTTGGGTTTTCTTCCAAAAACACCTTGAGGGCGTCGCCTACGCAACGGCTCACGATGCCGAGCACTTCGGAGTTGCCGAGTTCACCTTTGGTTTGGCCTTTGAACTGTGGCTCCGGCACTTTCACCGAAACGATGGCGGTAAGGCCTTCCATAAAGTCTTCACCTGAAATGGCAAAGGTTACCTTTTTGAAAAAACCGTTGTCGTCGCCGTATTTTTTGAATTCACGCGTCAGTGCCCTGCGGAAACCGCTCACGTGGGTACCGCCGTCGCGTGTGCTGATGTTGTTTACAAACGAAATGACGTTTTCGGAATACGAGGTATTGTACATCATGGCCACTTCCACCTCCACGCCTTCTTCGCGGGTGTCGATGTAAATGGGTTTTTCGATGAGTTTGGTTTTGGCTTCATCGATCCACATGACGAATTCCTGCAAACCACCTTCCGAATAAAACGATTCGGATTTGAAAGCGCCTTCATCCACTTCGCGCTCGTCGATGAGTTCGAGTTTCAGTCCTTTGTTGAGGAAAGAAAGTTCGCGCAGGCGATGGGCCAAAACGTCGAACCTGTATTCGGCGATTTCAAAAATTCCGGGATCGGGCAGGAAGGTGATGGTGGTGCCGCGTTTGGTGGTGTCGCCTATTTCGCGAACATCGTACAGCGGTTTGCCTTGTGAGTATTCCTGTTCAAATACTTTGCCTTCGCGGTGCACTTCTGCGCGCAGGTGGATGGAAAGTGCGTTCACGCAGGAAACGCCCACACCGTGCAGACCGCCGGAGACCTTGTAGGTATTTTTATCAAATTTGCCACCGGCGTGCAACACGGTCATCACCACTTCGAGGGCAGACTTCTGGAGTTTCTCGTGCAAACCCGTGGGAATGCCGCGTCCATCGTCGATGACGGTGATGCTGTTATCGTGGTGGATACGCACTTCGATTTTGGTACAGTGCCCTGCGAGGTGTTCGTCGATCGAGTTGTCGACTACCTCCCACACCAAGTGGTGAAGGCCTTTGGTATCGGTACTTCCGATGTACATACCAGGGCGTTTGCGCACAGCCTCAAGTCCTTCGAGCGCCGTAATGCTGCTCGCGCCGTAATCGCCGCTTCCGGTCGTGGGGGTAAGAAATTCTTTTTTCGGTTCGTTCAAAGCTTCGGATTTCTGTTCATCTTTCATAGGACTGCAAAAGTACGACAAAAACCCCGTTTTTTCACCATTCACTCCCTCTATTTGCTCTTTTTTAACAAAAAAAATTTTGTATTAAATAATTGAAAATCAGGTTTTTAAATATAGAACTGTGGTTGTTTTTCAAGTTGTTGTTTGTCAATGCAAGTGAAAGGGAGATTTCGCATGTACGTTTTGGGAATTTTCCCTGCACAAAGCTTTTAAATCGGAAGCGAAGTGGGTGCCTGGCAGGTTCTCAACGACTCTTCTGCCTCACCCCTTACCTATTCCCATACAACCGAAACCCCGCCCAATAAAACGGGTGCCCCTGGTCCGGATGGTTGTTCAACAGGTACAATCGTGCCTGCTGCAAGGCTTTGTCGCGCGGCATGCCTTGTCCTAAAAAATTGTAAAACGCGATCATCAGTTCGGCCGAACTCTGATCGCCGGTTACCCACTGCGAGGCCACCACACT
>JBBSDH010000342.1:0-2956 GCA_038249605.1 Chitinophagales bacterium | reverse complement strand
TGGATTACGGGAAGCCTGTGTTGATTGGGGAAAACACAACGTGGTTTGCGTTACCTTTGGAAATTGCATATCCAAATCCCAAATCCATATGAACCCATTCCTGCTTTTTTCCACGCTGCTGCTTTTCCTGTTTGTCCAGCCGAACCGAAGGCCTGCGTCGTTGCTTTTGAACAATGTAAAGTGCTTTCCAATTTTAAAGTACAAGCCATGAAACTCCATCTACTCCTTCTACCGTGCATGTTCAGCTTCACGCTTTTTGCCCAAACCCCCGCGCCCCTCTACAAATCCAACGCCTTTACCTTGTACCCCGACCGCGTGGTGCAGGGCAGCCACGAGGCGCGGGTTTTGACCCGTATAGATCTGATGTCGAACTACCAGAGTCCGGCCAGTGAGAACTTCTCACGCCTGATCTCATTCAAGTTCAGCATCAACCAGAAGGACAACGAAGCGGCGCCCGGCAACGACCATTGGATCCTTATCGGCGAAGAGCATGAATCGCCTGTTTTGACCTTTGGTGGGCCCACGCAGCCGCTGCCAGCCATGGCGCCAGGCTTTTTGCCGGTGAATTACGAGTACACGTTTCAGGTGGACATGAACCCTGTTTTAATCCAATTCAAAGAAAAAGGTTACTATGAAGCGTTCGACGGCTCGCGCGTTGCTGCCGCCGATTTTAAAGGTTTTTACATCGCCGGGGGCAGCGAACCACTTACGTGGGATTTTGTAAACCTCGAAAGCCAGGGACTTAAACTTACCGATCCCGACGGCGATGGCATGCATACGCTTACGGTGAAACTCAATCCGTACGACCCCGAATCGGCCAAACCGAAGACCTGGAGGCTGGAAAAAGACTTGTCGAACAAGCCCAAATACACCTCCGACCAGCCCATTGTGGACGCGTTGTTTAACCTTTCGCTCGAAGAAGCCATCAAAAACATTGAGCCCGACAGCACCTTCCGAACGGGCGCCAAATGGGGCGGCGTTTGGACGCGCGACATCAGCTACAGCATCCTGCTCGCCTTTGCCTACCACGAACCAGAGGTGGCAAAAATCAGTTTGATGAAAAAAGTCAAACACGGCCGCATCATCCAGGATACAGGCTCGGGCGGTGCTTGGCCCGTATCGTCGGACCGCACCACATGGGCCCTGGCGGCGTGGGAAATTTACAAAACCACAGGCGATAAGGCGTGGCTGCGGCAGTCGTTCGACATCATCCAAAACACACTGGAAGACGATTACCTGGTAATCCGCGACCCTGTGACGGGTTTGTATTCGGGCGAATCGTCGTTCCTCGACTGGCGCGAACAAACCTATCCAAAATGGATGAATAATGCCGACATCTACCAGTCGCAGAATCTCGGTACCAACGCCGTGCACTACCGCGTGCACCGCATCATGGCGCAAATGGCCGATATCCTGGGTGAGTCTGGAACCAGGTACAACGACCGGGCGGTGGCCATCAGAAAAGGCATCAACGAGCAGTTGTGGATGCCCGATTCGGGTTATTATGCCCAGTATTTGTACGGCAGAGGATCCCAAATGGTTTCGCCGCGTTTTGAAGCCCTGGGCGAAGCTTTGTGTGTATTGTTCAGCGTAGCAGACAACGAACAGGCGCGCAGCATTTTCGCAAATTCACCCGTGACGCCGTTTGGGGTGACGTGCATTTACCCACAAATTCCCGGCATACCGCCATACCACAACAACGGCATTTGGCCTTTCGTGCAGTCTTACTGGAACCTGGCCGCCGCTCGCGCGGGCAACGAACGCGCTTTGAACCATGGATTGGCGGCACTTTACCGGGCGGGCGCCTTGTTTTTGACCAATTACGAAAATTTCGTGGCCGAGACGGGCGATTTTATGGGCACGGAAATCAATTCCGACCGCATGTTGTGGAGTGTGGCCGGCAACCTCTCCATGGTACACCATTTGTTTATGGGCATGCAGTTCGAAGCCAACGGCATCAAATTTTCGCCGAAAGTTCCTTCGGGGTATACGGGTAAAAAAACCTTGTCGAACTTCCGTTACCGCGACGCCGTGCTCACCATCGACGTGGTTGGAACTGGCAACAAGATCAAATCCATCACCCTCGACGGCGAGCCGCTCCCCGATGCGTACTTTCCCGGAACTACCAAGGGAGCGCACAACATCCGCATTGAGCTCGACAACCAGCCGTGGGGCTCGGCGTCGATCAACATGGTTTCCAACCACTTTTCGCTACCCACGCCGCAGGTTACCCTGAACAACAACCGACTCGAATGGCCCGCCATCGCGGGCGCCATGGGTTACATGGTGTACGAAAACAGCCGGTTGGTGGGCATCATCCCAAACAACGGTTTCACCGTTTCACCCAGCGCTTACGTGGAATACCAGATCGTCGCTGGCGACAAAAACCTGTCCCCCTCGTTTGCCAGCGAACCCATTGCTGTGTATGGAAAAAACCGTGTGGTGTTGATTGATTTTGAAAATATTGCGACGGCATCTTCGCTGCCTTATACAGGTTTCGAAGGCAAAGGTTTTGTGGAAACAAACAACGATCAAAACACCGACATCGAGTTCACTGTCGTCGCCGACAAACCCGGCGATTTCCTTATCGACATGCGTTACTCGAACGGCAGCGGCCCGTGGAATACCGATAACAAATGTGCTTTGCGCAGCCTGTACGTGAACGACAAACACGTTGGCGCCATGGTGTTCCCGCAACGTGGTACAGATGAGTGGTCGGATTGGGGCTGGTCCAACCGCCGCACCGTAACGCTCAAAGCAGGACTCAACAAACTTCATCTGAAACTCGAACCCTGGAATACCAACATGAACGTGGATGTGAACAGGGCCATGCTGGATCAGGTAAGGGTGATTAAGGAGGATTGAGCTTGGAGGGTGAGCTTTAGCTCGCCCTCCAAGCTTAATCCTCCGAGAAATACAAACGATGAAACACCAACTTTTTTTGCTTTTCTACATT
>JBBSDH010000341.1:0-2966 GCA_038249605.1 Chitinophagales bacterium | reverse complement strand
TTCGTACCAAAAAACCTCGGAAGCTCCACTGCTCTGGCCGAGGGTAACCGTTCCGGCCGAAGCAGGCGTTACACTCCAAACAATATTTACACCCGGAGGAGCATCCACCAAGGTGTAGCTTCCTGCATGGTCTTCACAAACTACGATTGAACCAGTAATGTCGGCTGCTGAAAGGGGCAATATGTTCAGGGAAACGGTGTCCGATGAACATTTCAGCGCATCAGCGCTTTCGTACCACGCTTGCAAAGCATACGGTCCTGCGGCACCGAAACTGATGTTGATGGGATTGCCTTCATCAGCCACAGGGGCGCCCGGACCGTTTTGTATGTTCCATTGAACATTGACACCTGCAGGCGCACCGGGGATTTCGTAGGAAAACGGCAAAGAAGGACAAATGACCGTCGGGCCGGATATGCCCGAAGGCGTAACAGGGGCGGCAACTACCGAAACACTCCACGATGCCTGTACGGTGCAGGAAAGCGTGGGGTCATCGGGTACGGCAAAAAGCCTGTAATAGCCGGGTCCGTTGTTAAACACCACGGTTGGATTGGCGGTTGGCGCGGGTGAGGTCCATACGGTCGCACCGGTCGGGTCGGTGAGTGTCCAATCGCACAACAGGTTGTTGCTGTTGTAGGTCAGTTTGGAAGTAAATGTGCCGCTTCCGCCTTCACAGCGTTCCACCGGACCGTTTACGATGAAGGGTGAAACAATGCGCACGGGAATCGAGTCGCGGCCGCCGCAACCGAGGTAGCAGTTATCGTATTCCACAACCAACCAGAACACTGTGTTGGGGTTGGGGAATGCGCCCCAGGCGATGCGCACACTGTTGGTGCCCTGGCCTCCTTTGATAGAGCCGCCGCCGCTGAGTGTCCAGGTAAAACCCGTACCGCCGAAGGCGTCGATGCTGTGCAGGGTTTCTTCAGATGGGCAAACCTGTTCAGGGCCTCGGATTTCGGCGTTGTTGTCGATGACGGGTACCTGGAATGCAGTTTCGAGCGGACAAGTGCTGCCCGTGCAAGACATTGTGCCGAGGGTGATGATGCCTGCCGGTCCGGAGTTCCATTGAACGGTGATGCTGTCGTCGGTGGTGCTGCCTCCGGTCAGAATGCTGCCGTTGGGCGACACCTGCCAGTTGTAACTGCTGCACGGTGGGCTGCTGTTGTAAGTTACGGTTGCGCCTGGGCACACGGTACCCAGGCATTCGAGCGCGGGTGCGTCGGCGTCGAGTACGCGCACGTAAACGCTGGTGGTATCGGCGCAAAGGCAGGCGCTCGTGGCGCTTAGGTCGACGGTGAAAACACCGTCGGTATTGAAGGTATGTTGGGTATTTACGGCTGAATTTTGACTGTTGTCGTCGCTGAACGACCAGTCAAAATAGCTGGCATACTGGCTGTTGTTGGTGAACCAAAGCGTTTGCCCTCGGCATATTTCAATGGTGTCGCCTGCAGCTGCAGGGGCGCCGACGGCGGTAAAATCGGCGATGGGCTCGGGTACGATGGTAACACAAAGGGAGGCTTCGCCAGTGCAACCAAAAATTGAATTGACCACCACACTCACCGATCCGCTGCCAGCCTGTTCCCAAGTTACGGTTACCGACCGGCCATTGGGTGCTATGCTAAAATTGGAAGAGCCGCTTACCGACCATTGCGCTACAGATCCTTGTGATCCTCCGGGGGTACTGGGGTCGCCGGAAAGATAATAGGTTACCGTAGTGTTCGGGCACACCTTTTCGCAGAAGTCGAGGCTGTCGGCGCAATAGTTCAAGTTGGTCGACAGGATGGAGACGGGTTGGTAGGGTACGGTTTGCACAATTTGTGTTGCCGTAGCAATGGTACCGTTAGCCGTTGCTACACTCACGATGTACATACCACCTGCGCAGGCGGTTATGGTGGGAGTCGTTGAACCCGCAACAATCAAACCATTGGCTGTTGTCCAGACGAAATTAGTGGTGGAGGGATTGATACCTCCTGTAAATACGGCGGTAAGGTTGAAACATTCGCCATCACAAACAACGTTTGGACCATTGATGCTCAATTGGTCGTCTTGAGAAACAAGTTGCAGGGGCAAAAAAGCAATAAACAAGGCAACCAAAACGGATGTAAATCGGTTTTCCATTCTTCAGCGTGGATTGGCGGGATGAAACAAACACTTATTGCGCTAAGATACACAAGAAGGAAGGTTTGCTGCTTTTTCCGGCACATGCATATGCACCGAAACCAAAAAAAATCCCATCCTATCATCCCAATCTCCTCATCCCCTCAAATCCTCATCCCAAAATCCTCCAAATCCTGGTCTTAATTGGATTTGAACGGCGCCGCCATTTGAAACTCTGGAATGGCAACTTCAAAAAGGCTGCCATCGTCGGCACGGCTCATGAGGTAGGTGCCCGACATTTTACCGAATTCGGAACTTAGGTTGCAAAAAGACGTGTAGGCATGTACCGCGCCGGGCTCAAGTACAGGTTGCTGGCCCACCACCCCTTCGCCTTCCACATCGCGCAGTTGGCCGTTGCCGTCCTGAATCACCCAGTGCCTGCGCATCAGTTGCACGGTGTGTGGACTGGCATTTTCAATCGTGATGTGGTATCCGAAAATGTATTTGTTGTAACGTGGATCTGAGTGCTCGTCGAGGTATTGCGTCTCTACACTGACGGTTATGCCATTGGTGGTCCGGGTTGCCATACGTTGCGATGTTAAACAACGTAAAAATAGCATTATGGCGCCAATTGTTTACAAAAGATCAAAATTTCAATAAAAGGGAAGGATTTTTCTGGATAAGTGGGGTTGTGCAAAAAATGCGGAATGCCCGGTGTGAGGTGTTATCTCCGACGAAGGAGGAGGTACAACACCTCACAGAAAACACAACGTCCAGTTGTCGGCCTGAGGCCGAACTACAAAAAAAAACGAGAGCGGTACTTTAACGACTAGGCTGGTAAGAATTACTAAACACGGGTATAATCTTAAACA
>JBBSDH010000340.1:0-3064 GCA_038249605.1 Chitinophagales bacterium | reverse complement strand
TTTTCGGCAACAGGGGGCGCTGCACCACCATGGAGTTCCTGACTGATGATTTCCTGTGCTTTTTCAACACAAAGTTCGCAAATCTGAGCATCCATGCCCGAGATCAGTATCGTGACGTCTTCTTTGCTGCGACCGCAAAAAGAACAATTGTGCTGGGCTACCCGTCCGCGACGTATCATAGATGTTTCATTAAAAAACGGATCTTAACTTTCAAGGGTTAAACTGTTTTCACACCTGCTGGCAGGTGTGTAAACAGTTTAACCCTTGAAAGTTAAGGTTATCAAAAGTTATTTTTTAGCGCGCACGTTGTTGCGGTCGAGCACCTCGTCAACCAGGCCATATTCTTTGGCTTCTTCGGCGCCCATCCAGTTGTCGCGGTCGCAATCCTCTTCAATTTTGGCATAGTCCTGTCCGGTGTGGTAGGAGAGGACATCGTAAAGCGACTTCTGCATTTTTTTGATGAGGCGGTAGGAAATCTCGATGTCGGATACCTGGCCCTGGGCTCCGCCCATGGGTTGGTGGATCATGACATGGCTGTGAAACAAGCAACTGCGTTTGCCTTTGGCGCCAGCTGCGAGCAATACAGCGCCCATGGAGGCTGCAAGACCGGTGCAGATGGTGGCCACATCGGGCGCAACATACTGCATGGTGTCGTAAATACCGAGGCCATCGATAACCGAACCGCCGGGGCTGTTGATGAACAGTTGGATGTCGCGTTTGGGATCGCTCGACTCCAGAAAAAGCAACTGGGCCTCGATGACGTTGGCAACATAATCGTTCACAGGTACGCCCATAAAGATGATGCGGTCCATCATAAGACGGCTGAATACGTCCATGGCAACCACGTTCATTTGGCGCTCTTCGATAACAGCGGGTGTAAAGGCTTGTATGTTCGGAGCGGAAATTGCAGCAGCACTGGTGACTTGAGTGTATTTCTCAAGGTGCATGCTGCTCATGCCAAGGTGCTTGGTGGCATACTTTTGGAATTCATTTTTGTCAAACATAGTTATGATTTTTAGCTAGGCAAGTATAACAACGATTCTGACATATAGTTAGTCTGGGGCTGTAGAAATTAAAACAGCGGGCAGCGGGCAGCGGGCAGGAAATTATTTTTTAATCGGCGTTCACTGCCTGCTATATCAACTTTGTGAAATGTCGAAGATTTGGTGGAACTCTGCGGAAGGAATCGGTTTGTCAACAAGATTGACTTCGCCGCTCAGGGCTTCGTAAAGTTTTTCGTATTCGAGATCGCGGCGCACTTTGTCCACGTCCTCTTCTTTTTCCATCATACGCCCCACCGTGCTGTTGATAAGGTCGTCGGGCAAATCCACCTGGAAGTAGCTACGTACGCGGGCACGAAACACGTCGCGCACGGCTTCCGCGTCGATGTTGATTCCGAATTGCTCGGTAAGTTTGTCACGCAGCAGCGACCAGCGGAGGTTTTCGGCAAAAGGCTCAAATTCCTCTTCAATTTGGGTAGGCGAAAGTTTTTCGTTGTTGCTCGCGAGCCAGCGTTTGAGGAATGTTTCGGGCAAGCCGAAGCGGTTGAGTTCGAGCAGCCGTTTTTGGATGTCGCGCATCACGAGGGCGTTGGCGCGCATCTCGTAAAAACGTACAACGTCTTTTTTCAGGGCTTCGAGGGCTTCAGATTCGGTTTTTATTTCGGGACCGAATGTTTTTTGGAGGTACTCATCCGTGAGTTCGGCAGGAGCTACGCGCGACACGTTTTCGATCACAGCTTCGAATTGGTCACCCACCTGGCGGTCGTCGCCTTCAGGCATGTTGAGGATGTATTTGCGGTACATGTCCTCTTTGGGATTGTCTTCGAGCTCACGGGCATTCAGACGAACGGTGTCGCCCTTCTTTTTCTGCAGAAATTCCTTGCGCAGCGTTTCGTTGGGGATACGGTTGACAAGGATGCTGACGGTGGATTTCAAGCCGTCTTCTTTCACGTTGTCACCTTCGAGTTCAGACATTTGGAGCGCGACAATGTCGTTTTCCAGGACATCTTCTTCCGGGTTGGTGCGTTCGCCGCCTTGTTTGCGCATTTTTTGGAGCTCTTCGGCGGCCAGTTCATCGATGTTGGCGATGGTGAGGCGATCGAAAGATTCCGACTTTCCGAGGCCACCTATGGTAACCTCGGGCACGAAGCCGATGTCGTAGTTTACAGCATACTCTGCGTCCATGTTCTCGAGTTTGGACGAGAATTGGTTTTGCTCGGGGGAGAGCAGGGGCTGTCCGAGAATGTTCAGACCGCTTTCACGCAGGTATTTGTTAAGTTCGTCGGAGAACAGGTTGTTCAGGGTTTCGCCGAAAATGCTGCTGCCGTAGAGGCGTTTGACAAAATCCATGGGCGCCTGGCCCTGGCGAAATCCTTTGATGTTGGCACGTTGACGAAACTTTTTGAGTTCGGCGTCAATCTTGGGTTTGAGTTCTTCGCGGCTTACCGATACAGTAAGCATGGCGGAGCTGTTGTCGAGGTCTTTGCGGACAACGTTGGGCATACGAGGGAACGTTTAAATTGCTCTGTGAAGTGCGGGCGGAGGGACTCGAACCCCCATGCCTCTCGGCGCCAGATCCTAAGTCTGGTACGTCTACCAATTTCGCCACGCCCGCATTACTTTCAACGGTTTTGACACCGTTTTTCCTAAAGGAGTGCAAAAGTACTGCAAATTTTGGTATTACAAAGTAGGTAAGCGACAGAAAATCCGTTAACGATCAACAAATAGATTTGGCACGCGCACCTTTTGCCTTAACTTTGTATCCTACGTATGAAGCAGCAGGAAGACATCATCAACAAACCCACCGAATCGGCGCCAGCATTACCAGGCACCTTGAGGCTTGGCAATCAGGTTGAAGGCATGCCCATTGAGGATAAAGCCATCATCCAACGGGCTTACCGCAATTTGCTCAAATCGCTCAACGCAACCCTGAGCAAAGTAGACCGCGAGCAAATACGCCTGGCTTTCGAAATGGCAGCCAAAGCGCACCAGGAACAACGCCGAAAATCGGGCGAGCCCTACATCCTGCACCCCATTGAGGTAGCCCGTATTTGTGTGGAAGA
>JBBSDH010000339.1:0-3098 GCA_038249605.1 Chitinophagales bacterium | reverse complement strand
TTTTCCGCGACGTATTTCTCAACAAAAGCGCCAACCTGCGCCTGCCCGCTTCTCAGGGCAACTACAAAATAGCGGCCAACCGCGGCGAATACATCCTGACCTACCGCGACGGATCGGCCATGATGGCCAAATACCCGCAGGGCGAAGGGGCCTTGTACCTGAGCGCGACACCGCTCGACGAAAAGGTGAGCGACTTGGTGCGCAACGGCGAAATTTTTGTGCCCATGCTTTTCAAAATGGCCATAGTAGGCGCCAAAGGCGGCGCGATCGCTTACACCATAGGCAAAGACGAGGTGCTGGAAGGCAAACACCAAGTGTCGGCTTCTGGTGAAATATTGTACAAATTACAGCGCGACGCCGATGAAGAAAACGACGGAGAAAGCACTGGCGCCAGCGAGTTCATTCCCGAACAACGCATCCTCGGCGCCAAAGTGATGCTCACACCCGGCACCCAGGTGCGCGACGCAGGCTGGTACAAACTCAGTTTGCGCCCCGACTCTACCCTATCCGTTTTTGCTTTCAACTACGACCGCAAAGAAAGCGACTTGACATACCGCAGCGAAGAAACGCTGGCCGAAGGTCTTTCCTCCAACTTCCGTGTATTGAATGAAAATACCGAAGCCAACTTTGCCCAGGTGGTGGGCGAACAAAATCAAGGCATTGTTTTATGGCGTTGGTGTGTCATCTTTGCGCTGTTATTCCTGGCCCTTGAAGTGCTGTTTCTGAGACTATGGAAAGCTTAAACCACACGCCTTGAATACAGAGATTCTTATTTCAAACCTGACAAACCCCACCCTCTTGTTTTTTTTGCTTGGCGTCGTTGCCACGCTGGTTAAAAGCGATTTGTCCATACCGGAATCGACCTCCAAATTTTTGTCCCTTTACCTTTTGTTTTCCATCGGGTTTAGGGGCGGACAAGAGTTGGCGCACAGCGTTTTTACTTCCGAAATCGCAATAACTCTGCTTTTGGCCGTTTTTTTTGCCTGTGTTGTGCCGATTTATGTGTTTTTCATTCTTAAGAAAAAATTCAGCGTGTACGATGCCGGCGCCGTTGCAGCCACGTACGGCAGTGTTAGCGCGGTAACCTTCATCGCTGCTACCTCTTTTTTGGAAAACGCGAAGATCCATTACGGCGGTCACATGGTTGCTGCCATGGCCCTGATGGAAGCACCTGCCATCATCATCGGTGTGATGCTGATACGCCGATACGACAAAGAAGACAAGACCAAACACAAACTTGGCCACATCGTTCGCGAGTCGTTCACCAACGGCTCGGTGCTGATGATCCTTGGAAGTTTGTTCATCGGTCTGGTAGCCGACAGCAAACAGGCCAAAGGCATCGAACCTTTTACAAGTGACATTTTTAAAGGATTTTTGGCCGTTTTTCTGCTTGAAATGGGCATGCTCGCCGCAAAAAGGTTCAAAACTTTCCAAAGCTACGGCAAAAGCGCAACCTTGTTTGCATTGGTCATACCCCTGATTAACGGCATCGTTATGACCCTGATATCCGGACTTTTCAACATTGAGCCCGGCAATCGATTGTTGCTCAGCATCCTGGCAGCAAGTGCATCGTACATTGCAGTGCCTGCCGCACTTCGCCTGGCAGTGCCCAAATCCGATCCTGGATTGTACATTCCCATGGCGCTTGGCATTACCTTTCCACTCAACATCACCATCGGAATACCGATTTATTGGAGTTTGATACAATAGCGGACAGCAGGCAGCGGGCAGCGGGTAGCAAAAAAATACCCATTATTTCTTAAAAACAACCATTTTGTCGAACAACAAGCCTGCAACTACGTTCAAGGTCAAGCTGCTGCCCGCTGCCTGCCAAACCGCTAACCGCTAATGAATATTGGAATCATTGGAGCCGGCATCGCCGGTATTTCCTCAGCCATACGGCTTCGGGCCCAAGGCCACGAGGTCACCGTTTTTGAAGCCAACAATTACCCCGGCGGTAAACTTTCACAGTTTTCCAACGGTGGATACCGCTTCGATGCCGGACCGTCGCTGTTCACCATGCCCATGTACGTGGACGAGCTTTTTCGACTTGCCGGTGAAGTGCCTGAGGAACATTTCCGTTACCAGCGTATGGACGTGGCTTGTCGGTATTTTTGGGACGACGGCACAGCGCTTAGTGCCTTTGCGCAGCCCGACCGTTTCGGCGCCGAGGTAGAAAAAGTATTGGGTGTGCCTTCGGCAAAACTTGAAGGTTTTTTGGCGCGCAGCGCAAAAAAATACGACCTCGCAGGACGTCTGTTTTTGGAAAAATCCCTGCATAAAATGGGCACTTGGACCAATATCACGGCCTTAAAAGCCGCCTTGCGCTTGCCTTTTTACGATCTCTTTTCTTCCATGCATCAGGTACACCAACGCACTTTCCAGCATCCAAAACTGGTACAGTTGTTCGACAGGTATGCTACCTACAACGGCTCCGATCCGTACCAGGCCCCGGGGATGCTCACCATCATTCCCCATTTTGAATACAACGTGGGCGTTTTTTACCCCGAAGGCGGCATGTTTGAAATCACCAAAAGTCTTTACGAACTTTCTTTGCGCCAGGGTGTAACCTACCGTTTCGAAACGCCTGTGGAACGCATCATTTTTAAGAAAAAAAGGGTAACAGGTTTGTTTGCCGGCGGCCGGGAACATGCTTTCGATGCTGTGGTGAGCAACATGGACGTTTTTTACACCTACAAAAAACTGATGCCCGAAGCGGCGCAGCCCGAACGTATACTCCGACAACCTAAAAGTACTTCGGCCCTCATTTTTTACTGGGGCATCCGGCGTCAATTTCCTGAGCTCGACCTGCACAACATCTTTTTTTCCAACGATTACGCCAACGAATTCGGCGCTATGGCACGTGGTGAAGTAAGCGACGACCCGACGGTTTACATCAACATCACGTCCAAATACACACCCTCGGATGCCCCCGATGGCTGTGAAGGCTGGTTTGTAATGGTGAATGTGCCTGCCGACAACGGGCAGGACTGGTCGGCCATGATCAAACGGATACGCGCCAATGTGCTGCGCAAACTTTCGGCGCGCCTGGGTGTGGATGTAGCCGCCCTGATCGAAACCGAAGATGTACTGGAGCC
>JBBSDH010000338.1:0-3137 GCA_038249605.1 Chitinophagales bacterium | reverse complement strand
GAGAAAATTTTAAACAAAATCAGGGAAGCCCACGGCGGTAACCTCCACGACAGCCGCAGCGGCGTACGCATGCGCGGCGAAGGCAAAATCGCCGAAATCATCCGCGAACAGTTCCGCGTGGCGCGGGAAAAGTTTTTTGCGGGCAGGCAAATGCCGAAGCTGAATTGCGATTTGCATGAGGGGTTTAAAGGAGGGCAGTTGCGGTTGTTTTAATCCCGTAACCCCGGATCGATTGTTGTGGAAGGAACAAAGAATAAATGAGGTAGGAAATGCATTCACACATTCAGAAGTCTCATTCGCACTTGAGGAATAGGTATTCACACAATAGAGGAGTTTAATATTTTATACGAATGTAGATTTGCTTATCTTTGTTTAATAAAATTTAAATTTTATGAACACCAGACATTAGACACCGACAGTGTTTTTTCATTTTTAAAAATTAATAATTATGCGATACGCGCTTTTCATCTTTATCATGGCATCAATGACCATCATTGCCTGTGGAGAAAAACCAAAAGACGGTTTGGGCTACGACATTCAAGGTGAATGGAAAATGTTGACATTTCAATATAACGGCGAGGAAGGCCTTTTTTTGCCGGATGATGTTTTCAAAATGAATTTCAAACATTACAACGGAGAAGAAGGCGATACCCAATGGTGGTATTATTCCACCGGAATAGGTGGAACCGACACTTCATTTGGCCGTTACAGAATTGATGCGGAAGAAAAGGTACTAACTCTTATGTGGACTGAGCAGGGTTCAGTTTTTACTGGGCATCCAGAAATGACTTATTTTATAGAATTAAAAAACGATACACTAAAATTAAATTCCCAATTTCCATCCCATACTACGCGGTATGTCGAGGCTGTTCGTCAATAGTGATTAATCTTCTCGGCAAACCGCTTCCACAACAAGATGTCGCACCTAAAGGCGCGTTGGGAAACATGGGTGCTGTTGCTACAAAGATGTCGCACCTAAAGGCGCGTTATTCCGCATTCTCCATTCCGCTAATCCCTTAATCCCAATCCCGCTGCTTCCGAAATCTCCAACATCCGGTCGATGGATTTGCGGCCCTGTTCGATCACCCAGTCCTCGAGCAGGATTTCGGGCAGTTCGTGTTCCATGCAGAGGTACAGTTTCTCCATGGTGTTGCGCTTCATGTGTGGACAATCGTTGCAGGCGCAGTTGTTGTTGGGTGGCGCGGGTATGAAGGTTTTGTGCGGACTGGATTTTTGCATCTGGTGCAAAATACCTGCTTCGGTGGCCACGATGAACTCGGTGGCCTGGTCGTTGATGGTGTAGCGCAGGAGTCCTGTGGTGCTTCCGATGAAGTCGGCAATGGCCAGGACGGGTTCTTCGCACTCGGGGTGGGCGATGAATTTGGCGTTGGGGTGACGGTGTTTGAGCTTGGTGATGCGTTCGAGGTCGAAAATTTCGTGTACCATGCAGGCACCGTTCCAGAGCACCATGTCGCGCCCGGTTTTTTTGTTGAGGTAGGCGCCGAGGTTTTTGTCGGGAGCAAAAATGATGGGCTGGTCTTTGGAAATGCTTTCGATTACGGCCACGGCATTGGTGCTTGTGCAGCAGATGTCGGTGAGTGTTTTGAGCTCGGCGGTACAGTTGATGTAACTCACCACCATGTGGTCGGGGTATTTTTCCTTAAATTTTTTGAACAGTGCGGGCGGGCATGAATCGGCAAGCGAGCAGCCGGCTTTGAGGTCGGGCAGCAGCACTTTTTTTTGTGGACTGAGCATTTTTGCCGTTTCGGCCATGAAGTGTACGCCGGCGAAAACGATGATGTCGGCGTCGGTGCGTGCAGCTTTTTGAGAAAGGCCGAGGGAGTCGCCGATGTAGTCGGCCACGTCCTGGATTTCCGATTCCTGGTAGTAATGGGCCAGAATAATGGCGTTTTTCTCTTTTTTCAGGCGGTTTATGGCCTCTACAAGGTCGAGCTGTGGGTCCACTTCGAGGTCGAGGTAGCCCATTTTATGGAGGTTCTTTTCGGCGGCGGCGATTGCTGCATTCATGTTTTTGTGTATTATTTGGTGCTTGTGGTAAAGGAATGGAAACATCTTCACCGTAACAACAAAAATAAGGCTTTTTTGCTTAGGGGTAGTGTGCTTTCGTTTCAACACGATATTTCAACCCTGTTCTTATCCTTAAACCAACAGAATTTTACCTATTTTTGTAAAGCCTGCGGGCATAACTTATCCCACATGCCACAAAGAACCACCGTTTAATCGCATAAGTACATGCTTTGTAAAACTGTTTGGAAAAATTACGTGCTGAGCGCCAAGTTGGGGCGTTGGGTTTGTTGCCTGTTGCTCGCTTCCTGTTTTACGGGTGCGCAGGCGCAGTCGTACATTGCCCGCAGCAAGTTTTATGGTGTTGAAAACGGTTTGTCGCACCGGGAAGTAAACGCCATTTACCAGGACAAGCAAGGATTCATGTGGTTCGGTACCCGTTACGGGTTGAACCGTTTCGACGGCTACGGTTTTACGTGGCATACCCAGGAGCGCGACAGTTTGCCATTCAACGATGTAGAATCCATAGCCAAAGACGACGATGGCTACCTTTGGCTCGCCGGGCCTTTGTCACAGCCTTCCATTTGTTTGTACCATCCACTGCGCAAGGAGATTTTTACCTTGAAGGAAAAATTTGGTCAGGACATCAAGCCGCATTGCTACAGTCCTCGGGGGATCTTGAAAAAAGCGCCGGACGGCACCATCTTTTTTTTGGCTGATGCGCCTTTGCGCCTCATGTCGTACCACAGCTCAAAAGGATTAAAATCGACGTCCCTGCCATCCAACTGGACCCATTTCGTGTTGGCCGAGGTTTCGGGGAAGGGGACAGTTTGGGGGGTAGTCAACGACAGCATTTTGGTGGAAATCGAAACAACCGGAAAGGTGCTGCAACGTTACGTGCACAACGGCCGCGTGCAACTCCGGATGGGCGGACCACAAAACGGCGTGTTGTTTTATTACAACACAGGTACATGGTCGGGCGGTTCCGACCGGATGTTTTACATCGACGAAAGCGGCTCACGCACGGAAATTCCCATCGAAACATTTGAGCAGGGCCGTACCTTTTTACCCGAACTCGTTTTTAAGCTCGACAATACCGGCCTTATGTGGGT
>JBBSDH010000337.1:0-3213 GCA_038249605.1 Chitinophagales bacterium | reverse complement strand
TCGCCCGAACCTCACCCATCGCATGGCGATTTTGAACTTGAGGTGATGACCAGCAAGGGTTTTGGCCACCAGATTTTTACGGAAGGCGACCGGATGAGCATTGCCGTTAAAGCCGCAAAACCATGTTTTCTGCGCCTCGTATACCATGTCGCCGACGGTAGTAAGGTGCTTCTTTTGGAAAATGTGCCCATGAAAGTTTCTGAAGAAGGCAATTATGTCACCGTACCCCAGGAGTTTGAGTGTTCCTCTCCTTTTGGTGTTGAAACTTTACAATTGTTTGCCTGTACCGAGGTGTTTCCACCCTTGCGCACGCACAAGGAAAACGGATTGATTTTTATCGATGAAGACATTGCCACGGTGAACACCAAAACCCGCGGTTTCAAACCCGTTTCCAGCAATGGCGGCGGATTTGGCAAAGCAGAGGTTGGTTTACAGGTAACGACGCTTCCGAAATAACAGGCACAGATTCATGTTTTTTCCCAACATTTTGAAAACAAATACTTTATGAAGCATGTATTGATTTTTGCATTGCTGTTTATCCACGGCGTTGCGCTCCATGCCCAATCTCCCGAACTGCGTATCCCAGCCGCACACGAATGCGATTTGTTTGTATTTTCAAACGATGAACAGACTTTGATTACCGTTGGTAAAAACGAACTAAAAATATGGGACATGGCCGGGCCGTTTTTGCTCAAAATCCTGCGTTGGCAAGGGATGGACACCCTGTACAACAAAAAAATCCTTTTTACGGGCGACCAGCAACGCGCTGTGGTCAATGCGGGAGGCAATTTGCGTTTGATCAATTTGCGCAGTCTTGAGTGGGAAAATACGAAATTCAAAATACCCGACGGTTCGAACATTGCCATGGCGCCCGACAACAAAGGGCTTTATGTATTGGTTTTCGACGGAGAAAAGGATAAAAACAGTGTTCAAAAATTGGACCTGGCAAGCGGCAAAACGACCAAACTGTTTGATTTCAATTTGAAAAGTAAAGAAACCCCGGACGGCGTTGGTGCTTCACAGGGATTTGTAATCAGTCCCGACGGAACCATGTTGCTGGCGGCGGGTTACGATTCCGGAGGTTTGCTTTTTGACCTGAAAACCAACAAGGTCATCAAATATTTTGCGAAGCAGTTGCCCATGTTTTTTACCAAAAACGGCAACATCGTCGCAACGACCAACCTGAGTTACGATGAGAGCAACGCCAATGTTTCCAATCCGCAGTACCTCATCGAAGAGGTAGAGTTGACGAGCTGGAAAACCGTGCGTAAACAACAATTTACGCTTAAAAACAACGACGTTGAGGAGAACAGCGGGATCATTTGGATCAGCCACGACAACAAAAACAGGATATTGTTTGAGTGTTCTAAACATTTTTATGTCTTTGATGCCAAAGCATGGAGCATTTCTCCCCGCCGAACGTACACCCAAGGCCAAACTTTTGGAGGCACACATTACGTCAAGATTTCGGACGGCGGCAAATACCTTTTCACCAACAGTTCCCTGGAAGCTTTTTCTTTGGAAACAGGAAATTTGGTAAAAAAGGTCGGCTTTTTCCCGTTTCTACCTTTCAATCTGGCACAGGCCAACCTGGGCGACGACCAGGGAATATTTGCCGGATACAAACACTTGCACTTTGATAAAAAAGGTTTTCGGATCAATCTGTTGCCCATGTTGCCGGGTTGTGAGGAATACGATTACCTGCAACGCGCACTGTACCGCCTGATGCCCAGCCAAAAAAAAGTGCTGATGACCACCGCGTTCGGTTCGGCCAATTACCAGCTGAAATCGTACACTTTGGGTGAAGATGTTTCCCAGGTTGCTGATGTTCAGATAGAAGAAGGCATAAACCGAAGTGCGATTGAAATTCGCACCTACGATGACAACAACTCCATTGTGCTCACCAGCGACGACCGATTGATTGTTTTGGATGGCAAAACCTGGAAACAAAAGCAGCAGATCGTCTTTTCGGACGATTATTACAATGCACATTTTAGCCGACGCGATGAAGATTACATCCTTGAACGCTCGGCCGATCGCACCAGGGTCATCATCAATTTGAAAAAAGAAGGCACCGATGATTACATGCACCGGATTGCTTGTTTCGACCTGATTCAAAAACGTATGGTTTGGGCTTACGACGAACCGAATGCCCTCAGTAATCCCATTTATACCGAAAACGGCAAGCAGGTTTGGCTCGTCAACGAATCAGGATCTTTGGTCAAACTGGACGCGCAATCGGGCAAAGTCATCCAAAAATCGGCCAAAATCCCTTACGCAAACGCTGCTTCGCAGATTTCGGCCTCCGGCAAATACATCCTGAATTTCATCAATGGTGACGAGTCGGTGTTCGGTGTTACCCAAGTGAATGTTGTGAATACAGCTACTTTGTCGCTTAAATACGCTTTAACGCAGCAGAGACTGCCCTACATCGGCTTCCTGTTTTTTGAAAACGAGCGCTTGTTCATCACCCAAGATGAGGACATTAAAATTTGGGAAACCGCGAACGGAAAACTTCTTGCCCGCATCATCCTTATTGAAGGTGGCACCGATTGGATCGTTTCCACACCCGACGGACGTTTTGATGGTTCACCCGGAGGTTTGAAACAAATGCACTACGTTCAGGGCCGTGAAAGCATTCCGCTGGAACAATTGTACGAAGGATTTTACACGCCCAATTTGCTAGCGGAAGTAATGTATGGCAACGGCTTAAAGTCGTCCGCACCCATTGAAATCAACCAATTGAAACTGCCGCCAACGGTTCGTATCGTGAATAAAACGACCGGTTTGCGCAACATGGAGGTGGTAGACGACGAAACGCCCAGCTACGAATCCATCCAAAAAACAGTCTTGCTTAGCGTAGAAGCGGATGGAAAAACCGATAAAATCACTGAAATAAGACTTTATCAAAATTGTTCATCCTCGACGCCTGCCATTCGTCGGGCGCATTGGATGCCGTGGCGCAACGAGGTGCTGCCGAAGAAAAGGCCAGTGCACAACTCGCCCGTTCAACCGGTACCCATTGGCTCACTGCCGCGGGCACAGAACAATATGCTTCGGAGTTCACACAGCTGGGGCATGGCGTTTTTACGTACGTGCTTTTACAGGGGTTTGAAGGCGCCGCAGACGGCAACAACGACGGCAAAATAACGGTCAAGGAAATTGATGCGTATTTGCAGGACCAAGTGCCCATTTTAACAGAAAAATACAAAG
>JBBSDH010000336.1:0-3268 GCA_038249605.1 Chitinophagales bacterium | reverse complement strand
GTCTTTTTTTACAAATTCACCTGGGTACGCCTAGTTCAGTTGGTACAGATCGTCCCGACCCAAAAGTCGGGAATGTCGGGAGTTCGAATCTCTCTGTGCCCACCAAAGGCCGCCGGAAAAGGTGGTCTTTGGTAGGCACATTTTTCAACAACAATTATTTCCCGGCGCACAACAACCTTTTCCGGCTTCGGCGGCGAGGTTGCGCAGATTGTAAATAACGGCGATACTGACCCACCCAAAACGGTCCAAAGTGACCCACCCCGTAGCGGTTCAAAGTGACCCACCTTTTGGTGTCGGATTTGATGGTGTAAAGTCAGGATGGATTCGTTGATTGTTTACGCCGGATTTTTGACCACCTTCACCCTTGTAAATGGGTGTCCAGTTTGCACCGGAAAAAGTGTCCTTTTATACCATGATTTTGGTGTTAACTTTCACCGGATTTTAGTGTCCAGTTAGCGCCGGATTGTGCACTTCGGGCTGCTCCAGGGTATATTCCTGCTACAACAGCAGTTTGGTAACCCTGGTCTTGTGTAACTCTCGGCTGGGTGTCGGCAGGCGCTGCCCTAAATCCGTCCAGCGCGGATCCTCCCGCGGCGTCGAGGTAACGTCGCCAGATAACACACTGGCCAACATGGTGTCAGCCAGGGCTAATAAATCTGATATCGGACGGCCTGTAGCCATAGCGCGTCGGACATAATCACGCACAGTGTTGCGCGAAAAACCAGTCAGCCGCTCAATCTTGCGCAGCCCAACTTGTTGTTGTTGAAGTTCTAAAATTTGTCTGATCTGATGCATTGCTTTTGTCGGTGCTGCCATGTCGTTGTCTTCTTTTTGAAGATTACAACATAGCCGCTATTTGCATCAAACCCGAACCAAATGAGTGAGTCAATTTGGACCGTTAAAGGTGGGTCAGTATTGACCGTTTTTGGTGGGTCACTTTAGACCGTTACAGGTGGGTCAGTATGGGCCGTTATATTTAGTCTTTGGTAGGCACATCTTTCAACAACAACCACTTCCCGGCGCACAACAACCTTTTCCGGCGTCAGCGGCGAGGTTGCGCAGTTCGAGTTTTTCCGTTTTCTGTTTGTACGTTTCAGGATCACCGCTGGGTTTTTCCGCGTACACCGTGATGCTGAAAATACCAGTTTTGGAATCGATGAAGGCTTTCAGCTCTTCCTTTGAAAGGTACTCAAGCAGTATTTCATCGGGGATCAGGATGGGTTTTTGTTTCTGAACCGTCACGTTTTCAAATCCGGACTGGTGGATGGTATTAAGGTAGTCTTCCATCTGGATGGCGCCCGATACACAACCGGCATACATTTCTGCCGCATTGCAAAGTTTTTCTGGAAGATCGCCGATCAAAACGACGTCTGATATACTGAAGTGACCGCCAGGACGCAGCACGCGAAAAACATCGCCAAATACATTGGCCTTGTTTGGAACGAGGTTCAATACGCAGTTGCTTACCACCACATCGGCGGAAGCGTCGCCTAAAGGCATTGATTCGATGTCGCCTTCCCGGAATTCGACGTTGTTGTAGCCAAGTCTGTCGGCGTTTTTGCGCGCTAAATTGATCATTGCAGGCGTAAAATCCACGCCTATGACCTTCCCACCCACGCCTGTTTCGGCACGGGCCACAAAACAGTCGTTGCCAGCGCCGGAACCCAGATCAACAACCGTGTCGCCTGGCTGAATGTGAGCAAATTCGGTGGGCAGGCCACAGCCGAGTCCAAGATCGGCGTCGGGGTTGTAGCCGTCGAGGTGATCGTAGGTGTCCGACATGATGGTGTATGTGCCGCTTGGACCAGAGCCGCAGCAAGAGGTCGCGTTCGTCGTTTTGTCTTGCAGGGCAATTTCAGCGTACTTTTCCCTGACGAGGTTTTTGAGGTTGTTCTCGTTAATCATGGCTTAATTCAAGTTTGTGGAAAAAAGTATATCGTAAAATAACGATGATTCTATGCAAATTTTTTAACCCCCGGCTCAGCAACAGTTTTGATCGGCCGTGAGGACAAAGAAGCTTTTCAGCATGTTTTCAAAACGTTTGAAAGCTTTCTGATCGATGCAATAACACGATTTGGCGCCATCAACGGTGCCCTGGATTAGACCCGCTTCTTTCAGTTCTTTCAAATGTTGCGATACGGTACTCTGCGCAAGCGGCAACACTTCCACGATCTCGCCACAAATGCAGGATTGCCTTTGCGCCAGTTCTTTCAAAATGGCAATGCGGGCAGGGTGGGCGAGCGCCTTGGCTAAGCTTGCGAGTTCCTGATCTTCCTGGGAAAAAACTTCCTTTTTGTTGGTGGTCATGTGTTGAAATTCAATTTCATCGCAAAGTTACGATGAAATTTTTAAAAGGCAAGGGAAATAAGAAATTAATCGTATTTTTACGATAATATACACTTTCTACTGTTTTACGGTAAACCTCACTATGGTCAACAGAAATTGGTCATCCTTATCGCCAACATCCACCTGCATCTTCATTGGTGTTGCTACATCGAGGTTGGAGAGGGGGATAACTTTGGTGTACAATACCCCCGTGCTGTCCTTCACCAAAGGCTCGTCTTCAAAAAATACCGAGCCGTCCGATTCATTGGTTATCTCGATGCGGGCTGCCTCCAACCCTTCCGCATCGGAGAAATAAACCTCAATAATCAATTGACCTTCTTGCAGCTGACCGTTAACGGGCGATACAATAATGACGTTCGGAATTTCACCCTCTCTGCACGATGAAAAAAAAGTGATGGCGCCCAAACCAAGGGCAAGCAGGTAATTTGTTTTGAAAATCATGGAAATACTTGTTTTAATCCGTGTGCAAAAACTTTTCAACACAAAATAGTTTCTTTTTCCCAAAGTTAGGAACTTGATTTTATCCTTGATAAAAATTTAATCGCAGCCAGCAGGTTTGTCTTTTCGCGGTGTAGCTGTATTTTCACAAAAAATACCGCTACGCGAAAAATATGTCCAAACTCGACCTCGAATACCTTACCACCAAAGCACGGGAAGCCGTGGCTGATACCGCCGTATTCCTACGCACCGAACAAAGCCGTGTGCGCAGCGAACACATCGAAGAAAAATTCATGAACGGCTTGGTGAGCTATGCCGACCGCCAGGCCGAACGTATGCTCGTGGAACGGCTCAGCAAACTGCTGCCCGAAGCCGCTTTTTTCACCGAAGAAGATACAGTGGAAAATACCGAAGCCGAGTTTCAATGGATCATCGATCCGCTCGACGGCACCACCAACTACCTCTACGGACTTGGCCATTACGC
>JBBSDH010000335.1:0-3277 GCA_038249605.1 Chitinophagales bacterium | reverse complement strand
CTAGCCGGCAATACCCTCTGTGTTTTTTAACCCTGTTTGTCGGAGTAACTGAAGGGGCTTGAGAGCGTTGTACTTTGCTACTGTCTTCGATTAGAAACCTTCTCTTTTCAAAAGGCTAAAACATCCACATAAGTGACCAGGCCTTATTGATCAACCCAACCCATGCCGTTTCTTTTAGGGTAAAAAAAAAGTGGCGTATCAGGCTAGTCTGCTACGCCACTTGTGTTTTACCCTAAAAGAAACGGCTAAATCGGTACCCTAATAATATTCGGCGGCATGATGGGCGCCTCTTTTTCGATGTCCTTTTCGTAGTCTTTCAACGCCTTGTTGATGTCTTCCCATTTGAGCTTGCCCTTGATCGTGACAAGCACAAACTCTTCGGGGGAATTGACCAAAACCACCAGTTTGCGGATGGCGCTGCCCCTGTCCTTGATCATCAGTCGTACCTGCGTTTTGGAACTGCCCTCCCTTATGTAAAGAAGGTCCTCCAACCCGCGTTTTTTGGCGCGTTTGTGGAATTTTTTCATGTCTTTTTCCGAGACAGGGTTTCTGCCATTTTCAAAATACATGACACGCGCACGATGCACTTTGCGTACCAATTTCCGGTCTTCCTTGGCCGGCACAAACCAACTTGCGATGGTGATGATCGAACGGGGCGCCTCAAGGTTGACCCCATCGTCGAAATCTTTGTATTTCCAGTACAACTGGTAGTCCTGCGACTGCAACGCCTGGGCGCCAAAGATGAACAGCAAGCAACTTAAGAATATTTTCATTGGTGTAGCGATTAGCATTTAGCGGTTAGCAGGCAGTTTTGATTGACGAAATACGAAATACGGTATTTGAAATTTGAATTAAAAAATGGATTTGAAATTTGATACATTCAAATCTTCATCATCCAAAATCTTAAAATCAAATTCAAACATCAAATACCGTATTTCGCATCTCGTCATTCAAACCTTTAGTCTCTGGTTTCGTGTGACTCCTCCCTATTATCTTTCTTCTTGATTTTTTCAAGGTGCTGGGCGCCTTCCACGTCGAGGGATTTCGACAGGTCGGAGATTTTATCCAGGTCGATTTTGCCCGTAAAACTAAGCAATACGAATTCATCGGGCGAACCTACGAGCAGCAACAATTCGTGTACGATGTTGCCTTCGTCTTTTACCCAAATACGCACGTTATCTTCGCCGTCGCGTACGGTGAGCAGTTCTTCGTATTCACCTTTGGGTACTTTTGAAAGCGCGTCTTTGTACATGGCCACGCCGTCAACTTCTTCGGAGGTGAGCACGCGCAAGCCGGTCAGGTCGGCAACGATCGGGCGCACTTTTTCCCAGTCCGGGTCGTCAACTTCGATCTTAGACACCATCTGAAACATCTTCGGACTCACGTACACCACGGTAAATCGTTCGTCGTCGACGTATTGGTTGAAAAAACGGGTGATGCCGTCGTCTTGTGCACCTGCGATGGTGTGCAGCAGGAACATCAGAGGAAGGAGAAGCAGGTACTTTTTCATGGCTTAATGTTAAAACAGTTGTAAATGCAGGGTTTCAAGTGTGTTCAGGAATTCTCTTTTATTTTTTCAATGCCTTTGTCCATGCGCTCAATTTCTTTGAGCCCTTTGGCAGCTTCCTTGCGACCTTTGTTGATCTTGGAAGAAATGAGCGCAAAAGCGGCTTTGATTTCTTCCATCGCTGCTTCGGTTTCAGGGTCTATTTGGGAAGTCAAAACCGGCTGAGCCTCTTTTCTGACCTTATTCTTCCGTTTTTTATTCACCAAAGCACCCTTGTCGTCCCGCGAAGCACCCTTGTTATTCCAACGAAGCGTGGGACCTTCACCCCGCCAGGTTCCCTTGTCATCCCGTGAGGGAACCATGGCAATCGGCTGGTCGGTTACCAAATCAACAGGCCTGGTATTCCACCACCATGCTGCCGCAGTGATGAGTAGAAGCATCGTTGCTGCCGCGGCCATGAACTTTGGCCATTGAGGTCCCACGCTGCGCTGGAATGACAAAGGTCCCTTGCGGGGTGACAATTCCGGCATGACGGCTGCTTTTTCCTGGTTCAACATTTGAAAAAGCGGGGCCATGGCCTGGTGTTCGGGTGCAACGACCGGGGCATTGAAATAAGCTTTGAGGATTTTTTCCTCATCGAGTGTCGTTTCGCCGTCGAAATACTTTTCGAGCAAAACGCCAATGTCCGGATGGTGGTTGTTGAGCAAACTATTGTGTTGCATGGTCTGCCTGGTTTTTATTGAAACGCTGTCGAAACACCGACAGACGTTAATTTGAGCAATTGTTCGCGCACAGTTTTTCGGGCGCGGTGTAGGTTTACTTTCACCTGATCGATGCTGATGCCGAGTACTTCGGTGATTTCTTCATAAGTCAGTTCTTCCACATCACGCAAGTGCATCACAAGCCGTTGTTTTTCCGGCAGGTTTTGCATGATCTGGCGCACATGGTTGGCCAGATCGCGGTTTTCGGTGGTCCTGGCGGTATTGTTGCCGTCGGTCAGACTGTTTTCGCGCAGCTCATCCATGGGGGCCGTGCGCCGGCTTTGTTGTGCCCTGGTTTTGTCGAGCGAACGGTTGCGAGTGAGGGTCATCAACCACGCTTCCCAGTTTTGTACCGTTTCGTTTTGTTCCTCCGAACTTTTCCAAACCTTTTCCATGACCTCCTGCACCACGTCTTCCGCTTCGTGGGTGCTGCCGGTGATCCGCAGGGCAAACCGATACAGCTTGTGCCGTATGGGAAAAACCTGCTCGTGAAAAAGGGTCCAGTTCATAAGATGTTTTCAGCAACTCTAAGATTCGGTTGTTGTGATGGGAAGACGTCCCATCGGCTGCTGTGTTACAAATGTGCTGCAAAATATTTTCATACCGGGTAAAAGACCTAATTTTGCACCTCCACAACAATCCCTTCGTCTTTAAGGGAATCAAACGAACCATCACATGGGAGACAACATAAAGCTCGACGATTGGCTTATTGAACAGGAAGAATGGCTTGAAGCCATGGAAGAAGTGCTCGAAGCGCATGGAAAAACGCGCAGCGAGGAACTTTTTCAACGTCTGCGTTACCTTTTGGCACGCCGAGGCGCCGCCAACGGAGGAGCAGCGCTCAACACGCCATACTGCAATACCATCGCCGTAGAAGACCAACCCGCCTACCCAGGCAACCGGGAATTGGAGGAAAAAATAGAAAATGCGATACGATGGAACGCACAGGCCATGGTGCTTCAGGCCCAGGATAAAAAACTGGACCTTGGCGGGCACATTGCCACTTACG
>JBBSDH010000334.1:0-3314 GCA_038249605.1 Chitinophagales bacterium | reverse complement strand
TCCCCAACTTTCCCTACCTTTATCGCCCACCCTACCCTTACCACCATGAACAAAATACACCAGGCCCAACTTCGCGACGACCTGTTCCGCCACCTCGATGGGCTCGTGACCGCACCCACAGCCTTCGCCCTTTACCAAAAGGGCGTCCCCACACACCTGCTGAAGGAAAAATCGGTGCTGCTCGCCGACCTCGCCACCCATTTCGGCGCCAACAAAGGCTACCTCAATGTGGCCTTGCGCGTTTTGGCCTCCCAAGGCTGGCTTACCCACACCATCGAGGCGGAAGACCAAATCCGAATCAGCACCAATACCCTCAGCGAACAAGCCTTTGGCTTGATTCCACTCTACAAAGACGTCGTGCACCTGAACCGATTGTCCGGCAATTTTCACCGCAGAAAGTTCGAAAAGGAACCCTTCCTCGTGCTCGAACGGATGACCGCCGACTACCAAAACCGATTCGGAATGCCACCATCCGACAATGTCGAAACCCAACGCCTTCAAAACCAGGTTTTGAAACACGTCGAAGGCATGATCGTTGGGCCTACGCTCGTAGCCTTGAGCATGAACGGCATGTTTCACAAGTACTTTATGGAAGCTTCCTTCAAGCCGGAAGAGTTCCACGAAGATGCCGAAAGTTTCGAACGCCTGCTCGATATTTTCGTCTACCTCGGCTGGTTCCAGAAACGCAACGACACGTACCAATTTACCGACAAAGGCCTGTTTTTTGCGCGCCGCGCCAGCGCCTACGGAGTTACGGTTTCGTACCTGCCCATGTTCCGGCAAATCGATGAACTGGTTTTTGGCAACCCCAACATCTTTTGGGACTTGCCGCCCGGTGCACGCGAAATGCACGTGGACCGCGAAATGAACGTGTGGGGAAGCGGCGGCGCGCATGCCAATTATTTTAAGGTGGTGGACGACATCATCATCCACCTGTTCAACCAACCCATCGAAGCGCAACCCAAAGGCATCGTGGATATGGGCTGCGGCAACGGCGCCTTCCTCATCCACCTGTTCGACGTGATCGAGCAACGCACCCTGCGCGGTACCATGCTCGAGGAATACCCCCTCTTCCTGGTGGGTGCCGACTACAACCAGGCGGCCCTTAAAGTCTCCCGCGCCAACATCATTCAGGCCGACATCTGGGCCAAAGTCATCTGGGGCGACATCGGGCGGCCCGACCTCCTGGCCGACGACCTGCGGGAAAACTACGGCATCGAACTTAAAGACCTGCTCAACACGCGGACGTTCCTCGACCACAACCGCCCGTGGACCGAACCCACCGAACGCACTTCCGGCCGCAGCAGCTCCACCGGCGCGTTTGCTTACAGGGGCCGGCACCTGCACAACGCTGAGGTGGAAGACAACTTGCGCGAACATTTCCTGAAATGGGCGCCTTATGTGTCGCGCTTCGGCCTTCTGCTCATCGAACTGCATACCATTCCGCCCGCCTTAACGGCCGCCAACCTCGGCAAAACGGCCGCTACGGCTTACGATGCCACACACGGTTTTTCGGACCAGTACATCGTCGAAATCGATGTGTTTAAAAACGTCGCCGCAGAAGCAGGCCTGGCACCATCGGAAAAACATGCCGCACGTTTCCCCAATTCGAATTTGGCGACGGTGAGTATCCATTTGCTTGAAAGCAATTCCTAGGGCCAAATACAAAACCGTCCCAAAAGCCAATGCTTTTGAGACGATTTATATGGTTTTAAATTGCTTTATATTAAAACGGGGGCACCTCCAACAATTTGATTAAAGACAATGCGTGTTTTGACCAGGTTGTGTTTCGATTAAAAAAATGCGAAATGTGTTTTGATTAATAAGTCAGAATACGTTGCGTTTGCAACGCACCTTTATTTGTGAAACCGGTAAGCCAATAGGCGCCCGGAGGCAAATTTTGTGGTTTGGGCAGCAGCCAAAGGTTTTCACCTACTTGCTGCGGATTGATGGTTACCGAGCGGCCAAGCCCATCGGTAAGTTCTACGTGATCCAATGGCTCCGAGGATTCGAGGTGCCATGCCGATGCATCGGGACCAGAAGGATTTGGGCTGATGCGCAATGCTTCTTCGGGCTGGTTTTCACGGGGTTTCACCTTCTGGTTGATGGTGATATACACCGTGTCGGGCACAACCGCAATTATGGTATCGTTCTGATCGATCAGCATAACGCTGTCGACGCGTATTTCAAATTGAGGTGCAATGCCGACAATTATGTCTTCGATGATGATGGAAAAACTGCCGATGGCGCCGTGGCCGGAAACTGGTGCCTGGTTGGTACGCACCAAAGCCACTTCCATGTCTCCGGAGACAGAATCTTTGTAAAACAAATCGAGCACAGTATCCTGTTCGCCCAGGTCAATCCAATTGGTATGGGGCGTAAAGCTGATGTCGGAACCATTGTTGTTCACCAGCCCTGACGTGTAATGCATCTTCAAGGCGATGCCGTAAAAATTGCTCACCGGGAGTTGCTCGGTGCCCAAGAGTATTTTGATGTTCACCGTCTCCCCTGGTTGTACCACGGTAGCAGAAGGCACCAGGGTTAAAGCTACCGATGCGCTGCCATACTTGGCATTGGTGTAACCATCTGGAAGCGTGCTGCCGTGCGTGAGGCGGAAATTGGGAACGATGGCCCCTTCCACATCTGCGAAATCCACAAAACCATCGCCATCGGCATCGGCATAGGCGTAGTTGAGTCCGCATGAAAATGCCTGTTCCCAGGGTGTGTCAATGGGCTGAGCCGACCACTCATTGCTCGCATTGCCGCGAACGGGGCCATGGGCGTCGTAAGCCAATCCCATCCAAAGAACATCCACACCGTTTACGATACCGTTGTTGTTTGCGTCCCCCGGCCATACCAATTGCGCCTGCGAGGTTATCGCACAGCACAACGCCAATGTTGTGAAAAACAGAATTTTCATCCAAGTTATTTTCATCAATGCAATGTTGATGTGTTTGAAGTACAAAGTTGGTGCACCATTTTTTCTCCAACAAAGACTTTTTTTGTACTTTGCCGCTGAAATTACTTTGAAATAATGATTATTTAAAAAATTTAAATAAACATAAAATATTGATTTTAAAGTTATTAAGCAATTTATAGTTAAATTAATTTTAACATGAATAGATAAATTTGCCACTAAGTCACTTTCGCCTAGTTAAGCCAAAACAAAAAAATCCACCTGTAAAACTCCGTGAGGGAACCGCCGATGAAACGTGAAAGTAAAATCGTTCAACTCCTCGAAGCGTGCGAGCCCGAAGAATTGCTTGCGCTAAAACGCTTTGTTGCATCGCCGTATTTCAACCGGCAACCTTTGC
>JBBSDH010000333.1:0-3333 GCA_038249605.1 Chitinophagales bacterium | reverse complement strand
GGAATGGGGCATTCATCGGGCCTCCCAAATTCCGCATTCCGCATTCTGCATTCCGCATTCGAAACTCTGCATTCCGCATTCGAAACTCTGCATTCCGCATTCGACAATCTGCGTCGGTGCAAAAAATCCAATCGCCTTTTGCTTGGTCTATGCCCGTTTCCAGGGCCTTTTTTTTATAGGAAACAACAAAATCGCCTTGTTGAACGTGATCGGCAAGCCGGATCAGCTTGACTTTGGGGAATTTGGCTTCTACAAATTCTGCGGTGCCGTCTGTGGAGTGGTCGTCAATCACAACAACTTCAAGCGGCTCCAAAGCAAGTACCGATTGCAAACACGCCCCGATGTTTTGCCGTTCGTTGCGCGCGGCGATCACCACACTCACCGAGGGAATAAACTTGAAACCCCTTTCTTCACCTGTCTGCTGCTTGCACATGCTTCTCCATGCCCACGCGTAGGCGAGCAAAACGATTGCGTAGACCGTGCATAAAGTCGCGGTAAGTAGGGTGATGGTTTGGATCAGGGTGTACAACGCTTTGGGTTGAAAAAGAGCATTTGCGTTTAAAGTGGCTTTAAGCGATCAGATATTTCTGAAAACGACGTTAATGTACAGCGCCTTTGGCTTAGCTGAGGTATTTGAATTTAAGATACGAATGCTCGTTATTTTGCCTCTTATCCTACAAATAATCCTGCAAATCCTAAAAACCCTGTGCATCCTGACTAAATCCTGATCTATCTTCGCACCATGGCCGAACCACGTCGACTCATCAAAGTGAAAGCTTCGCTTCAGAAAAAGCGCATGCCGCTTTACCATTCCATCATCACCTGGGCGCGTCGTTTGCTTATTGGAGGCGTGGCGGGCGTGGCTCTGGTTTTCATCCTGATCAATTTTACGGCCATTCCGTCGTTTCGCGAATTGGAAGACCCGAATTCCGCGCTTGCCAGCGAAGTTTTGGCCAACAACGGCGATGTGCTCGGACGATATTTCATAGAAAACCGCGTTCCGGTCGCGTACGAAGACCTGAATCCACACATTGTTGATGCCCTCATCGCAACGGAGGACGAGCGTTTCCGCGCACACTCGGGCATCGATGCACGCGCTGTGGGCCGTGTGGTGATACGCACCGTGCTGCTGAGCGACCAAAGCGCGGGCGGCGGCTCCACCATCACACAACAACTGGCCAAAAACCTGTACTCCGATCGCAATTTTAAGGACATGAACAAGGTCGAAAAGTTTTTCGCCCTCGTATACCGCAAATTGCGCGAATGGCTTACCGCCATCAAACTTGAAAAAAGCTACACCAAGGAGGAAATCCTGGCCATGTACCTCAATCAGGTAAACTTTGTAAACAACGCCTACGGCATCCATGCCGGCGCGGAGGTGTATTTTGGAAAAGACCAGTCGAAACTCAAAATCCAGGAAGCCGCCACGCTCATCGGCATGTTGCAAAACCCTTCCCTGTACAATCCGATCAAAAATCCCGACAAGTGCATACGCCGCCGCATGGTTGTCCTGTACCAGATGTACCATAACGGTATGCTGCGCGAAGCGGAATACGACAGTCTGAAAGTGTTGCCGCTCGACATGAGTAAGTTCAAAAAGGTCTCATTTTCCGACGATAAAGCGCCGTACCTCTGCGCTGAGCTTAAAAAAGACCTGCAACGCATCCTCGATGCCCCCGAAGCCCGGAGGGCCGACGGCAGTAAATACAACATTTACAAGGACGGTCTGAAAATTTACACCACCATTGATCCTGCCTACCAGGCTGCCGCCGAAGCATCCATGCAGGCGCAAATGAAAAAGACGCAAAAACGCTTTTTCGAGGTTTGGAAAGGCCGCGACCCGTGGACCTACAAAACCAAAAGCAATACCGACGACGAAATCAAGGCGCGCAAAGAAGCGCTCACTTCATCCCTGCGTGAAGGCGACCGCTACCTGGCACTAAGGCCCAAATTCCTCAGCGCCCTGAGCGATCAAATACAAGAGGATTACGATCAGGAACTGCGCGACGTCGACATCGACCGCATGCTCGCCGAGGAGAAAAAACCCGGTGCCATTTCCAAACTCGTGGCCGCCGACATCGCTTCCGCCAAACAAGCCGCCATGTACAGACGCATCATGGCTTCGCCGGATTGGAAAGAGATCAAAAAGCAGTTCAAGGCCCTGCAAGTAGCTGTAGACAAAGAATACCGCGTTAAAACCAAAATGCGCGTGTTCTCCTGGAATTCGCCCAAACTGGAAAAAGATACGTTCATGTCGCCCATGGACAGCCTCCGATACCACCGCATGTTTCTGCAAACAGGTATTCTGGCCATTGATCCTGTCAGCAGCGAAATTAAAGCCTGGGTGGGCGGCATCAATTTTAAATATTTCCAGTTCGACCACGTGCGCTCCAACCGTCAGGTGGGGTCTACGTTCAAGCCCTTCGTGTACGCCACAGCCATTGCCCAACAAGGCATCAGTCCTTGCTTCCAGGTGTATGACATGCCCGTGACCATTCCGGCGCATTACCAGAATTTCAATACCTACAAAGACTGGACGCCCTCCAACTCCGACGGCAAATACACCAACCAGCTCATGACGCTCAAACAAGCGCTCAAAAATTCGGTCAACTCCGTCAGTACCTACCTCATGAAACAAATGGGCGATACCAGACCCGTGCGTGGACTCGTCAGCAACATGGGCATCGACTCCTCCAAGGTGCCTGATGCTCCTTCCATAGCTCTGGGCGCCTCCGATCTCACGGTGTTCGAAATGACCGGCGCATACGCAACTTTCGCCAACAAGGGACTGTACAGCCAGCCTTTCGTGATCCATAAAATTGAAGATAAAAACGGCCGCGTATTGTACCGTTCTCTGCCTGAAGAACGCCTCGCCCTGGCGCCCAATGCTAACTATGTTATGATCGATATGTTGAAATACAACACCCAGGGCGCACCGGGCATTAGGGACCTTAAAAGCGAAGTGGGCGGCAAAACCGGTACCACCAACAACTTTTCCGACGCCTGGTTTATGGGTGTCACACCTCGGCTTGTGGTGGGCAGCTGGGTGGGCGGCGACGACCGATGGATACGTTTTCTTTCCCTTTCCGACGGACAGGGTTCGCGTATGGCGCGGCCCATTGTCGCTGATCTTATCGACAGGCTTGAAAAAGATCCCCAAAGTGGTTACGATCAAAATGCCCGTTTCTTCCGGCCTGCCGGCGATCTTGGCATCGAGATCAATTGCGCAGCTTACCTCGATTCCATTCCTGCCACCGACGAGGAGAATTTTGGACGCGATATTTTCGGTGATGAAGAAACCAACGCGCCCACCGAAGAAGATGCCCCCGCAGC
>JBBSDH010000332.1:0-3342 GCA_038249605.1 Chitinophagales bacterium | reverse complement strand
CCAGGCCGTTTCGACCGCCAGATCGGCATCGGACGTCCCGACCTGAAAGGCCGCGTGCAGATATTTGAGGTTCACCTCAAACTCATCAAAATCGCCCCCGACGTCACAGCTGAAGCCCTCTCAGAAATGACTCCCGGTTTTGTGGGTGCCGACATTGCCAACGTGTGCAACGAGGCCGCGCTCATCGCTGCCCGTTTGAACAAAAAAGCGGTGGATATGGTCGACTTCAACTACGCCCTCGACAAAGTGATCGGTGGCCTTGAGAAAAAGAACAAGATCATTTCTCCAGAAGAAAAACAAATCATAGCCTACCATGAAGCTGGCCACGCCATTTGCGGCTGGTTCCTGGAGTACGCACACCCGCTCGTAAAGGTAACCATCGTGCCCCGCGGCCTCGCAGCCCTCGGCTACGCCCAGTACCTGCCCAAAGAGCAATACATCACACGCAAGGAGAAATTGCTCGACGATATCTGCATGACCCTCGGCGGCCGCGCCGCCGAATCGGTGGTGTTCGACAAAATCAGCACTGGTGCACAGTCCGACCTTGACCACATCACACGCCTGTCGTACGAGATGATCGTCAACTACGGCATGAACGAAAAGGTCGGTAACGTCTCGTACCAGTCGATGCTCAATGACAGCTATGCGCGCCCATTCTCCGAACAAACGGCCTTTGTGATCGATCAGGAAGTGAAAAACATGATCGATGAGCAATACGACCGCGCCAAAAACCTGCTGCGCGATAAACGCAAGGAACTCGACGCGCTCGCACAGGGCTTGCTGGAAAAAGAGGTGCTGCATCGTACCGACCTCGAACGCATCATCGGAAAACGTCCGTTCGCCGACCCTACTCCCGGCGAAAGTCACCATGTAGAAGAAATGCCCTCGGCTAAAACGCACGAGGAAGAGGACTACCGTGATTGACCAATCCACGCATGCCGCTTAAAAACAAATGGATCATCCCAATTACATTCGGGATGATCCATTTGTTTTTAAACTCCAAACTTTAAACTCATTTTCCAACCATATCCTCCGGCCGTACCCACTGCTCAAATTCCTCAGCCGTAAGGTAGCCCAAAGCCAGCGACGACTCGAGCAGCGTAAGCCCTTCCTTATGCGCTTTTTGAGCAATTTCAGCAGCTTTGTAGTACCCTATTTTGGTGTTTAGGGCAGTTACAAGCATCAGTGAGTTGTTCACATGTTTGCGGATGTTGTCGCGAAGGGGCTCAATGCCCACGGCGCATTTGTCGTTGAACGAAACACAGGCTTCGCCAATGAGACGCGCCGAATGTAGGAAGTTGTAAATCATCATCGGCTTAAACACGTTGAGCTCGAAATGACCGTTTGATCCGCCGATGTTGATGGCCACGTCGTTGCCCATCACCTGCGCTGCCACCATCGTGAGCGCTTCGCACTGCGTAGGATTCACCTTGCCAGGCATGATGGACGAGCCGGGTTCGTTGTCAGGAATATGAATTTCACCGATGCCCGAACGTGGCCCGGAAGACAACATCCTGATGTCGTTGGCGATTTTCATGAGGCTCACAGCGGCGGTTTTCAAGGCGCCGTGGGATTCCACAATACCGTCGTGGGCGGCCAGGGCTTCAAATTTGTTGAGAGCAGTTACAAGAGGCAATCCGCTCAAAACAGCAATGTGGCGCGCTACGTTTTCCGAATACCCGGGAGGCGTGTTGATGCCCGTACCCACGGCCGTGCCGCCGAGTGCGAGTTCACTGAGGTGGGCAAGGGTGTTCCGGATGGCGCGTAGGGCGTGGTCGAGTTGGGCAACATAACCCGAAAACTCTTGTCCAAGCGTAAGCGGCGTGGCGTCCATGAAGTGGGTGCGGCCTATTTTCACCACATCCATAAAAGCTTCCGATTTGGCGCGCAGGGAGTCGCGCAGCTTTTCAATGCCGGGAATGGTCACCGTTTCCAACATGTGGTAAGCGGCGATGTGCATGGCAGTAGGAAAGGTGTCGTTGGACGATTGCGATTTGTTCACATCGTCGTTCGGGTGTACGAACTTTTGTTCGTCGGTAAGCTGGCCGCCGTTGAGCACGTGGGCGCGGTAGGCAATCACCTCGTTGGCGTTCATGTTGCTTTGGGTGCCCGAACCGGTTTGCCACACCACCAGCGGAAACTGATCGTCGAGTTTGCCCTCCAGAATTTCGTCGCAAACACGGCCGATGAGGTCGCACTTTTCTTTGGGCAATAAGCCTGCCTCAAAATTGGTTATGGCAGCGGCTTTTTTCAAAATCGCGAAGGCGCGGATGATTTCCAGCGGCATGCGGTTGGTGCTGCGGGCGATGTTGAAATTGTCGATGGAACGCTGTGTTTGGGCGCCCCAGTACACGTGAGCAGGTACCTGAACCTTGCCCATGGTGTCTTTTTCAATGCGGAATTCCATGGTGTGGTATTTATGGCTGGTTTGAAAAAGGCAATGGACCTTTTTGCGCCGCAAAGGTACCATCGCAGCACCAAAAGCGTTTACCTGAAACACCATTTTCACAACAGCTTTTTTTCCAAAGAAAAAGATATTTAAGTTTGCCGTACGAACAACAAGCCCCGGCTGTTGTTCCATTTTAAAGATCCAGTTTTTCGCTGGGATAAACCATCAACCAACAAATCCCACAATTCGCTGGGATAAACCAAAGACAATATGTTTACACTTCCCAACTTGCCGTACGACACGGCCGCCCTCGAACCCCACATCGATGCGCGCACCATGGAAATCCACCACGGCAAACACCACGCCGCCTACGTCAACAACCTCAATGCAGCCCTCAAGGATACAGAACACGAAGGCAAAAGCCTGGAAGACCTGATGTCCATGATGTCCAAACTGCCCATGGCCGTGCGCAACAATGGCGGCGGACACTGGAACCACAGCTTTTTCTGGGAAATCATGGCCCCCAATGCAGGCGGCAAACCCACCGGCAAACTCGCAACTCAAATCGACAGTGATTTTGGCTCGTTCGAAGAATTTCAAAAACAATTCGCACAGGCCGGCGCAACACGTTTCGGCTCAGGCTGGGCTTGGCTTTGCGTAGGCGACGACGGCAAACTTTTTGTCACCTCCACCCCCAACCAGGACAATCCGCTGATGGACCTTGCCGAGAAAAAAGGCACCCCCATCCTCGGTTGCGACGTGTGGGAACACGCCTATTACCTGCATTACCAGAACCGCCGTCCGGATTACCTGGCCGCATGGTGGAATGTGGTGAACTGGGAAAAGGTAGCACAGAAAATGTAACCCTATCTTTTCGGGTAGTTCAAGTATAAAAGGCAGGGGTGGGCGCGGAGCGCCGCCCCCCCCCGGTTATAATTGTAGGGGGGGTGTTG
>JBBSDH010000331.1:0-3458 GCA_038249605.1 Chitinophagales bacterium | reverse complement strand
ATATTTTTTTTATTCTTTAAATTTTTAATGGGTTTTTTTTTTTTTGTGTCTTTTTTGTTTTTTTTTGCCTGACGGCCAAAAACACGACACCAAGGCATCGAAAAGTAACTCCCTGTGAATATGCCGCAACAACATGTTAGCTGCCATTTCATCCAAAACCATTGGCATGCTGGCCGATGATGCGATTGCGGGACGCACGTTTTTGGTGCGTTAATCCCAGAACAAAAAAGCCACCCCGAAGCAAGTTCGAGATGGCTCTAATTTGTTATTCAGATTTAAGGCAAACTCAGAAACCGAGCTTACATACATAAATCATGTTTTCGCTTTGATTGGCCACATACAACTCGTTGTTGGCGCTGTCGTAAGCGATGCCTTCACATTGTGCGGTTCCTCCACCGGGAGCGTTCATGATGCCATGAATGAATCCCGTGGCAGGGTTGATCACAAAGATTTCACCAGTAGAAGATTTGCAGGAAAACAATCGAAGCGGCATTAAAAATCTGCTGCGTGCCGCCAAGTCGCGACATTCACCTCCCGGCGACAAAATGCTTCCTTCCACGGCGCCGGTGCCCAGGTTGATTTTGAAAATCCGTCCGACGTTTGAGTAATACACACGGCTGCCCGTGATGGCCATGGCTTCGCCGCGACCGGCCGGAACCGCCATCGACGCGAGTTGCGCCCCGCTGAACGGATTGATGGTGTTGATGAAACCCGAACCATTGGTTACGTTGGCAACACGAATGTTCGTTCCGTCCCAGTCGAGACTACCAATGGTTTGATTTCCCGCCGGAACCACCGAACCCAACACGGCGCCGGTGGCGGGATTTAGGTAATAAATCGATTCGGAAAAAGCTTTTTGGGTCAGAAACATTAGTACTGGACGAACAATGCCCCCTACTTTGAACCGTTTCACAAATGTGAGGGCGCTGCTGCTCCCTGCATTGAGTTGTGGGAATTTGAACTTACGCACCACTTTGAACGGAAGTTGTGGAGGAGGCGTAGCTTTCAGTGCTTTGGATGCGTTTACCCTTCCTTTTCCCAGCAACCCAACGAATCCGGGGTTTTTCACATCAATGTTGTCGCAATTGGCTTCGATGATGCCGCGTACCTGGGCATTGGTCAAGCCTTCATTGCGCGACCATATCAGTGCTGCCAATCCGGCGACGTGCGGCGACGCCATCGAGGTGCCGTCCATAAAAGTATGCGTGTCGTCGGGCAGGGTGGAAAAGATGTTCACCCCCGGCGCCGATACATCCACCTTGGTTCCAAAGTTGGAAAACCAAGCCCTGGTATCGGACTGTCCGGTGGCGGCAACGGAAATAACTTCCGGATAAACACCGGGGTATTGTGGGGTCACATCCACGTTGGTATTGGCATTGCCTGCGGCAAAAACGACAACAACATTTCTGGCAACGGCATTTTGAATGGCATTGCGAACTCCAGCGTGGTCGCCATTCATGCGCCAGCTACAGTTGATGACATAACGTTTGCCCGGATTGGCCGTAGCGCGTCCGGCAACGTAGTTGATGGCATCGGCCCTGTTTTGATTCATGCCAGCCGTGAGGTTGATCCTCAGGGGCATGATTTTGCATTTGGGCGCTACACCGAGCACTCCGATAGAGTTGTTGACGGCAGCAACCGTGCCGGACACATGCGTTCCGTGGCCGTTGAGATCGTCGGGACTGCTGTCGCCCAGATCGGCAAAATCCCAGTCTTCAGCACCCCTGGCCAACAGATTGGCAAGCAGATCTGGGTGGTTAAGATCGCAACCGGTGTCGATGACAGCAACAATGACGTCGGGGTCGCCCTGGGTGATGTCCCATGCTTCCACGGCATCAATGTCGGCATCTGAAGTTCCACTTACGCCGTTTACACTTTGGCCGGTGTTGCGCAAGCCCCACAACAAGTTAAAACTGGCATCGGACGGGATGAGATCCATGCTGTTGGTGCTAATTTCACTGGGTTCGGCAAAAGTTACTTCCTCCAATTCGGAGAATTTGTTCAGCATTTCAAAAAGGCCTTTGCCCTCCGGAACAGCTACCGTGAAGTAACCTTCGGTACGTTGTTCTTCGAGGATAGGGCAGTTCTGAGCTTCGAGGATTTTTTTTGCCTGTGCTTTCGTCACGTCTTCATTGAATTGCACAGTGAACTCATCGGGCAAAAAATACCTCGTCAGGCCGTCGTCGTCTTTTACTGCAGGCAGGAAGTTGAGTACATCCGGATTTTTATCCAGCGTGTCACCCCCATTGTCAGTTCTGGCAATTTCCGAAACTTTCAGAATGGCAAAACCCCGTTCCAGATTGTAACCTTCGCTCACCTCCATGGCTTCTCCCGACAACCGGCTAAGCAATTCGGATTCCTGGGTTTGAGGTTTGAGTGAGGCGACAACTTCGCCGTCGATCGGTTTGAACTTGATTTCCTTTTTCAGGAACTTGTTGGTGTAAGAGAGCGTCCGCTCTTTTTTCACCTTCGCTTTTTTGGTAGGCATGGTTTTTTGAAATTTAAAAAAGTTGATGAATGATTGTTTGAAGCATTGCGCTTTAAACGCAGGTACAAATATTATGGGGAAACATTAGGCATGTGTTGACTTGTTCGGCAAACCAACATAAATTGCATGCAATCTGAATTCCCATAATCAACCCAAAAGCCAAAAACATGGATCTCACCTCCCAATTTGCCGGCGTCCTCGTCGAGCTCAAGTACAGTTACCGTACCGTCAAATCCTACCGCAACATCATCAACGAATTTCTTCACACCACCGGTTGTTTTGCGCAATCAGACTTTACTGTTGAAATAGCGGAAACTTACTTGCGGCAAAAATTCGAATCACGCATGTATTCAGCCGCTTACCAGCGACATACCAAAGCTGCTTTGAAATTATTTTTTGAAAAAGTAATGCTGGTCTCGGTTCCAACCCTGCCCATGGCATCGCATCCGCGCATCGAAAAATGCCCCACCGTCTTGTCGCTTCAGGAAATCGGCGCTCTTCTCACAGCTTCAAACAATTTGAAATACCGAACTTTTTTCGCAGTCATGTATGGAGCAGGTTTAACGCTCAGCGAAGCAACTGAGCTCAGGCCATCAGATATTTTACCCAAAAAGATGGCCATTCGGGTGTACGATGACGCCTCTGGGAAACAACGCGAATTCATGTTGCCCATCGATTTGTTGGATTTGATCAGAACCTATTACGCCACCTTTAAACCCAAAAACTGGTTGTTTGAAGGAAAAAACGGTAGGCAAATTTCCCACAGAGTGTTGCAGACTGCATTCAAAAAAGTGGTTGGCAAAGTCGGATTAAACAAACCAGTCACCCTTTTTGCATTGAGGCATAGCTTTGCAGTCCACCTGCTGGAACAAGGTACGGACATCAAAATTATTCAAAACATGCTGGGCCACAAGTCTGCCAGCATTACCAACAAGTACAAATCGGTGGCCGAAATAAACATGGCCAAAGT
>JBBSDH010000330.1:0-3460 GCA_038249605.1 Chitinophagales bacterium | reverse complement strand
AGAGCGCGTACGGCCCAGGCTTTGAGCCAATACAGTACCGTATGGGGTAAAAAATGGTTCGTTCGATCTGGCGTACAAGGCTGGTGGCAACAAGCACGTGCCGATGGGTACAGCGACAGCAGGGCTTGGGTTGATCAAATGCGTTTGGCAGCTTTTGGTTCGCTGGAATACCAAAACAATGGCTGGACGGTTTCAACTCAGATTCGGAAAGAATGGGTCACAAATACCCAGAATACACCCATTACTTGGTCTTTTGGCACTGAAAAGCAACTGAAAAACAACCAGCAGCTCCGTTTTCACGCTTCGCGCAATTTCAACCTGCCTACTTTCAACGACCTGTACTGGCGTACACTGGGCAAGCCAGACCTTCTTGCGGAAAATGGGTACAGCGCCGACCTTGGTTACTTAAGCAGGTACGAAACCGGACGCTGGACCATCATGCCCGAGGCTACGCTTTTCAGCCTCTTGGTCGACGACTGGATCATATGGCTGCCGGGCTCCAATGGATTGTTCAGGCCTGGAAATCTCCGGCAGGTATGGTCACGAGGTGCCGAAACCAGCCTCAAAATACAACGTAATTTTGACCGATGGACGGTCCAGGGCCAGGTTCGTTACCAATTTGTCAGGGCAACCAACACAGCAGTATACACCGCCGACCAGAGCGCCTTGAACAAACAACTGCCCTATGTACCACAACATACAATGGGTGGCGGCGTGCAAGCGGCCCTAGGTCCCTTGCGGCTTGCCTACCTTCAGCAATGGTTTGCAGGCCGCTACACCAATGCAGGCAACTCAGCTTCACTCCCTGCCTACAGTATGGCGCAATTATTGGCCGGGTACACCCACCGCCTCAAAAGCAAAACCCTGGGGTTGTCGTTCAGGGTCGACAATTGCTGGAACACAGCTTACCAATCCATTGCCTTCCAACCCATGCCCGGGCGAAACTGGCATTTGGGTGTTTCGTTAGGGTGGTAACAACAGTATTTTTGCAAGACTTTTACAAATATTCAATGGATGAGGGAGGATTGAAAAAAAATGCCGTTTATTCGTTGAAAAAATACTGCTTATGCGTTTTTTGTACCTTTTTTTGGTTGGCATCATTTGCCTGACATGCATTCAACTTCAAGCCCAGCAAAACGACCCCTATACACTTGTCCGCATCCATTTGGGAGAACAAACCATGCGCGAACTTGCTGCTCTTGGCATCGAAACGGACCACGGTAATTACACGCCAGGCCGGTCGCTCGAAACCGTGCTCAACAACGATGAACAGCTTTTGGTGCAACAGTCCGGGTTCGTCACCGAAATCCTGGTAGCCGATGTAAAAGCGTGGTACAGGAATGGTGTAAGGGAACTAACGGCTGTTGGCCGAAACAACAACTGTGATCCTGAGACTTTCCAGCCACAACCGTTTCCGGAGCCCGCGAACTACACCTACGGCTCCATGGGCGGCTACCATACCTATGCTGAATTGCTCGCTGTGCTCGACGACATGGCGGTCAAATTTCCCAACCTGATAACAGTCAAAAATACCATCAGTGATACCCTTCTGACGCATGAAGGCCGGCCCCTTTGGTGGGTGCGTATTTCCGACAACCCTGCCCAAGATGAAGGGGAACCCGAATTGTTGTACACCTCCCTGCACCATGCCCGCGAGCCCAACAGCGCTTCGCAAATGTTGTATTACATGTGGTTCCTGCTCGAAAATTACGAAACGGATCCCATGGTTCAATACCTGGTAAACGAAGGCGCTTTGTATTTTATACCCTGCATCAATCCCGATGGTTATTTGTACAACGAAAGCACCGACCCGCAAGGAGGAGGATTATGGCGCAAGAACCGCCGGCAAAACGCCAACGGAAGTTTTGGCGTCGATTTGAACCGCAACTATGGATACCAGTGGGGATACGACAACATTGGCTCGTCGACAAACCAAAACAGCGAAACTTACCGCGGCCTTGCTGCCTTTTCAGAACCTGAAACACGTTTGGTGCGCGACTTTTGTCTTGCGCACAACTTTCGTTTTGTACTCAACTACCATACCTTCAGCAACCTTCTCATTTATCCCTATGCATACAACAACGAAACAGCAGATCCTGCATTTGTTTCGTATGCAAACCTGTTTACACGCGACAATGGTTACGTGAGTGGTACTACCCGCGGCGTACTCAACTACGATGTAAACGGCAGCTCCGACGACTGGATGCACGCCGAAACCGGCGCTTATTCCTTTACGCCTGAAGTGGGTCCGGCTTCTTGGGGGTTCTGGCCTTTGCCCAACGAAATAGACGGTCTCAACAAAGCCAATGTTTGGGCCAACCTTGCCTCGGCATTAAGTACACTTCGCTACGGAGTGGTGGAAAACAACGGCGGTGAATTTTTGAAAGGGAAAACAGATACGTTGGAATTGGTTTTCCGCCGGTACGGTCTTGAAGACGGTCCCATAACTGTTACCATCACACCACCCATCAATGCAACAGTTGCTTCGGCTACCCAGGTTTTCGATGTTCCACACCTGGAAACAGCTGCGTTTAGTCCGGTGGTTATCCTCGACGAACAAGTTTTGCCGGGCACCGAACTGGTTTTTTTGATTGAAGTGAACAACGGTTTTTTCACCATGGTGGACACCCTGCGCAAAAAATATGCAGGCAATAGGGTAGTGGCACTCACCGATAATGCTTCCGGTTCGGGGTTGTGGAATGGTACCTGGGCAGAAACTAACGAGTCTTTTGTGTCCGCACCATCGTCCTTTACCGACTCCCCGAATACGCCTTATGCACCCAATATGTACAGCTTTTGGGAAACAAATATGCCTGTTTTCATTCCCTCGGATGCTCAATTTCCCCAGCTTCAATTCTGGACGCGCTGGAACATTGAAAACAACTACGATTTTGCGCAGGTATTGGCTTCCGGCAATGGAGGCAATTACACCAACCTGTGTGGATTGTACACCAGTGAAGGAAGTTCTGCACAACCGGAGGGATTGCCCATATACGACAGCAACCAAAACCAGTGGGTGCTGGAATGTATGGATCTAAGCGCATTCATTGGTCAGGCGGTCAGTCTGCGTTTTGAATTGGTCAGCGACGGCATAACCGAATTCGACGGCATTTACATAGACGACCTAAGCGTGGTGTACTACGATACGTCGTTTGTCTCCTCCCTTGATCCTGAATTCGGAACCGAACTGGTTGTGCAGTTGATGCCCAACCCAACGGCTGGTGAAGCTACAGTTTCCTGGTCGCGGGCCATCAACGGTGGCGTGCTGATCGTTTACGATGTTTTGGGCAAAAGGGTGTTGAGCATTGAACTTGCGACACATCAAAACCGGCAAAACCTTCCGTGTGCCAACTGGCCGGAGGGTTTTTACAACGTTGTTTTGCAAGGCAGCGAAGGCACCACAGCCGCGCAGCGATTGGTTGTAAAAAGGTAAGGATTAAAAAAAAGAAGGGTCCGTATT
>JBBSDH010000329.1:0-3506 GCA_038249605.1 Chitinophagales bacterium | reverse complement strand
TTTGATGACGATGAAGAGTGAGATTGCACTCCGACAAACAGGGTTAAAAAACACAGAGGGTATTGCCGGCTAGCCGGCAATACCCTCTGTGTTTTTTAACCCTGTTTGTCGGAGTGCAATCTCACTCTTCATCGTCATCAAACTTCTTGTTGTTGTAGCCGGAGTCTTCGAGGGTTTCGTTGTCGGCTTCCCAATCGTCGTTGGAGGCGCCTGGGCGTGTGCGTTTGGCGTTGGGCAGGCGAACCTTGTCGGCCACGGGTTTGGCGGCGGGGCGCTCGCTGTCGTCGAGGAAAGGATCGGCGGCACTTGAGGCAATGTTGTTGTCTCCCGGAGGAGCTGCATTGGCATTGGCGATGTTTTTACCGTCGATGCTTTTGGTAGCGTGCGGAACGAGGCGCAGGCGTTGCTTGTCGATGAGCTGACCGGTAACGATGCAAACTCCGTAGGTTTTGTTTTGAACGCGGAGCAGCGCATTGCGCAGGTCCTGGATGTGACGCTGCTGGCGCTGGGCCATGCGTTGAAGCAGTTCGAGGTCGGTGTGCGCTGTTGAGTCATCGTACCAGTCACCACCTTGTTGGTTGAAACCGTTTTCGTTAAGCTCCGCGATTTGATTTTGGGTGAAATCGAGCTCTTCCTGAGCTTTGGCGAGTTTATCGTCGATGATTACTTTGAACTCCTGCAGTTCCTCGTCGCTGTAGCGTACTTTCAAATCATGGGACATAAGGCGAGGTATCTTTTGTGATGTGAAGTTGTTTGGGTTGTATCGGGCGCAAAATTAGGTTAAAAAAAACTTTGGTGTTGGCAAGAAATGAGAAATTTAATATTTCCTTAAGTTTGAGTCGCTTCTTTTAATTTCGTTAATTTTCCGAAGAAAATTCGGCCGAAAGCCAAAGCAATTCCGTAACTTTGCGTCACCTTCCGCAAAGAATCAAGATTGCCCAATAAAAATTTGTTTTGGATAAAATTGAGTGGTGCTCTTATGCACAATTATTCATCCAAGACACTAAGCCTGACCGAACCATGGTTGCGACCAACAACGACAAAAAGCGCAAAACAAGCACCAACAACGCCTTCAACCGCGAAGAAGTGCTTGCCGATTTTCACATCTGCTGCATCAGCCGCGAAGCCAGCATCATAGCCCGCAAAGAAGTGCTCACAGGCAAAGCCAACTTCGGCATCATCGGCGACGGCAAAGAAGTAGCCCAGGTAGCCATGGCCAAAGCCTGGCGCAAAGGCGACTTCCGCTCGGGTTACTACCGCGACCAAACCCTCATGTTTGCCCTCGGAGTGAGCTCGCTCGACGAATTTTTCGGACAACTCTACGGCGACCCCTACAACGACCCATTCTCTGGCGGCCGACAAATGAACTGCCACTTCGCCACACCTTTCGTGGATGAACAAGGCCGCTGGACCGACCATAAAAACCGATACAACATTACATCGGACATTGCCCCGACGGCAGGACAAATGGCCCGCGGCCTCGGTCTCGCCTTTGCTTCCACACGCTTCCGCGCCCTGCCTGGCCTCAACGGCGATTTTTCCAACAACGGCAACGAAGTATGCTTCGTCACCATCGGCGACGCATCCACTTCCGAAGGCCCGTTTTGGGAAACCGTAAACGCCGCCGGCGTTTTGCAAGCCCCCATCGCCATTTCGGTGTGGGACGACGGCTACGGCATCTCCGTGCCCAAAGCCTACCAAACCACCAAGGAAAACATCTCCGAAGTACTGAAAGGTTTTCAGGCCGGCCCTGACGACCAAACGGGCATCAACATCCACAACGGCAAAGCCTGGGATTACGCCGGTCTGGTAAAACTGTACACCGAGGGCATCGAAAGCATGCGCGAAACGCACCGTCCTGCCTTGTTCCACATCGAAGAAGTTACCCAACAACTGGGGCACTCCACTTCCGGCGACCACCGCCGCTACAAAAGTGCCGAACGCCTCGCCTGGGAAGAAGCATACGACTGCAACCGCCGCATGGCCGAATGGATGCTCGACAACGGCTACGCCACCGAGGCCGAAATTGACGCGATAAAGGCCGAAGCCAAACGCCTGGCCACCGAAGCCGCTCAACGCGCTTTCAAACATTACCACGACAAGGTAGCCGAACGCAGAAACGAGCTGACCGCTTGTCTGGAAGCCGCAGACCAGGTTCACCCGGGCCTCATCCACACCCTCATCCAGGAGCTTGGACAAAAACGCGAACCCCTGCGTTACGAACTGGCGCAAACCGCCCGCCGCGCTTTGTTTTTACTTCAGGGCAAACAAAGCGACGCCCGCGAAAAACTCGCCGCGTTCGCCGCCTCGGAAAAAGCTGAAGGCGCCCGCATTTACAGCGACAACCTGCTGAGCTCGTCGGAACAATCACCCCTGCGCGTAACGGAAGTACCCGCTGTTTTTTCCGAAAATTCGCCGTTGAAGGACGGCTACGAAGTGCTCAATGCCTGTTTCGACGCCAATTTTGAAAAATACCCCAATGTGTTCGCTTTTGGTGAAGATGTGGGTAAAATCGGCGACGTGAACCAAGCTTTCCGCGGTTTGCAGCAGAAATACGGCGAAGACCGCATTTTTGATACCGGCATCCGCGAATGGACCATCATGGGTCAGGCCATCGGTATGGCCATGCGTGGCCTCAGGCCCATTGCCGAAATCCAATACCTCGATTATTTGCTGTACGGTTTGTCGCCACTAAGCGACGACCTTTGCACCCTGCGCTGGCGTTCCAACAACCAGCAGGCTGCACCGGCCATCATCCGTACCCGCGGCCACAGGCTTGTGGGGGTTTGGCACGCCGGTTCGCCCATGAGCATGATGCTTGGCAGCCTGCGCGGCATGCACATCTGCGTACCACGCAACATGACCCAGGCCGCCGGCATGTACAACACCTTATTGAAAGGCGACGACCCAGCAATTGTGGTGGAGTGTCTCAACGGTTACCGTTTGAAAGAACGTTTGCCCAACAACATTGCTGAATTTAACGTACCGCTCGGCAAGGCCGAATGCCTTCGCGAAGGCAAGGATGTAACGATCGTTACTTACGGTTCGAGTGTTCGCGTGGCCGAAGATGCCTGTGAGCTGTTGGCCCAGCACGGCATCGGAGTCGACCTCATCGACGTACAAACCTTGCTGCCTTTCGACCTGAGCCATTCCTGCCTCGAATCGGTGAAAAAAACCAACAAGGTTGTTTTCCTCGACGAGGATGTGCCCGGTGGCGCTGCCGCTTACCTTCTTCAACAGGTTTTGGAAACGCAGGGCGGTTACCGGTACCTCGATGCGCAACCCGTTACCCTGAGCGCCGAACCTCACCGTCCGGGTTACGGACAGGATGGCGATTATTTCAGCAAACCACAGGTTGAAGATGTGTTTGCAGCCGTTTACAACCTGGTTAGAGAATCGGAGCCCAACAGACTGGGCGCTTTGTAGATCAGTATAAAGTAGATTTTAGGATTTGCAGTATTGGATTTTAGGATTTTGATGGATTGGTGTGTTTTAACGCAAAGCGT
>JBBSDH010000328.1:0-3567 GCA_038249605.1 Chitinophagales bacterium | reverse complement strand
TACATCGAGCTTAAAAAACACATCGAAGAGGGCGCTGAACCATTTCGAAAATACGAGAATGACCTCAATTACTTGTACCGCGCGTTGCCTGAAAACCGTCGGAATCTGGAAACCTTGTTGTTGCGTTTGACAGAAACCGTTCAGGCCGTCCATCAGGTGAACAAAGAACTTCAGGAGCTTGGATTTGAAGAGACCATTTACCAGCAAGCCAAAAACACCCTTTTAGATTTTGATACAGCGCTGCAAAATCAGAACACCACCGTTAATGTCCTCATGCAAGAAGTGTTTCAATTGCAATCCGCCATCAACCATGTAAAGGAAAAACTCCACCAGCAGGAAAGCATACGCGCTCGCGTAGCCGACAAAAAAGGGGAAGTGGATGTTTTGGAAAAATTGGAACACCTGCTTAAAACGTTTAAAAACGACATGCTTGAACGTGTGAGTCCGGGCATTTCCCGGGAAGCCAGCAACCTGTTCAGCCGCATTACCAAGGGAAAGTATGAAAGCATCAAGGTGGATCAAAATTTCGAGTTTTCCATCGCCGACGGCGGCATCTATTACCCCATTGAACGGTTCAGTGGAGGAGAAATAGACCTGGCTAATTTTTGTTTGCGCATCGCCATAACCAAAGCCATCATGGAACTGAACGGCAACGGACATGCGGTGGAGTTTCTCGCTTTCGATGAAATTTTCGGCAGCCAGGACGAAGAACGGCGCCACGAAATGATGTTGGCATTGCATTACCTACAGGAACAGTTTCGGCAAATTTACATCGTGTCGCACATCGAAAGTCAACGTGATTATTTCCCAAACATTTTGGAAGTCAAATCAACGGAAGCAGGAAGTGTAACCAGGTGGGTTGAGTAAAATTAAAAACCGGCTTTGAGGTAAGACCAACCTTGTTCCTGCTTCATTACAATTTCGATGATGCCGGCTGGTACCGTACGGATGTTGGGAAGCAGGTCTTCTTTTTTGATTTTGCGTTCGCGCATGGTGTTTTCACAGGCAACAAAATCAACACCGCGCATTTTCATTTCTTCTATTTTTTCAGCTTGTTGGGTATGTGCGGCATGCAGAAGTTTGATGCCGTTGTTGTGACAAACCACTTCCACCGATGCATTGGGAGCGGCTTTTTGAATGTTGGCGATTTGTTTCATCAAGGCCTTGTGTACCAGCGTATCATCGCTGGTGAGTTGGATGATGATTTTGTGGTTGGCAAGAGTCATAACGCCACTTTCGTCTTGTGCGCGAAGGGTCATTGAAACTACAAAAAACAACGAAATGGTGGCTAAAAGGTGCTTTTTCATGGCAAAAAGTTTATTTTTTATGCACAAAAAGAAATCCGATGATACCCGCTATCAAAGAGGCGGCAAAAATGGCGGTTTTGGCAGCAAGGATGTCTTCCGGTGCATTCATGGCCAAGAGTGCGATGAATATAGACATTGTAAAACCAATACCGGAAAGGATAGCTGCTCCGGTGTATTGCCGCCAGGAAAGGGTATCGTCCTCTACCTTGCCTTTCTTTTTCAACAACTTTGAAATCCAAACACCCATCAGAACGCCCACGGGTTTGCCCAACAGCAATCCGGCCAAAATACCCATTCCAATAGGGGCGACAAGGTCGTCCGTCCAGGTTGGCGAAAGGGTCAGTCCTGCATTGGCAAGTGCAAACAATGGCATGATGCCCAAAGCAACCGGCAGGTGCAAGTGGTGCTGAAGTACGTAGGATGGCGACTTTTCTCCGCCGTCACCAAAAGGCAAAGCAAAGGCAGTAAGTACGCCGGCAATGGTCGCGTGGATGCCGGCATGGTGTAAGGCATACCACAAGGCAGCTCCACCAATCAGGTAGGGCAAAAGGTTATGAACCTTCAATCGGTTGAGCAACAACATGGCGCCAAAAATACCTGCTGCCCCAGCGAACCAATGCCAGGAGAAACCTTCGCCGTAAATGAAAACTATGACCAGAATGGCACCCAGATCGTCGATGATGGCAAGCGCCGTGAGGAAAATTTTGAGGGATACAGGAACATTTTTGGCCAGGCTCAAAATACCGAGCGCAAAAGCAATGTCCGTCGCCATAGGGATGCCGAAGCCCGATTGTGACGGCAAGCCGGCATTAATGAAAAAGTAAACCGATGCAGGTACGACCATACCTCCAAGGGCTGCCAGTAAAGGTGTTGCCGCGTTGCGCATGCTGCTCAACTCGCCGATGTACAATTCCCGTTCAATTTCAAGGCCAACGAGTAGAAAAAACACGGCCATTAGTCCGTCGTTGATCCAAAATTCAAGGCTTCCGCCGGGGAGTGGCGTGTGCCAAAGGTGTAGATAACTTTCTGCCCAGGGTGAGTTTGCAAATGCTACGGCAACCACAGCACATGCCATAAGAATGTAACCGCCGGTTTTTTCGGAATTGAAAAAATCCGAAAACAACTTCGAAAGCGTAGTATCCATGTTTGAACTTGGTTTTTTTTAAAAAAGAACGCAATGTTACAAACTTACAACGGGTACCTTACCAGAAGTTATTTTTTAAAAGGTTTTAACACTTGTTGCCAAAAGCTGTGTGGATATTCATCAACGCCATTGAAGCCGAGCGGAATATCCCTTCCGTTTTTGGGCATCCACACCGTGCCGAACAAATAATCCCAAACGCTCAGGGATATGCCGTAGTTGACACCGTAGGCGCCTTTGGGAAGCTCTTTGGAGTGGTGCCAAATGTGCATTTGCGGACTGTTGAAAAGGTACTGCAAGGGTCCGAGTGGCAGGTAAATGTTGGCGTGATTGAGGTGACCGATGCTCAGTGCGAACAAATGGACCAGCAGGAAATCCTGAATGCCAAATCCGATCATGGCTAAGGGAATGTACTCCACCGTGCGGTACACAATGGTTTCCATAAAATGGTAACGCAGGTGGGCCGCATATCCCATTTCGCGCACCGAATGGTGTACTTCATGGAATTTCCACAGCCAGGGTACACGGTGCAACATGCGGTGAACATTCCATTGGATGAAATCCCGTACAAGGAATAAGATTAGAAACTGAACCCAAACAGGCGTTGAAGCAATGTTGATCGCTACCAGGTTGCGTATGCCGAACGCGGTTGCCAGCAGGTCGTTGAATGCATTGACTGCCAAATCTGATACGGCAGCGTAGCCTACAAGCGAAAACAGGAAAAAATTGAAAAACATGTAAAAGGTGTCCAACCAAAAATCTTCACGTACACGCGGTTGGTTTTTCCTCCATGGAAACGCCATCTCGAGCAGGTACACCACCAGGGAAATGGCAATCAGCCAGTAAAAATAATTCCCCCAGTGAGGATGTGTTATTTCATGCCACAGGTACCGGGCGTAACCCTGGTATGCTCTGACAAACACATCAATATATTTGTCCATAAGTATTTTTTATTTTACGGTTTTTTTACCGCTGCTTTGCCATGCCCTGATGCCTCCGTTGAGATCATAAACTTTGGTGAATCCCAGCGAAGTAAATTGATCAGCGGCACTTGCACTCCTTCCACCCGCAGCACAATAAACCATAACCGGTTTATTTTTGTCCAGTTTGGAAATCCTG
>JBBSDH010000327.1:0-3597 GCA_038249605.1 Chitinophagales bacterium | reverse complement strand
GAAACAGGCCCTTGCCGTGCGCGAAGTAGTGACCCAAAAAGAACTCATGGTGATCCCCAATCCACCCCGTTTCCTGCGCGAAGGCGACCTGGTGACCTTCAGCGCCAAAGTGAGCAACATGACCGACAAACCCATGACGGGCAAAGCCACGCTCAAACTCATGGATGCCAACACGCTGGCGCCCATCGACGCGGCTTTTGCCAATACGGCCAACACCGTGACGTTTACGGCCGATGCCAAACAAAGCGCGCCGCTGACTTGGAACCTCAAAGTACCGGCAGACTTCACCGGCGCCCTCACGTGGCAGGTTTTTGCCGAGGCCGGACAACACCGCGACGGCGAAGAAAGCACGCTTCCCGTGCTCACCAACCGCATGCTCGTGACCGAAACCATGCTCATGACCTTGCGTGGTGGACAAACGCGTACCTACGAGTTCGATGCCCTGAACAACAAGTCTGGCACGCTCAAGCCGCACAAGTTTACCCTCGAGTTCAGCAGCAACCCGGCATGGTATGCCGTGCAGTCGCTGCCGTACCTCATGGAATACCCGCACGAGTGCAGTGAGCAAATTTTCAGCCGTTTTTACGCCAACACCCTCGCGCACAGCGTCACGCAAAAAATACCCAACCTGCGCCGCGTGTTTGAAAGCTGGAAAGGCACGGACGCCATAAAATCGAACCTGAGCAAAAACCAGGAACTCAAATCGGCCCTTTTGGAAGAAACGCCGTGGGTGCTCGAAGCCCAAAGCGAAGAACAGCAAAAGCAAAACATCGCTTTGTTGTTCGACCTCAACCGCATGGCCAACGAGCGCGAACGCACCCTCAGCACCCTGGAAGAAAGGCAATCGCCCAACGGCGGTTGGAGCTGGTTCCCGGGCGGCCGCGAAAACTGGTACATCACGCAATACATGGTGCAAGGTTTTGGTCACCTGAAACAACTCGGCGCCTTGAGCATGGACAACGATGAACGTTCAACCGTCATGGTGGGAAAAGCCCTTGCTTATTGCGAAGAAGAAGCGTTGAAACAATACAAGGAACTTGAAAAACAGGTAACCGCAGGCAAAGCAAAGTGGGAAGACGACCACCTCGACAACATCATAATCCACTTCCTGTACGCCCGTTCGTTTTACAAAACCGATGCGCAAAACAGTCCGGTGATCCCGTATTACCTGTCGCAGGCCGAAAAACACTGGCTGGGCAAAGGTTTGTACCAGGAGGGGTTGCTCGCCCTCGTTTTGCACCGCCATGGCAAAAAAGAAGCTGCGCAAAAAATCGTGGCCTCATTGCGCGAACGCGCCATCGTAAAAGACGAACTCGGCATGTACTGGCCTTTCGACTGGGGCATGTACTGGTACCAGCTCCCAATCGAAACCCAAGCACTCATGGTGGAAGTGTTCGATGAAGTGGCCGGCGACAAAAAAGCCGTGGAAGAACTGCGCATCTGGTTGTTGAAAAACAAACAAACCAACCGCTGGAACAGCACCAAAGCCACTGCCGAAGCCGTATACGCCTTGCTGTTGCACGGCGACAATTGGCTGACCTCCACCAAACCAGTACAGGTCACCGTGGGTAACAAAACCATCAAGATGCCCGAATACGAAGCCGGCACTGGTTATTTCAAACAGCAATGGCAAGGCTCCGAGATCAAAAACAACTGGGAAAACATCAAGGTAGAAAATCCCAATGCCGGTCCGGCCTGGGGTGCCGCTTATTTCCAATACTTTGAAGACCTCGACAACATAAAAACCTTCAACAACACGCCCCTGAAGTTGAAAAAGGAACTGTACCGCGCGGAAAACACCGACAAAGGACCGGTGCTCAAAGCCATCACCGCCGCCGATCCGCTGAAACCCGGCGACAAAATCACCGTGCGCATCGAAATCACCACCGACCGAGCCATGGAATACCTGCACCTCAAGGACATGCGCGGCAGCGGCCTTGAGCCCGTAAACGTGTTGAGCGGGTATAGGTGGAAAGGCAGTCTGGGATACTACGAAAGCACCAAAGATCTGGCCACGCACTTTTTCTTCGACTACCTGCCCAAAGGCACCCATGTGTTGGAATACACCCTTGTGGCCAACCTGCGCGGCGAATTTTCCAACGGAATTAGTACGCTGCAGTGCATGTACGCGCCTGAATTCAGTGCGCACAGCAAAGGGGTGAGGGTGAAAATACAGTAGGGGTGCCTGCAAGGGACACCCGCGCTATGCAAAGGGCAATGTTGTAAACGAATGCTTCTCAACAACTCCTGCCGCGCTCACACACTGCTTCCGGTGAGTCACCCGGTGACGAGGAGCGTAGAGGATGCCTAAACAGCTACGTCACCCGGTTACTTTTTTGTCACCGGGTGACGTACCGAGCGTAAAACGGTTTCTGGCCACACACAAATCTCAATCAACCTGACCGTACACATGAACCATTTCACATTCCCCACGTTTCAAAAAGTATGAAAACTCTCCAAGGAATAACAGCCCTCGTCACCGGGGGCAGCAAAGGCATTGGCTACGGCATTGCTGCCAGCTTGCTGAAAGAAGGTGTAAACGTGGCCATCACCAGCCGCAACCAAAAGGATGCGGACGCAGCAGCACAGGAACTCTCCAAAACTGGCCCTGGCAAAGTGATCGGCATCGCATCCGATGTCCGCGATTTTGATGCACAAAAAAACGCAGTGGCCAAAACCCTCGAAGCATTTGGTCGCCTTGATGTGCTCGTTGCCAATGCAGGCGTCGGCCATTTTGCCCCCATCACGGAGATAACCCCGGAGCAATGGCACGAAACCCTCGATACCAATCTTACCGGTGTGTTTTACAGCCTCAAAGCTTCCTTAGAGGCACTAACGGCGGCCAAAGGATATTTCATCAGCATCTCCAGTCTGGCAGGAACCAATTTTTTTCCGTCGGCCTCGGCGTACAATGCGAGCAAATTTGGACTGGTAGGCTTCACGCAAGCCGTTATGCTCGACCTGCGGGATGCAGGCATCAAATGTTCTACCATCATGCCGGGTTCGGTGGCTTCGCATTTCAACAACCACGAACCCAATGCCAGCGACGCGTGGAAAATACAACCCGAAGATCTGGGACAGATGGTGGTAGACCTGCTCCACATGAACCCGCGGACCTTGCCGAGTAAGATTGAGGTAAGGCCGAGTCAGACGGCTAAGAAGTAGGGGGGCGAGCCAGGTTTTTTTCTGGAATATTCGCTTGTAATAAGCCGTGGCAGTAATCCATAATTCTCCAATGCCAGCTTCCAGATTTCCATAAATGGTATTGTTAAATATTTTCGATTCCGTTTAATTCCGGATTTACCTCCTGTTTTGCTGCAAAATTTACAATTCTGAATAAGTTGCCGGGTGCAGTAAATAGATGTCTGCTTTGGCTACGGCATAGCCGCAAGCATGCCAATTGCCAAAAAGAGTAACAACATAGGCACTCTAAACTTGCAAGATGTTTTGCCTACAATGGTGCTTATAAAAAGCAATTAGGAACCAACAAGCAGAATATTTTCAATTGTTAGAACCATGCCTTTTTTCTTTTAAAAACGTACTCTTTTCCAGTCCACACTTACCTCTGAACCTTCTGCAAGCATTACGGAGTGGGGT
>JBBSDH010000326.1:0-3641 GCA_038249605.1 Chitinophagales bacterium | reverse complement strand
GGGCCGGACGGTTTTCCTGCCTTTTTCGAATACCGGCCATTGTTTTCCCAGCAGTTCTGCGATTTGCCGTGCGATGCAGTTTTCGGTCCATGGAGCGCCGGGCACACGGCGGTCGTCGGCTTCAAATTTGAAACGCCAGTGTACCAAAGCGTGCGGTATTTTGCCGAAGGCGGCCTCGTTTTCATGGGTAAACGCCGGTTCCAGGGCCACCTGTTCGGGCGGCATGGTGTTGAAAGCGCGGGTGAACATGCCGTTGGCGGCGTACACCAGGTCGGGACGGCTGCGCCACGATTTTTTCAAAATGTTTTCCTCGCGGATGCCTCCGGAGGCGTCCACGATGGCCTGCATGAGGGCAGGTTCGGCGCCGCGGAAGCCATAGATGCTTTGTTTGGGATCGCCTACCCAAATGGATTTTTGGGCAATTTGGCTGAGTTGCAGGAAGATGTCGAGTTGGATGGGCGAGGTATCCTGAAACTCATCTACGAGCAACAATTGCAGTTCGCCGGCGAGGGTGGTGCGTACGGACGGGATGCGCAGCAGTCGGCTCACGTACGTTTCCATGTCGGTGTAATCGATCAGGCCGCGTTTTTGCTTGTAGGTTTCGAACTCGGTGAGCGCGTCGGTGGCGATGTCGAACAGGAGCGAGGTGAATGCGCGTACGTCTTCGCGCAGTTGGGGCAGTTGGTCGTACTGGCGCAGCGCCGTTTGCAGGTCTTCAAAAAGGTTGCGGCTTTTGGCCCCGGTTTCCAATTTGCTGAGTTTGGCCCACTCGTACCAGTGCAGGCGGCCGGTATTTTTGATGGTGTTAAGGGACTGGCGCAGGGTTTCGCGCACGTCGGCGGTTTTTTTAGTATCATCGGTATCTGTGTTGCCTTCGAGGGCGACGACGGTTTGTTCGATGAGGTGGACAGTGTGCAGGAGCCATGCGCTGCCGTCGGTGGTGAGGGCAGGCGGCAGCAGTGTTTCGAAGGCGGCGATGGATCGGTCGCGGCTCAGGCGCAGGGTATCGGCGTTGAAGTTGTTGGCGCGTGCCACGTCGGTGACGTCGCGTATTTGGGCACGCCAGTCGTAGGGTTCGCCTATGGTTTTTTTGGTGAGACCGAGTTTGTCGGCCAGGGTATTCATGGCTTCGATGCGGTCGGACGAGAGTACCTGGGCGAGCGACTCGTTGAAGATGCGTTGTCCGTCGTTTTCGGCGATGATTTCCACCAGCGGCGACACGCCAGCTTCGAAAGCGAATCGTTGGAGCAGGCGTACGCCCACGCTGTGCACCGTACCGATGAGGGCGCTGCCGAGTTCGTTGGCTTGTTCGGTGAGTCCTTCTTCGAGCAGGCGAACGCGAACGCGTTCCTGGAGTTCGGCTGCAGCTTTTTGGGTAAAAGTGGTGGCGAGGATTCCGGCGGGTTTCACGTTGGTGCGCAGCAAAGTCGCCAGCCTTTGGGTCAGCGTGTATGTTTTGCCACTGCCAGCGCCGGCGGAGAGGATTTCTATTTCGAGCACGGGGTAAGGTGGTTTTAGGGCAAAGAAAAGGAAAATTTGCTGCAGAGCACCGTTCGAATGCACCTGCTTTCAAAAATGTTAAAATGTAATTCGAATTTAATCATTGAGTTATATCTTGAATAAAAAGTTAACTTACACCCTGTTTAAAATACAAATCAAGCTCATCGCTTAACTTATTTATTGGCTTCTATCTATGTCTACCTCACCTAAAACCAATCCCGAAGAAAAGCCAAAAGAGGCTTATGAAATCATGCATGAACAAATCCAAGCTGGATTGAAAGAATACAACCGGTCGGATTTGGGGCTGTTTTTGTCTTCTTTGTCGGCAGGTTTGGAAGTAGGATTCAGCATTTTAACAATCGGGATCATTTATACGCTTTTCAAAAATGAATCCTCCACAGGTCAACTCACCCTGATGATGGCTTTGGTGTATCCGATCGGGTATGTTTTTGTCATCATCGGCAGGTCCGAGTTGTTTACCGAGCATACTACGCTGGCCACCATCCCCGTCATGAATGGCGAAGCCACCCTGGGCAGTTTGGCCAAACTCTGGTTCATTGTTTATGTGGGCAACCTGGTAGGGGGGTATATTTTTGGAAGTATTTCGCTGGTTTTTAACGCAGAAATGCACCTGATCGGAAAAGATTTTTTTTATTTTGTATCGGAAAAAATGGTCAAATACAGCGTAAGCGCTACCCTGATCAGCAGCATTATGGCAGGCTGGCTGATGGGAATGCTTTCGTGGCTGCTGAGTTCGGCACAAGATACTTTTAGCCGGGTGGTGATGATATTTTTGGTAACCTTTTTGATAAGTATTGCCGGACTGCACCATTGCATAGTGGGTTCCATAGAGGTGTTTATGGCTTTTTTTGGAGAAGCCAATCAAATAAGCTGGAGTCAATTTCTCAGGTTTCAAGTACTATCTACGCTGGGTAATATTATTGGAGGCGTGTTTTTGGTGGCTATAGTTAAGTACGCCCACAGCAAGCGGCATTAGTTTCTTAAAATGCTGAATTGCGCATACGCGGCATTAGTGCCGCGTTCATCCGTGTTCCATAGCATCTTCGTATTGGAACGGATCTGACGGATTAAAACGGATTTTTTTATATTTGGCGGTTCAATCCGAAAACACATGAAAATTCGCTTGCTACTCCTCTTTTCTGCGGCAGCCGCCCTTTTTTATTTTTCCCAAAAACATTTTTTCCCCAAACCTTTTGAAGGCGAAGAGGGCGAGCACGGCATGCTGAAACTGCGCGACCAGTACTGGGAACTGTCGCACCGATCCGCGCCGGGCACAGACTGGAAGCAGGAAAACGAACGCGCCATGCTGGAAGCATACGAAATGTTGTCCGGAATGAACTCCCAGGAACGCTACACCAACCTGTACGCCGGCGGCCGCATCAAAGGAGACTGGCGCGAACGCGGTTCAGTAGATCAGGCAGGAAGCGTGATTGCCCTGGATTACGACGCCGGTTCCAACAACCTGTACACCATTTCAGACGGCGGCATGTTGTGGCGCCGCTCTTTGACACAAAACAATTGGGAAAACCTGAACCGCGACCTGCGTTTCAATACCCGCGCCTTGCAGGTTTTGCCCGAAGCAAATGGCGTGAACCGCATCCTGACCACCATCGGCAAACAAGTGTGGTACTCCGACAACGATGGGGCCGATTTTAAACAAGCCACAGGTCCGACGTATTACGACAACTGGGGAGGCACCAGACAACTCGTTTCGGTGGAAAACAACGGCGCGCTGAACCTGTATTTCCTCGTGCAAACTTGGGATGCAACCCCCTGGGCCAGCCGTATTTGGCTCTACCATTCGGCAAACCGCGGCGAAACTTTCCAGCTCATGCACCAGTTCGACCACGGAAGTACCGACCAGGTGTCCATTTGGGCACCAGAAGGCGGAAACGTGGCGTATCTGTTGAATCAAAGCGCCAAATTGTACGAACTTAACGGTCCGAACCTGACCCTTTTGAATACGAGCACCCTGCCTTCAGGTGTGGCTTGCCAACTCCGCGGCCACCGTGCCGCCAACGGAACACTTACGTTTTATGCCATGCTCGGCCGCAAGGATGTGTACCGTTCCACCAACAACGGCGCCTCGTGGCAGTTTCGCGGAACCACGCCCAGCAATG
>JBBSDH010000325.1:0-3690 GCA_038249605.1 Chitinophagales bacterium | reverse complement strand
GGCAGGGAGGTAGCGCCGGTGATCAGGATGGCCGAGAAAAACAGCACCAAAGCACCGATAAACATCCAAAATTCACGTGCATTGGTTGCTTCCTCCACTTTTTTGCCTGGAATTCCTTTGTAACGTGTGAGGTACAAAACCAATGGAAAAACTGAAAACAAAGCAATGAACAGGATGAGCTGAAAACCCAGTCCCATTTCGGTGAATGCGTGGGCACTGGTGTCGCCCAGAATGCCGCTGCGTGTGAGGTAAGTGGAATACAGGATGAGCAAAAACGAGATCAGGTAAAACCCGTAGGTGCTGCGGATGGAATACCCCGTATTGCGGGCGATGAGGTTGGTATGGATACCTGCCACCATAACGATCCAGGGTACCAGGGAAGCGTTTTCCACGGGGTCCCAGGCCCAGTAGCCGGCGAACGACAGGGCTTCGTAGGCCCAAGCGCCGCCCATGAGGATACCAAGACCAAGGATGGCGCCGCTGAAAAGCGCCCATTTCAGGGCCGGTTTAAGCCATTCGGTGTGTTCTCGTGTCCACAAACCTGCCACGGCATACCCAAAGGGAACAACCGTGCTGGCGAACCCGAGGAACAAAGTGGGTGGGTGAATGGTCATCCAGTAATTCTGCAAAAGCGGATTCAGGCCGTTGCCCTTTATTTTGGAAAGGTAGTCGGCTTGGGCAAAAATGGGTGCATCCATGACCTCACGAAGCAGGTCGAACGGATTGGCGCCGAGCCGGAAACCGCCGAAATAAAGACCCAGAATCATCGAAGCGATGATGGCTTCGGCGAGGGCGACAACAGCCAGAACGGGTGTTTCCCAACGGCCGCCGCGCAGCATGATGACTACCGCAAGCACAATGTGCCAAAAGCTCCAAAGCAGGAAACTGCCTTGTTGTTCTTTCCAAAAAGCGGAAAAGACGTATTCCATCGGCAAATCGTCGGAAATGTTGGCCCAGGCGTACTGGTATTCGTACATTTTACCGGTGAGGATGTAAAACAATACGGCAATAACACCAAACGTGGTGAGGCCGTGCAGCAAAAAACCAAACCGTCCGAGGTTGCGCCAGCCCTCGTAATCGGGCGTTGCACGTTTTTGCGTTGCCCAGAAATAAGCAATGGAAGAAAGAAGTGCAGCCACAAAGGACAAAACTGCGAGCAGGTGTCCTATTTGTCCGGGGAGTAAATGCTCGCCTATGTAATCCATGGTAGTAATGTTTTTTTACGAACTTTTCTCTCTTACGTAAACCTCCTGGTCCTTGTATTTGGAAGGGCATTTCAGCAACATGTCGCTGGCTGCGAAAACATTGCCTTGCATTTGACCGGTGAGCACAATGGATTCAGAACGTTCAAAATCCTGTGGTTTGCCGGCTTTCATTTCCACGCGCCGTACCTGACCTTTGTCGTCTTCGAGGTAAAAAGCGAGGTAATCCGGATTTTTCTCAGGATCGTATTCCACCGGTTTGTCCTTTACGAGTTGGCCCACCAATTTGACCTTTTCACCGCTTTGGGTTGCCTGGTCAAAATTGGCGTAAGTGGTTACGTCTTTGCTCGCGGAAATAAGAATGGCAATTGCAATGGCTACAATGCCTATGGCCAAAAGATGCGTCTTTTTCATGCGTCTTTGATTTGATGTAAAGGTACGACACCTTAGGACGTTCATGTGTTGCAGTTGTATCAATTCTTTTGTTGATTTTGATCAATTCTAAATAACAGAAGCGCATTTTTCCCGTACATTTGCAACAATAACCTGATACCAACCAGCATCTTCCTGAAAACTTTGTCCACGATGCGCCCGTTTCTACTATTGTTGCTCTTGTTTGTCGTCAGCCTGCCCGCAGTACACGCGCAGGATGCTGCTGTACGCGATACTCTGACGCAAAAACTCGACCTATTGCGCTCGCTGGTACAAGCTGGCAATTACGAGCAGGCACAGGTAGAAGCGGTTGGCATGCGCTTGTTCATGCGCCGGCAACGGGTCCTTTGTCCGGCCGAAGCCATACCGTTGCTTTCGGGCATTTACCACCACAACAAAGACGAACAGAGCGCCTGGCTTTTTTTCAACGAAGCCGAAGTGGACGCGCGACGCGACGCCAATCCAGTGACCAAAGCAGCCCTGCTCTCCGCCTTGGTCACTGCTTACCGCGACTGGCAACTTCCCGATCGCGCACTCACCACCCAACAGATGCTCAATACGGTGCAGGACACCCTGAGCAGCCGAACCCAACGCTCTGAAATCAGGGCCATGAGGCACAGCATCGATTCGATGCAACAAATGCTTGCGCTCGAACAAGCCCGTCAGGAGAATACCATCACCGTCGAACGCAACCGGGCCTACCTGCTTGCCGGTTCGGTGGCCCTTGTTTTCCTTCTCTTGTTGCTGGCCAATTACAGGGCAGCCCAGCGCTCGCGTGCGCGCATGGACCGCAAGGAGTTGGAGTTTGACATGATGCGCGCCGAACTGTTGCACAAATCCGGCATCCAGGCCGCCGAGGCGGGTGCCTTGGCCTTGCAGGAAGCATCTGGCTCGGTCAAACAACCGACCCTTCCTCCCCCTGTTTTGGGTGAACGGCCCGATAAAACAGCGCTGGTGATCGAACCCAACCGACAGGTGGTGTTGTACCTGAAATCTTTGCTGGCCGACCGTTTCCAGGTGGAAGTGGCCGACAATGCCAACGAAGGATTGCACAAAGCAGGTGAAATACTGCCCGACCTGATCATTTGCGATGCGGTACTCAACGGCAAAACTGGCATCGACATCGTACGCCAGATCAAACTCAGCGAACGCACCAACCACATCCCCGTCATCCTGCTCAGCGAACGCCACGGCAACGACGGCAAACTCGACGCCCTGCGCGCCGGCGCCGAAGCCTGGTTTACCCGTCCGGTGCTCGACACCGAATTCGACGCGTCCGTTAAACACCTGCTCAATTCCCACCTCGAACAACACGAGCAATTCAGCCGCTTCCTGCACCTTTATTTCACCGACCGCAGCCAAACGCTCGCAGATCCTTTCCTGCTCCGCGCTGTACAAACCGTGGAAACCAACCTCGCCGATCCCGACTTCATGGCCGACGACCTGGCGCGCAAACTGCAATTGAGCAAAAACCATTGCTTCCGCAAACTCAAGGCGCTCACCGGCAAGGAACCCATGCAGCTCATCCGCGAAATGCGCCTCGAAAAAGCCAAAGTGCTGCTCGAAAAACGCGCAGGTACACCACAGGCCATCGCCGACATGGTCGGTTTCAGCAACCCTGGCACGTTCGCCCTCACTTTTAAGGAGTATTTTGGGGAAAACACGTTGCTGTTGGGAAGGTAAAAGCCTCCTCCATTTTGGTGCAACTCCCATTGTTGCAATCTGGTGTTCTCTGATTTTTTTTTCTGGCCAACCGTACCCGCTGTACGTTGCTTGGGGTGTCTCGCTTTGCTCGACATGACAGCGCTTTTTTCGGTTGATATTATTGTGGAAACAAAAATTCCCAACAATTGCGCTGTCCTGCCAACCAACGGAAACAAAAATGCTAAACAAACGCGCTGTCCTACCAACCATCGGAAACAAAAATGCCAAACAAAAGCGCTGTCATGTCGAGCAAAGCGAGACACCTGACGGTCCTTACCTTCACTCAATTTCGACCTTAGGAGAAATCCTGCCAGGATGCGAAGGGATGCTCCGTAAGAAGTGAAAATCAATG
>JBBSDH010000324.1:0-3707 GCA_038249605.1 Chitinophagales bacterium | reverse complement strand
CATTGGTCCGTACCTGCCCCTGGGGCTAAGGCTCGAACCCGACGGTCCGCTCGTGTCCAAACCTTACCTCGAAATGACGCTTGGACTTATGCGCCATCTCGGCGCTTCAGCCGACTGGGAAAACGACATACTCGTGGTAACACCCGGCGCCTACACACCTACAACTTTTGCCGTGGAAGCCGACTGGTCGGCGGCATCTTACTATTACGCCTTCGTAGCGCTTTCTACAGAAGCCGAATTGCAACTCAACGGACTGTTCGAAAACTCTTGGCAAGGCGATGCCGTTTTGCACCGGATGATGGCTTCGCTGGGCGTGGAAACGACATTCAACCAGGAAGGCGTATTTTTGAAAAAATCGGGTAAACCACCCAAACCATTGTTCGAGTGGGATTTCGTCGATTGCCCCGACATCGCCCAAACCCTTGCCGTGGTGTGCGCCGGCTTGGGTGTCAATGGCTTGTTCACCGGATTGCAAACGCTCAGCATCAAAGAAACTGACCGCATCGCAGCCCTTAAAAACGAATTGAAAAAAGTTCAGGTCGCTTTCAGCAAATTACCGCCGCATTTTTCCAAAAAATTTCCGAATAAAACCTACTACATGGTCGATGGGAAGGCGCCTTGGGAAGGCGCTGTGCAGTTTGCCACTTACGGCGACCACCGCATGGCCATGGCGTTCGCACCACTGTCACTGCTTGGCGAAGTGGCGATTGAGAACCCGGAAGTGGTGGATAAATCGTACAAAAGGTTTTGGGAAGATTTGAAAATGCTTAGGTTTAGCGTATCAACGTAACATTGCCATGCTCAAGGCGTCGGACCACTTGCCCGTCGGCATGCACGTCGTCAAACTCGAGAGTCCACACGTACACATCCGATACCGAGGGCGTGCCGTTTTGCATACCGTCCCATCCTACCGTCAGGTCGTCGGAGGTGAATACCCTCTGGCCCCAACGGTTGTACACCTTTAGTTGGTACTTACCCGTTGGGCAGTCGATGAGGGGTGAAAAAATGTCGTTGACGTCATCGCCGTCGGGCGTAAAGGCATTGGGAACCGCAAAAGGTCGTGTGGACACCTCGAGTGTTTGGGCGCTTGTGCCGCAACCTTCGATGGTGAGTTGCAGGGTGTACATGCCTGCCAATGCGTAACAAACTTCTGCTGGCGGTATCGGACCTGTGACCACCGTATCGGAAGATGCGCCCTGAAATACCCAAACATAGGAAAGCGTATCGCTGAGAGCTGAGGACACGATGCTCACGCACGCGCCGGGGCACACAACGGAGTCGGAAAGGGTAAAGGCGTTTGGTATCAGCTGGCGCACGCGCACCTGGGTTGCCGATCGTGCGCACACGCCGGCGTCGAGGCTGATGGTGTACAAACCTTCGTTGGGAAAACAAACCGTAGCGGAGTCAGCAATCAGTCCTTGTTGTGGTTGGGCGCCTGGTGCAACGAAAGAGAACGCGGCACCGTCCGAAGACGGTGGGACCAGCGCCAGCCGTACGCACTGGCCGGGGCAAACCACCGTTTCGGATAAGGTGATGATCGGTTCGGGGTTCGACTGGCAAACTACCTCGCGGCTGGTGGTCCCTGGCAACTGGGACAGCGTAACCGGTTGGGGCTGTGCCTCGTAGCCGGGTTGAAGGGCGATGGGCTGTGTGGTAAAAGGCACTGCAGCCGTAACCCAACCCACGGAGCGGCTGCAACAGGAGGCCGAGTCGAAGCGGGCATCATCGGTTCGGAAAACAAAACCTTTGCGTTCTAAGGCGGGTAAGGGTGCGAAAACAATGCCTACACCGTAGACGTTATCGGCGGCGTCGACCTCAATGGCCAGCAGGGCTTCTACACCGTCGTTGGCGGTAAAGTCACGCGCCCAAAGGGTTTCGCCTTGAGGAGACAGTTTGAGCAGCACACCAAGGTTGGGGCTGCCGCCGCTCCCGCAACTTACGAGCAGGTTGCCGTCGGACAAGCGGCGCACCAACGGCAGTTGGTAAGTAGAGGGCGGCGTCGTCACTTCCTTTGCCCAAAGTACGTTGCCCTGTGTATTGCATTGAACGACAAGGGGCTGAATTGTGGAAGGACCGTCGAGGAAATAGTACAAGCCTACAACAGGACCTGTACCAGGCTGGTAATCGATGCTGATGGGGCTAACTTTGCGGCCAGGCGCCAGCGGTTGCATCCGAAAAGCGTTCAGCCATGTACCGTTGGGATCAAAATGCAGCAAAACCACCTCTGCGGTGGTGAAATTGCTTTGCGCTTGACCCAGAGCCCAAAATGAACCGTCGTCGGCAACTGCGACTTTACTAATCGACGCTTCCAGAGCACTGTCGCGTACCGAGCGTTGCCACAGAATATTGCCTTCAAGGTCAGTTTTCATGAGGCTGAAGCAGCTTTTTTGGTTGCTATCGTCAACTTGGCCACCCAAGACGAAGCCGTCGGACGAGCGCCGGATGTCAAGGTACGCGGCGAAGCGTTCGTTGTTGCCAAGTTGCTGGGCACTCAGGACCTGTCCGTTTTGTGCCGACAAGCGCGCCAGACTGGTGATTACCCTTTGCGCTGAGGTACTGTAGAAGAGGGTAAGAATAGCGCCGTCGGAGGTTTCACCGAAGCCGTTGGCTGTCCATGTGCTGGAGGGCGGGCCCGAGTAGAAGCGGTTCCACAATACATTGCCGTCATCATTGAGCAGCACCACAACAGCTCTGTCGCTTTGAACAAAAGCGGTTCCTCCGGCCGCTGCGCGCGCGCCACTCATGGGTAAAATGCAGGAAAAAAACTGATCGTTGGAGGTATTTGGAAAGCGGTGCAGGTACGATTGTCCTTCGACGCCGCTTGCAGTTAGGCAAAGTACAAGAAACAAACTTTGAATGCGCATGGTGCAGTATTTGTAGGTAGTGTTTGTTGCGCGGATGGTCGTAAAAGGCTCATGGAAGCTAAGTACCCATTAAATTTAAATTGCCACCCTACAAGCAGAACTGAAATCTGAACAGGCTCTTAGCGTAATTTGGATTTTGGTTTTGAAGCGAACAAACCCAAAACACACGCTTACCAGCGCATGAGCGCCGATGCCCACGTAAACCCTGCTCCAAAAGCTGCCAGGCAAACGATGTCACCTTCCTTGACCTTGCCAGCTTCCCAGGCTTCGCTGAGGGCGATGGGAATAGAGGCAGCGGTGGTATTGCCATAGCGCTGGATGTTGTTCCACACCTGATCGTTGGACAGGCCCATGATCCTTTGCACGAACTGGCTGATGCGCAGGTTGGCCTGGTGGGGAATGAACATGTTGATGTCGGCTGTAGTGAGACCGGCGTCTTTCAGGCCTTCGTTGATGACTTCCGGGAATTTCTGCACTGCAGTTTTAAATACAAGCTGCCCTTCCATGTTGGGGTACATCTGGCCTGTATCAATCATGTGTTGGGTGATGAAGATTTCGCCGTAGGTATCGGGAGGTGGGTAACCGAAGTCCGTTTCTTCGCCCATTTTGTTGGCATGGTAACCGCCGTGTGCACCCGGATTGATGAAGGCCAGTTTTTCGGCCCAGGTACCATCGGCATGCAGTTTGGTGTTCAGGATACCTCGGTTGGGTTCGTCGGTAGGTTGCACGATGGCAGCTCCTGCGCCGTCGCCGAAGATGACCGTTACGTTGCGGCCGCGGGTGCTGAAATCGAGGCCCATGGAGTGCATTTCGGATCCTACCACGAGGATGTTTTTGTACATG
>JBBSDH010000323.1:0-3735 GCA_038249605.1 Chitinophagales bacterium | reverse complement strand
CCTGGGTGAGTCCGGCAAGCGTGGCCACACCCGTTATGTTGGAAAGCATTCCGGTAACGGGACCCGACCACTGAATCTGGTAAGGCGGCGTCCCGTCGAGCGGATTGAGGCGGATGAAACCATCGTTCCCGCCACACACATCCACATGGTTGACTTCAACTATGGCGGTTTGCGAAACGTTGTTGAGGGAATGAACCTTGATGGCATCGGTTGAAGAACACCCATTGGCATCGGTGAGGGTAATGGTGTAGGTTTGGGTCACACCGGGTGTCATGGACGCCTGCACAGGTATGTTGGCGAAATTGAGTCCGTTGCTCCAGTTGTATTCGTGAGGGGGTGTTCCTGGCGCAGTCGGAACTGCCTGCAGGTTGATGCTTTTGCCTCGGCACAAGGCGACCGAATCGCCTTGGGCAATGCCTACCTGGGGGGCGGGAAAAAAGTTGACCTGCAAAGCCATTACATCCGTACAACCAAAGACCGTCGTGCTTTTGATGTAATAAATCGTTGGTCCGACGGGCGTGACCAACGTATTGGAAAGTTGGTTGGCCACAGAAGTCGGAAATCCTGTGTGGTATGTTAGAGCACCGTTCGCGGACGCGAGGTCCACGATGGGCAAATCGGCAAGATCGATGCTTTTACCCGGGCACAAAACGGGGTTCAGACCTTCGAGCATCAGTTCGGGAACAGGCCGTACCGTGAGGATAACAGGTATGCGGACGCTGGAACATCCGGCCAATGGGCCGGTTATGGAGTCGACCAGATAATACACCGAACTCGAAGGAGGTTCCATGAGCGACAAAACAGATCCAGTACCCAGCAATTGGCCTCCAAAAGGTGCGTCGAACCAATAAAAAACGCCGTTAGGATCGCCGTTTGCAGTAAGTAAGGCATCAAAATCCTTGCAAACAGCGGCCCCTGTTCCCATGGGGGTAGGCACGAGCGAATCATCGGCCATATCGTTGCAGTTTTCGTCTTGCTGGTTGCACAAAATTTCAACGGCGCCCGGATAAATGGCATCGTTGGCATCGTCGCAATCGCCTGCCACGGCAGCATAACCAGGCGGCACGGTTGGATTGCAGGCGATGAGTTTTTGATCCAAAACACCAAAATTATCGCCGTCATTGTCGCGGTAAAAAACAAAGTCGGGTGTTCCGGCGGCGGAAGAACCGTAAAACGCCAGGTTGTCGATGGCTATGTCGCCGTAAATGCCATAGGTGCCTGTGGCGACCAGTTGAAACAGGGCGATTTGGTTGTGGTAGGCACTGAGGTTGATGTATTCGCGGCGCCATTGTTTGCCGCGGTTGCCCGACCAGGTACGCAGGCTTGCCCATGTTTGTCCGCCATCGGTCGAAGCCTGCAATTCCAACGTGCTCATCAAACCCGTTTTGGTGTTCATGTACAAGTCGAACGAAAAATGGCACGACGCGTTTGCAGGGGCAAATACCTGTATGCAACGGGTACGCAACGCCGCTTTTTTGCCGAAGGCGCCATTAAATGTGCATGAATTTCTAAAAAAAAGATACTTGCCGCTGCCGCCCGATGCCGAGGGTGGTCCGGCGATGGGATACGTATGTCCCGGCCCGCTGCGCACCTTCCATTCGTAGTCGTCGCCGCCCACATTTTGCCACAGTCCGGGCAAGGGGCATGGATCGGCGCATCCGGTCGGACAACTGGCCAGGGCATTCACGTTTTCGAGCAGGGTGGCCGGACAATTGGTCATAAACTCTAAAGCTGGTGAATTTGCACCCCAAAACCCGGGTGCGCATTGGCGTCGGATGTAAACGGCGTAGGTTTTGATGGGCAACAATCCATTCAGCAAAACGGGTTGGGCTGCCGGTTGGGCAAGTTTGATGATTTGTCCGCCTATGCTTGGTGCATTGCCTGAACCGGGGTGAAAACCTGCCAAACCAAACTCCACCAGGATGCTGTCACCCGTGGCATCGGGCGTCCAGGTTATATCGGCGCTGTTTGCATCCACGTCGGAGGCGGTGAGGCCTGCGGGCGGATCGCAGCCTGGTTGAGAAAACACCAAGGCGCAGGTGCGCAGTTTTCCCCTATCATTGGCTTTGGCGTCGCAAATTTCCAGTTGCCAGATGCCGTTCGGATTTTGCCCGTTTGCAAAAGCAGCAAACGAATTGAAAGGCAGGTACAACCCCGTTACATTGTCTTTTTCCGCCGCTGCACTCAAGGGTTGAGCGCCGAGTTGTTCGGTAAGTTCGATGAAAGGCGCACAGTCGCCCGCTTCAGGATTGCCGAGGTTGCGGTCGCCGGCATTGAGTCCGCCGATCACTTGCACCAGAGCACCATCAGGCGAGCGCAGCCAAATGCGCAGGTCGGAGCGCCAGGCATGTTCCACCACAAGGCGCAGGCCTGTGAAGTTTACGTCGGTTCCCAGAGCAGTGCCCGGAGCGTCGTTTACGTGGATTTTAAAAATTTGTACCTGGGAAATGCAGGAGGTATCGCGCAGGTCGAACAGCAGCGGACAGGGCCGGATGTTGTTAAGTTCGGTGGAAAAATTGTATGGATTGGACCACTCACTCACTTCATTGTTGTCGCAGCGCGCCCGCACCACGAATCGGTAATTTTGACCGGGCAAGAGGTCGTTCAATACAAACGGTGGATCGGAATTTAACACATGGGTGGGAATTCCCGTAAAGGATTGACCCGCCTGGCGCAATTCCACGTCGTAAGCATCAGCCACATCGGTCCAGGTCAAATTTGCTCCAGTATCGGTGATCTGGCCGGCCTGAAGGAGTTCGGGACGGCTGCAGGTATTCGACGGTGCACTTGCAGGTACCACACTTGCAAGGGTATGGATGTTTAAAAGGAAACAAATTCCAGAAAAGAACAATGCTCGGTTCATACTTGGTCGGATTAACTCGTGGCGGAAAACAAACAACTTCGTCTCAGATGACCTTGCGCCATTGGGAGAAACAGCCCTTGGGAGAACGGTGGGCCAAAGGACATGGCAAATTTCAGGCCGAAAATTAAGAGGTTAGGGCAAAAAAGGTACAATGTTTCAACCAAACAGGCTAAAAAGTTTGACCAAAACCAGCCAAAATGCCAATCCCATCAAAGGTTGAAGCCATGAGCCGCCGCGCAGCAGGTAAATCCGCGATGCGCAAACAAGCGCACAGTACAAGGCCATGGACATCAAGGAGAACAACGTCATGAGCGGACTGCTGAGCGCATCCCCAGCGTTGATGCCAATGATTTTTAAAAACTGGAATATGCTTTCCGCCAAAAAACCGCTGCCAAGGCCTTGCAAAGCAGCAGTGCGCACTGTTACCGATGGTGTTTCATCGATCAGCCACTGAGACAACAAAATGGAGCCGGCAGTGAACACTAGCCAAACCAGCAACTTGGTTGTGCCGAGATGCAAAACATCGGTATTGATCAAAAATTCGGGAAAATACCCGCGCAAATCAAGAAGATTGACGATAAGCAGAGCGATGCCCATGCCCAGCCCCATGGACCACCATGTGTAAAAAGGCATTTTGCCCGGTTTTTCGGGCGGCCGTTTCCAATCCTTCGGGTCGTCGAGTAGTTGCTGTGCCATTGGGCGTGCAAGATACATAAATTAGCAGGCAGCAGGCAGCAGGGAGCGGGGAGCAGGTCACTCCGTTGAATAGATAGGGTTGTTTCGCTCCGCCCAACATGAAACCGGTTCAGCGGGAGGAGGGGGCGCGGGCCTAAGGCCCGCGTCCCCCCCTAAAAAAGCTAAGTGTCATGTTG
>JBBSDH010000322.1:0-3806 GCA_038249605.1 Chitinophagales bacterium | reverse complement strand
TCCTAATCCATCATGAAAATTTCGCAAACAACTTTATTCTTGGTTTAAAACATACCGGTCTATTCCTTGCCAATAAGTTATCAATATTGGTTAATCTTCCCTCCACACTATTCCCCCAAACCGATCGATGTACTGCCATTTGCCTTCGTTCACAACAAGTGCCAGCCCATCGCGGAAAGGTGTGGCGGCATCGGCAAAAGGTGTGATGGCAAATTTGCCTTCCGTATCGATGTACCCCCAGCGGCCGGTGCTGCGCACCTGGGCGAGGCCGTCAGAGAAAACCCCCGCGTCTTCGTATTTGGGTGTGATGGCAAGGCGTCCAGTGGGGTCCACGTAGCCGTAAGCGCCGTTTATTTCCACCAGTGCAAGGCCTTCGCCGAAGTCGCCCGCAAGGTCGAACATGGGTTCAATGGCCACGCGGCCATCCTGACTTACGAAGCCGTATTTGCCATCGCTGTATGCCAGGGCCATACCGTTGAAAAATTCGCCGTGGCTGTGCCCCTGCACAAAGGAAAATTGTGGCGGCACCACTTCTTCGCCTTTTTTATTCACCAAGCCCCAGCGCTCGCCGCTGACCACCACGGCCACATTGCCCTCGAACGGGCGGGCGTTGTCCCATTGTGGTTCGATCACCCAGGCGCCTTTTTTGTCCACATAGCCCCAAAGACCATTCAGGGCTGCTGGCGCCTGCCCACCCCTGAAATCACCGGCGGCTTCAAACTGCGGACGAATCATAAATACTCCGGTCGCATCAATAAATCCCGTGTGCCCGTCGAAAGATGCCATGGCCAACCCTTCGGAAAAATCACCAGCGGCATCAAAAATAACCGGCGTGGCGTCATTGCCCCGAACATCGATGTATCCCCAATGCTGTACCACTTGCACACGCGCCAGTCCGCTTTCAAACGGACCTACAAACCTGTACATCTTTTTCAAAAACAACCTTCCCAAAGCATCCATCGGTACCCACATCCCGTTTACACGTACCTGGGTAAAACCATTGTGGTACTCCCCCGCTTCCAGGTACTGCGGTTCCACCACGATACTGCCGGCAGCATCGATGAAACCGTAATAACCTTTGTCGCGTATTTTGAAGAGTGAGCGCATGGTCTTGAACGGGATTTAAGGGATTTTTGGGATTGGATTTGAATGGGATTGCATGGATTCGGATGATCGGATTGGATTCTTGATTGGATGGATTTTAATGGGATTGGGATGATGAGGATTTGAAACTACTCCGGGCATTTGACTTCGCATTATTTAATCCAATCCAATCTTCCAAATCCCCAAATCCCAATCTCAAAATCCCTAAAATCCTGGTCAAAGGTCGAAAGATACCACCACCCGTTTCGTTTTTGGGTGCGACTGACAAGTGAGCACGTAGCCTGCGGCCAGTTCGTCGGGTTCCAGACCGTAATTTACTTCCATTTCTACTTCTCCTTCCAAAATTCTTGCCCTACATGTGCTGCACACGCCTCCTTTGCAGGAAAAAGGCAAATCGGCCCCGGCACGCATGGCGGCATCGAGGAGGGTACTGCCGTCGGAAGAAAGGGCAAAATCGAACTCCATACCGTCCTGAATCACCCGAATGGAAGCGTCGAAACTTTCGCGCGGCTCGGTGTGCTCAATTTTGGGTTTGGTGGCGCCGGGTGCCAGGAACAATTCCATGTGGATGCGTCCGGCTTCAACGCCCATGCTTTCCAGGGCGTCTTTCACGCCGAAAGTCATCTCTTCGGGGCCGCAGAGGAAAAAGGCATCAACCTCCGTGGGATTGAAAAACATGCGGCCGTAGTTGCGGCACTTTTCACCGTCGAGACGGCCCTGAAACCACTTGCTGCTCAGCGATTCGCGGCTGAGCACGTGGTGCACCGACAAACGGTCGGGGTACGTGCTTTTCAGCAACTCAAGTTGTTCACGGAAAATGATGTGGTCGAACCCCCGGTTTCCGAAAAAAAGCATGAATTGGCTGTTCGGCTCTTCTACAAGGGACGTTTTTATCAGGCTCATGATGGGCGTAATGCCGCTTCCTGCCGCAAAAGCCACGTACAGTCCGCGTTTGGCAGGGTCGAGCGGCACGAAAAAACGGCCCATGGGTGGCATCACCTCAAGCATGTCGCCCGGCTGAAGTATTTTGTTGGCAAAAGAACTGAACAAACCTCCATGTACTTTTTTCACCGCCACACGCAACTCGCCGTCGTGCGTGCCGCTGCAAATGGAATACGAACGGCGCACTTCTTCGCCGTTCAGGTGCGTGCGGATCGTCAGGTACTGGCCTTGGGTGAAACGGTATTCCTGCGCCAAATCGGCCGGAATTTCAAATGCTATGGATACGGTATCGGGCGTTTCGCGCCGCACATCGCGCACACGCAACCCATGAAATTTGGTGGACATGCCGCAAAGTTAAGTTCAAAGTTTAAAGTTTAAAGTTTAAAGTTGGGCTTGTGGAAAAGCATGTCTGCGTTTTCACCATAGATTTGCAAAGCGTTTCACAGAGGAAGCACAGCGTTGATTTCATGTGTGTGCAACTCTGTGCTTCCTCTGTGAAACTCTGTGTAAATCTGTGGTGAAAAACGCAGCCAGGCTTTAAACGACTATGTTGTCAATAAGCCGAACATCGCCTGCCCAGGCTGCGACGCAGGCAACCACCATTTTAGTTTCCGATATGGCGGGCAGGAGAAAAATCCCGTCTACAAGATCAAAATACTCGGGTTTGAGACCGGCATCTGCGAGTTTTTGCATGGCTTCGGCGCCCACGGCTTTGGCGTTGCTGCCGTTGAAGGCTTCGCAGGCCCATTGCAGGGTTTGGTAAATGACAGGGGCGGTGGCGCGCATTTCGGGTGTAAGGCGCATGTTGCGGCTCGACATGGCCAGTCCGTCAAGTTCCCGCCGTGTGGGGCACATCACCAGTTCGGCTGGTGAACCGAGCTGACGCAGCATGTCGCGCACGATGCTGAGTTGCTGGTAATCTTTTTGTCCCATGTACAACCGGTCGGGCTGCACGATGTTGAGCAGGCGGTTCACCACAGTGGCCATGCCTATGAAATGCCCGGGGCGAAACACACCTTCCATCACTTCGTCGAGCTGGCCGAAATCGAGTTTAACCGTTAGCTCGATGCCGGGCGGGTATACATCTTCCACATCGGGCATAAAAAGCACGTCGCAACCTGCGATGGTGAGCAGCGGAATGTCTTTTTCCGGTAAGCGCGGGTATTTGGCAAGGTCCTTAGGATCGTTGAACTGGGTAGGATTGACGAAAATACTGGCAACAGCCAGTGTGCCGTCGTTTTTGGCCAAACGAATCAGATCGAGGTGGCCCTGGTGCAAAGCGCCCATGGTGGGAGCGAAGCCCACGCGTTCACCGGCTTTGCGGCGGCTGTTGAGCCAGCGCTGTACGTCGGCTACTTTTTTAAAAATAAGCATAAGAACGTGGGTTTTCGTCGTGTGAAGTTTGCAAAATTTGAACTTCACGGCGGCAAAGAAACTAAAACCCGTGTAATTTCGAGCCAACAAGTCACGTCTCCATGCGCCAGAAACAAACCGCTCCTGTTTCCCAACCCTCCAATGCTTATCCCATAGCGCTTTGGCTGGTGCTGGGAAGCAGTGCCCTGTTTTTTACAACGGGTGTTCCGGATATGTTCCTTACACCCCGTTTTTTGTTCCTTTCCGCTGTTTTATTGCTGGTTTTTGGTTTGTTGTGGCAACGTTGGCACAACAACGCTGGCGCTTCGTTGCAGGTTTTCGACCTACTTTTGATCGCTTTTTACGCCCTGAATCTTGCATCTTTTTCCTGGGCCTTCAGCGCAGCC
>JBBSDH010000321.1:0-3839 GCA_038249605.1 Chitinophagales bacterium | reverse complement strand
CCACCCGCTTCCACCACGGCGGCATCGCCCACGTACACAAATTCCTGATCGAGCCACAACGTCCACAAAGCGCCCTGCAACAACAGGCGGTCCGCCGGTTTGGCCACCACGCCCACATCGGCACCCCAGGCCGCTGGCAAGGTTTCACGCGCTTCCTTTGCCACCACCACACGGGTATCGTTGCTGTGGAAACTTTTGCCCGCTTTTGCGTAAAAACGCCATTTTTCCGAAGGCGTATAATACAATTGCATCTTAGGCGAAACCACTGCAGCCGTTGCGTTGCTGGTTTTGTTGCCCTCCAAAAAATCGGTGTAGCGGTGCACAAATCCGTCGGCGCGCAAACCGGCATGGAGCGTCCAATATTTGCTCAAATCCATTTCGGCATCAACATAAACACCGGTATTAAACTCACGCACATCGCCGTAAGCCAAACGCTCCGTCACTTCCGAGCGGTTTACGGTGCGGGATAGTTCGTTGTTGTCTACAACATCGTAGCGCGACTGTACGCCGGTAGAGTAACGCACCGTTTTGCCGCCAAGCTGTCGTTCCCACGAAAAACTGCCGTTGTATCCTGTCAGGAAGCGATTTTCCCGTTGTTTGATCTGGTCGCCGTTGACGCTGTCTTCAAGAAAAAACGTAAAGTTGGAAAACAGTTCAAAATTGTAACGCGTGAGGTAAACCTGCTGTTTCCAAACATCGCCGCGGCTTGTGCTGCCCATGAGTTGAACGTTCAGATTGCTGCGGTCGGTTATTCCGCCTTCGGTATCGTCGATGGCGCCATAAAACGAAATTTGTCCGTTATCCACGGCGCGGTCGGGTATTTGTCCGGAATGGTTCCAGCGACTGTCGAAATGTGTTGCGGTCACGTTCAGCCACGTGTTTGCGCTTACCCTGCCATGGTATTTGCCCGCGAGGTTGAGGCGATGAAAATTTTGCGGACTGTCAAAATAGCTGTTTGAAAACAAATATTCTGCGGCCACGTAGGCGTTTTGGTCGCGTTGGTGTGCTTTTTCTCCCAAAACATCCACGGCTGCAACGCCGCGGTAGGTATCGAACTGCCCGGCTTCGACTTTGACGAAAGACCGGTCCAACACATTGGTCGTACGGAAATCCACATAACCGGCGGTGGTGAAATTGCCCTTGTCGGCATAATACGTGCCCTTGTCGAAATCGACGCGGCTCACGAGCTCCGGGATCACAAAATGCAGGTCGGAATAGCCTTGTCCATGCGCGTGCGATACCATGTTCACCGGCATGCCGTCTACAGTAAGCTGCACGTCGGTGCCGTGGTCGATGTCGAAACCGCGCAGGAAAATTTGTTCGGCTTTTCCGCCACCGGCATGTTGGGCGATGAAAAGTCCGGGCACAAAGCGCAGGATGTCTTGGGAAGAATTGATGGGACGCATGTTTATATCCACGGCATTGATAGCGCTGGTGTTGCTTCCTGCCTCGGGCGACACGACAACGGCTTTCAGGTCGAGCGACGCTTCTTCCAGCAAAACCTGCACAAACGTTGCTTCGTTGTCGAGTACGCGCACGTTTTTGATCTCCCCAATGGCATACCCAATGCAGGCTATGGTGATCGTGTATATTCCAGGCTCCATGTTTTTGAACCTGAATTTGCCGAGTTCATCGGATTGTGTCGCTTGTCCGGTTTCCGCAATGCGCACCACCACACCGGGCAGTGGCGCCTGGGTCGCAGCGTCGCGAACGAGGCCGTTTAGCAGTCCAAAATGGGTTTCAAGTCCTTCGGGGTGGGCAGTCAGGACAGAAGAGAGCAGGCAAAGGCAAAAAATGACGTAGGCGTGTTTCATAAGGTTATGTTTGTTGATGATGCCTACATATTCGAGCGGTACTGCTGTTTTGGTTTTTAACGGTGAGTAAATATTTGTTTTTTGAGGGAATGCAACAAAAAAGCCACCCCGAATCCGGAGTGGCTTTTTTTGTGATCCCGACAGGGCTCGAACCTGTAACCGCCTGCTTAGCGTACGCACTATGGCTTTCGCCACTTTACAAACATTTTGCTTAAAATAGTTTGTAAATTTGTGGTCTGGACTGTCTCTTCACCCCCGGCATTACCTGGTAGGGTGGCTGACGTACTAGTCTCTGCATCCAACAGTCAAAAACTGTCAAACTCACGATTGCCATGGTATCGACTACAAAGCCGAAACTTTAGGTTTTCCTGAACAGTCAACATCCCACCGCGCATTACTGCCCGATGGCTCCTAATTGAAGGCAGGTGCTCTATCCATTGAGCTACGGGACCTTACTCAGCGTTACTTTAAACGCTGCTGCCGCAAAAATAAGTCTTTTTTATCCTTTGTACACTCCCTTGCATGTGTTTCCTTTACATTGGCAATGAAAAGCCATTCATACCATGCCCACCGAGTCCTCCGTACAAATTGAAGAGAGCTGGAAAACCGTCCTCGCCGACGAATTTCGCCAGCCTTATTTTTCGGCCATCAAATCTTTTTTGATCGCTGAAAAAAACGCGGGAAAAACCATTTTTCCGCCCGGTCCACTCATTTTCAACGCCTTCAACCAAACGCCCTTCGACAAGGTGAAGGTGGTTGTTCTTGGACAAGATCCCTACCACAACCCCGGCGAAGCCATGGGACTCAGTTTTTCGGTGCCCAATGGCGTGCGCACACCGCCGTCGCTGGTCAACATCTACAAGGAGCTCGGTCGCGACCTGCGGTTGCCCATGCCTACCCACGGCGACCTCACCTCGTGGGCCGACCAAGGCGTTTTACTGCTCAATGCCATGCTTACCGTGCAAGCAGGCATGGCGGCCTCCCACCAAAAAATCGGATGGCAAACGTTTACGGATGCCGTCATCAAACACCTTTCCGAAGGCCGCTCCGGTATTGTCTTCTTGTTGTGGGGAAAATTCGCCCAAAGCAAAAAGCACCACATTGACAGCGCCAAACACCATGTTTTGGAGGCTGCCCACCCCTCCCCGCTTGCAGGCAATGCCTTTCAGGGATGCGGCCATTTTTCCAAAACCAATGAGCTGCTTGAAGCCCAGGGACAGGCGCCGATCAACTGGTTGGTGGTTTAAAAGCTCTAATCTGCCTGCTTTTTTCATTGTTAAAAAGGATTTTTTTGGAAAGTCCCGCAAATACCCCAACTTTACGCTACCGTCTTACCATCAAATTAAAAATCTTCTATTTTCCAATTACCTTGACATGAATATTTTTGTAGCAAAATTAAATTACGACACGCAACAAGAAGATCTGCGCGCTGCATTCGAAGAGTTCGGCGAAGTTTCCTCCTGTTCCATCAGCTTCGACAAATTTACGAGCCGTTCCAAAGGATTTGGGTTCGTAGAAATGCCGAACGACGAAGAAGCTCAGGCAGCCATCGAAGCCCTCGACGGAACCGATCTTGACGGCCGGACCATCGTGGTAAAAAAGGCTGAACCACGTGAAAATCGTCCTCCAAGTGGCGGAAATCGTGGCGGCGGAGGCGGCTATGGCGGCGGCGGCGGCGGTAATCGCGGCGGCGGTGGATATGGCGGCGGCGGCGGCGGCGGCGGCGGTAATCGCGGCGGCGGCGGTTATGGCGGCGGAAGCGGCGGCTATGGCGGCGGCGGCGGTGGAAACCGCAGCGGTGGCGGTGGCGGAAACCGCAGCGGCGGTGGCAATCGCGGCGGCGGAGGTCGTTAAAAAGTTTAAAGTTTGAAGTTTAAAGTTTAAAGTTTGAAGTTTAAAGTTTGAAGTTCAAAGTTTGGAGAGGAGTCATCCCAGTATAGGGATGACTCCTCTTTGAAGTTTGGAGTTTAAAGTTTGAAGTTTAAAGTTTAAAGTTTGGACAGGAGTCATGCCTCTACTGGGTTG
>JBBSDH010000320.1:0-3845 GCA_038249605.1 Chitinophagales bacterium | reverse complement strand
CGCGGCGAAACCCTGCTTCGTTACGACATCGTGTTGGTGGACGTAATCATGCCACACGAACGCGTACACACACAACCGTACCAGAAGAATATACCGTAGAAACTACCGAAAAAACTTATAAGCCGCTTTGGTCTCCTGTTGAGATCAAAGCGGTTTTTTTTTGCAAAAAACCGAAATGCAGTACAGTTTTCATCTCCCGCGGGATCTGGAACAAAAGCCCACTTGACGCTCCCAAAAAGTACAGTTAAAAAAATTGTAAAAAAATCGGGATTTGCGGTGACCTCCAAGGTGGATTACCAACAAGATACATACACACGGGCATGACCTTTGTTTCCGAACTCGGTTGCCGACCCAGACCATGTAAACGGCTTTTCAGTTTTGCTCTTACGTATCTAAAACCAAAACCTTATGAAAAACAGCATTGCCATCGTCCAACTTTTCGCCTGGATGCTCGGGCTGTTTGGGAGCTTGTATGCAACCGCCCAAAACTGTGAAAACATGGTGCTTGATTTTACCGGCAACGGTGTTTACATCGAGCGCGACCTCACGACAACCCCTGTTTCGGGCAACGCCGACTTCACGCTGGAGGCCGCATTTTTTGCCAATCCAGCCAACAATTTTCAAATCCTGTTTTCCCTTGAAGGCGTACCCACCAATTCGCTTTTTGACATCGGATTGTTACCGGGTGGGCAACTGGCGGTTTATTGGGACAATGCAGGTTCCAGCGGCCCTGGTATTCCCATTTTTATTCCAACCAACCCGACAAACCTGGAAGGGGGCTGTCACCATCTTGCCATTGCCTGGCAAAACAGTTTGAGTTCCATGAGGATTTATGTAGACGGTTTACTGGCATCTACCTTGTCCACGGGCATCGGGCCATTTGCTTTTGAAAAACTGCTGGTGGGTCACTCTAATTTGAACCCTTCGTCGCAGGACTGGTTCGGCACCGTCGATGAGATCCGGTTGTGGAACATGCTGCGCAGCGCAACAGAAATCAGCGACTCCCGGGATTGCTCCATCAGCGGCACAACGGGCAGCCTGGTTTTTAACTGGACACTCAACCAGGGGCTTTCAGGGATTGTGCCTGGCGGCAACAATTTCGGAGCGGTAGCGGAAGACATGACTACCAACGGGTTTGACGGCATCTTACAGAATTTCCTGCTTACCGGACCGGCGGATAACTTTGTTTGCCCTCCATGTCAGCCCCGATACGACTTTGACATTTCAGACATGCCTTCCCAATTTCCGGTCCTGTTTGCTGCCATTTGCGATGGTGACCCTGTGCATTTTTGCATCAACGAAAACTTTACACCTGTTGGTTCCATACCTGGAGCTACGGTAACATGGCAATACAGCGATGACTTAGGCGCAACCTGGCCGCAGGTTTCGAACCCAGTGTTTTCAGGTTATTGCTTTGCTGTTCCCAAAGGTGAGATCGACATCAGTGTCGAATGTGCGAGTTCTTCAAATACAACGGGTTATGTAGACCGGAAATACCGTGCTAAAATCGTAAAATCGGTTCCGCCACTTACCTGTACCTACTACACAACAGAACGCGACCTCCGCATTTGTTGTCCCCTTTCCGGAACGGTTACCCTGACGCCGCAACCTCCGCCGGCTCCCGGGATAACGACGCTTTGTACTGGTCCGGTTGTGGTGGATGTGGTACTTACCGGACCTTCCTTTTTGCCCAATCTTCCCATACAGTGGTGTCTGAACGGACAACCAGTATCGGCCTGGGACAATTTGACTTCAATTACTTACACGGGGGTTGCGACGGTGCCCGATTTGTGTTTTGAAGCCAAAATTCAAAATTTTGCCTGTCCATCGGGATCTTTCAAAGCTTGTTTGCCGGTTGATCCGGTTCCACAATGCGGCACCATAGATGTTACGTCGAGCAACGTCATGCTTGATCCCGACGGCATTACAGGCCACTACCTGATTTGTCCGGGTGAAAGCGCTACCGTAGGCGTAACTTCCGGTTTTACCGATTGTACAAGGGTTTGGCAATACAAGTACGATATCCCTGGCGATCCGTGGAAAGATCTTGGTTCCACCAACTCGACGCAGAATACCAACATATTGCCCCAAACCAGTCCGCAAAACCCTTCCACCTCACCGTATTTATGGCCGCCGACCGCAAACTGTATTGTTTACAGGATAGAATGCCGTCCCAAAAGTTATCCGCACTCCGGATGCCCGCCATGTTACAGCAACGAGGTGCAAATATGTCTCAAGCCGATGCCTCTGGCTCCGGTGATCAATGCAAACGATCATTTGTTGTGTGATGGTGAAGCGATACCCGTCGTCATTACCAATTTTGATTTGAACCTGACCTACGATTGGTTTTGCAACGGGTTGTTTTTCAGCAGTTCCAGCGGTTCGCAAATCAACGCTACGCAAAGCGCCTGTTACCAGGTATCCTTTTTCGACGGTTGTTTTACCAAAACCTCCAACACAGAATGCTTTACGTTGTGTGATCCTGTAGCCATCATCAAATGTCCGGAAGACAACCCTTGTGCCTGCTACAGCATACCTTTTACCCTCGACGGTACCATGTCGTTTTCCAATTGTGGAGCGATCGTGCAGTACGACTGGATGGTGAAAGATGCCAACAACCTTGTGATAGCAACTTTCAGCGGACCGACCATGCAATATCAGTTTGATCCGTTTGCCAGTCCGGCGGTCACCAGTGCAACGTTTTGCCTTACGGTCACCGACAGCAACGGCTGTACTGAAGATGCCAAGCCATTGTTTATTGAAGCATGTGAAGACAGGTAATGCACACCCTTTCATCTACTAAACCTAAGAAAATGAAAAAGTTCAATTTCCTATTGTTGCTGGTTTTGGTGCTTGGGTCGCATGTTTCGGCACAACAACCCGGCTTGTTTGAAAAAATGTACGGCGACGGCAACGACAATTTCCCTACGGCCGTAAAAGCTTTTGGCGACGGCGTGTACGTATCGGGATACCAAAATTTCAATGGTTCCGAATATGGAACCTTTACCAAGTTCGACAACATCACCGGTGCGATCGTTTGGGAACGTTTGGTGGCGGTACCATCCCGGCTTGTCGATTTTGAATACGACCCTGTTGCCGACGCGTTGATAACGATCGGTTACACAGCACCTTTTTCGGCAAGCATCGACAACCGTTCTTTGCTGATAAAATTCGATGATTTTGGAAACGAAATACTGACCCAGTCCTACAACCATCCCGGCAGGGAACAATTCAACCGCATCGTCAGGCATCCGAATCCGGACAACAGCAATTTCCCGTATTACATCACAGGTGTTAAAAACGCAACCACAACGCCTTCTTCCAACGACATTGTGATGTTGTACAACGTGAACGCCGCAGGGGTAGTAAACTGGGCTGTTGAATACGCCTACTCTTCCAATCCGACCGACGATGAATTTCAGCGCGGTTTGATCCCTTTCTCCAATGGCAACCTCGTGATGACCGGCAACGGAACCAACAACGACGGCATTGTGATGGAAGTGAACGGATCAAACGGAGCCGTTCTCCAGAGCGTGCGGCTGGCTTATCCGCTCGACATCAACGGCGGCGTGATGCTTCCCAACGGCAACCTGGCTTTAGCTGCCTCGGATTTTACATTCCCCGGCTTTACCTTCGGTGTGATTTTGCTCCTGGATCCTTCGTTTTTACCCTTGTCTCGAATGCAATTCACCAATACCGAGGCTTTTGAGGACGTTTGGCTTGATCAATACGGCTTTTTGTACGCCATCAGCTTGTCGAAATCAAATCCATTAGGTCAGTATTACAACCTCGTGCACAAGTTCCGGTACCAGGTTTTCGGCGGGCCGCCGGTATTGAACCTAAGT
>JBBSDH010000319.1:0-3923 GCA_038249605.1 Chitinophagales bacterium | reverse complement strand
TTCAACCTTTACCACAACGAAATCGCCCACACGAGCAATACCCTGCTTTTTGTGGCCTTCGACACCAAAATTTCGCTCACCACCCACGATCATCCGAATTTCCTCATCACCTCCGATCGGGCTTTTACCAACCACACGCACGATTGGTTCAAACGGGTGCGCAACCGCGCCGTACTGCTGAGCAACAGTGGTGAAAAAAACCGCAAAGTTTTTTTTGACAGCCTGGCCAAAAAAATCAAAGCGGCTGAAAAAATGAGCAGGTGATTTTGTGATAAGAAAAGATTCCTCACCTTTTACCCAGGACGTTAAAAAACAGAGGGGACGTAAAACATGAAGCGGCTAGTCGCTTCATGTTTTACATCCCCTCTGTTTTTTTAACGTCAGGATCCCCTACTTAATCAACCCCAACTGGTTGAGGGCCATCATTTCCTTGAGCGTTTTTTGCATGCCGTCGATTGATCCATCGAGGAAAATGACGTTTCCTTTGCCGTGTTCGCTGAAGTTTTTGATGGCTTCGGTCCACATGGAAAACAGGATCACCGAGGTGTCGAGGTTGGCTTCGCTCATTTCGCGGGCGGCCTGGCTCATGCCCTTGGCCACTTCTTCACGGAAAAGGGCTACGGCTTGTCCACGCATACGCGCGGCTTCGCGTTCAGCCTCGGCGGCAATTTTGATGGCGTTGCCCTCGGCTTCAGCACCTTTGGTTTTGGTGATGAGCAGGGCCTGGCCTTCGTTTTCGGCGGCAGCTTTCAGGTTGTTGGAAGCCACCACTTTCGACATCGAGGCAAGCACCACATCGTCGAACGTGATGTCGTTGATCTGGAGGTCGATGAGGTGAAACCCCCAGTCCTCAAGCATGTGGTCGACATTGATTTTAACCGCGTCGGTGATTTCGCGGCGCAGGCCCAAAACTTCCGCCTGGCGTTTGGTGGCCACAAAAGCACGGATGCTGCCTTCCACGGTACGGGAAAGAGTAGCCATGAAGTCGCGGTCGGATACAAACTTGAACGCAACTTTTTTCACCGTTTCCTCTTGGTTGTCGAGTACAGAAAACAGGAGCAAAGAAGTAAAGTGCACGTTTGCCTGGTCGATGGTTACGGCCTGGAAAGCCAGCTCAACTGCGCGGTTTTGCACCGAAATACGGCGGAAAACACGTTCAATGAGTGGGATTTTCAGGTTCAGGCCCGGGTACAATGTGCGGCTGTATTTCCCGAAAATAGTGGTGATGGCTACCGTGCCTTGTTGCACGGTGGCAAGACTGAAAAACAGGAGTAGGGCGACCGCCCCAATAGCGTAGAGCATGTTGTTGTGATTTGGTTTGCGGACAAATATTTAGGTCCCGAGAGTGCAATTACAAGCCTTACATTCGCAGGTCGTATATTTAGACGACCAAACATAGCACATTAAGCCATGAATCCGGATACAAACTCGTCGAGGGCATTGCCTTTTTTTACGGCAGTAGCACTTATTGCCCTTTTTTCAAGCTTTTCTGCCAAAGCTCAAACGCTTAGGGGGATTGTTTTGGATGCCGACCTGGGATCGCCTGTAGTTGCTGCAACGGTTACCATCCAAAGCCTCCAAACGCAGGACGACACCCGAACAGGGCTCACCGACGCCGATGGCCGCTTTCAATTCGACACGATTCCCCCCGGGCTTTACCAGCTTGAATTGAAAAAAAATTATTTCGAAAAACTGATCATTACTCAAGTCGACGTTACGTCGGGCAAGGAAAGGGTTCTTGAACTCACCCTGCGCAAAGCCACCACGACCCTGCCCGATGTAGTCATCACAGCACCAGGCTGGGGACGCCGCAGCATACGGCCCTTGAGCGAAATACCCCTCACCCGAGAACAAACCCTGCGCTACCCGGCTGTATTTTTCGACCCCGCCCGTGTGGCCATGATGCATGCAGGCGTGGTGAACAACGACGACCAGGCCAATGGACTCAGCATACGCGGCAACAGTCCGGGCAGCCTGCGTTGGCGCATCGACGGCGTGGAGGTAACCAACCCCAACCACTTGCCCAACGCAGGTACTTTTTCCGACCTTCCCGTCTCCGCCAGCGGCGGCGTACTCATGTTCAGCGCGCAAATGCTCGACAACACCGCGCTTCTGACCGGCAACTTCCCCGCAGGCATTGGCGATGCACAAGGCGGCGTAATGGACCTCTCCCTTCGCCGTGGCAACAACCACCGGCACGAGTTCACTTTGCAGGCCAGTCTGCTGGGCCTCGACGTGGCCGCCGAAGGCCCCTTGGGCAAAGGCGAAAACGCTCCGTCATACCTGGTGAATTACCGCTATTCTACCATCGGTTTGCTCAGCGAAATGGGCGTTTCTTTCGGCGACGAGGAAATAACGTTTCAGGATATTTCCCTCAACCTAAGCTTCCCCGGCAAACGCGGCGGCGGCGTTACGGTGTTTGGATTGGCTGGTAAAAACGCCAATTACTTTGAACACAAGGACAGCACAGACATAGATTTTTACAAAGATTATTTCGACATTGATTTCTCCTCTCGCACGGCCATCGGCGGCGTAAGTGGTTTGGTAAAACTTGGCGACAAAACATGGCTGAAAACTTCTGCCATTGTTTCCGGACAAAACAGCGAACGCGACCAAACCTTGCAGTTTGAAAACCCCGGTGCCATTGTTGATCGTTTTGGACAGGAAGAAATACGCATCGGTGGTGCCATCAGTGTAAAACACAGCATAAACAGCCGATTGCGATTTGAGGGCGGCGTCAATGCGCAGGACATACGATTCGATCAGAACGTGGCTTTCCAATTCGCTGGTTTCGGTTTTCCCGATTCCTCCGAAGCCTTGCACGCACAACTGGGCTGGGCTTGGCTGAACGCCAACTGGCGCTTTCCTTCGGAAAAAACCGCCGTGCAATTCGGGCTACAATACACCACCTTCAGCCAGGGCAACGCCTCGGCCCTGGAGCCTCGCCTAACGGTTACCCAAAGGCTTAACGACAAACACCAACTGAGCCTTTCTTACGGATTGAACAGCCAGGTGCAGCCACTTTGGATGTACACGCAGAAACCCAATTATCCTTCTGACCAGGTGGGCAATCCAAACCGCGAAATTGGCTTCACACGCGCACACCACGCAGGACTGCGCCACACCCTCACGGCCGAAAACGCCTGGTCCATCCGCACCGAATTGTTTTACCAGCGCCTTTTCGACGTGCCCATTTCGGCCAGCGGTTTGCCGGCATTCAGCATGGTCAACGCGTTGGAAACACAAGCCCCGCCCAATCCGAACGCCTATCCCGTGATGGTGCAGGACGGCATTGCCGAAAACAAAGGCATCGAAATCACCGCCGAGCGGTACCTGAGCATGGGCTGGTTTATGCTTTCCAATGTCACGCTGTACGACGCGCGTTATCAGGGCAACGACGGCGTGTGGCGCAACACACGCTGGAACACCTCATACATGTTTAACCTGCTTGCAGGCAAAGAATGGATACGGGAAGTGGAAGGCGACAAATCGCGTACGTTTGGCCTCAACGCCCGTTTCGGGTGGTCGGGCGGCATGCGCGCCATGCCCATCGATACTTTGGCCTCCCAGTTCAATATTTTACAAAAAACGGTGTACAACCAAAGCGAAGGTTTCACCGAAAAGCTACCCGATTACCTTCGGGTCGACCTGCGCGCCTACTGGAAATGGAACCTCGGCAACCGCCGTAACAGCACTTTCGGTCTCGACCTGCAAAACATCACCTTGCGCCAAAACGTAGCCTACTACTATTGGGATCCACACACACAAGCGGTGGAGACAAAATACCAGTTGGGACTTATTCCCAACATCAGCTGGAGACTTGAATTTTGATGGATTTGATTGACGATGTACGATTTTTGAAATTTGATTTTTTAGAGGCCTCACGCCGCCCTAAAAAAATCAAATTTCAAAAATCGTACGTC
>JBBSDH010000318.1:0-3932 GCA_038249605.1 Chitinophagales bacterium | reverse complement strand
TTGAATGCCCGATGTTTTCTGATTTGCCAAGCATCAGAAAACCTTCGCTGTTTAAAGCATAATGAAACGTATTGACAGCTTTTTTTTGAGCGGCTGTATCGAAATAAATAAAAAGGTTGCAGCAGCTTATAAAATCAAGATTTGAAAAAGGCGGGTCGGTGAGAAGGTTGTGCGGAGCGAATATGCACATGTTACGCACCTCTTTGTTGATGCGAAAGTTACCTTCTGATTTGGTAAAAAAAAGTTGGATACGTTTTGGCGAAACGTTGTAAAGATCTGCTTTTGTATACATGCCAATACGGGCTTTCCCGATTGCATTTTCACTGAGGTCGGTAGCAAAAATCTTAACGGGAATCTCTGACGATTTGCCTCTCTGAATTTCGAGCAGCATTATGGCAATGGAATACGCTTCTTCGCCTGTTGCACAAGCAGGAACCCATATGCGCAAGGCATCACCGGGTTTTTTCCGTTTAAGCAACTTGGGAAAAAGACTTGATTTTAAATATTTGTGTGCGTCGGTATCGCGGAAAAAACTGGTTACATTGATGAGCAAATCCTGATAAAGAATATCTATCTCTTCATTTTTTTGTTTTAGCAGTTTTGCATATTCATTGAGCGTTGATATTTTATACAACAACATTCTGCGAATGATTCGTCGCTTGATGGTGTTCCTTTTGTACGCACTGAAATCTACACCTTTGGCAACATGTAATTGGTTGAGTATGGATTTTAAATCGGGATCATGATCTTCGATCAAATCTTCATGCTCTGTTTTTTTAAGATTGGTTTTAAGAAATGGATGTTTACTTATCCTTTCCAATTCGTGGGCAATTTCTTCTGGCCGTAAGATGTAGTCAACCACTCCTGCAGCAATAGCAGAGTGGGGCATGCTTGTAAATTTTGCAGAGTCGTCCTGCGCAAAAGTTAATCCGCCTTCGTGTTTGATGGCCTTTAATCCGATGGTGCCATCGCTTGCGCTGCCTGAAAGCACAATACCTATAACCCTGTCTTTCTTTGCCTGGGCAAGTGTAGAAAAAAGAACATCAATGGTGATGGGCGAGCTGGTGTCGGAACGGGGAATTAATTTTATATGGCCGTCTGTTACTTCTATTCCTTTATTGAAAGGTATGACAAAAATATTATCGGGGATTATTTTATCCATGTCATCAATTTCCTGAACTTTCATCTTGGTTTTTTTAGATAAAATTTCAGTCAGCATGCTTTTATGGTCGGGGCTGAGATGCTGCACATAAATAAATGCCATACCGGTATCGGCGGGCAGGTTTTCTAACAACTCAATCATGGCTTCCAATCCACCAGCAGAGGCTCCTATGGCAACTACGGGAAAACGGCTTTCGGGCGTGGGATTTTTAGCCCTTGGATTTGTTTTCATTGCTTTCAGGAATAAGTATTGAGTCGCCGGTGATCATGAATCTTTCCATTTTTGGCAGCGGATTATCTTTTTGCATTACAAGAGTAAGCGCTTCATAAATTACCTTTTTTAGTTGCAAAAAGTCGGTGGGTTTGCAGATGTAATAGTGTGCCGCGTTGTTGTAAACGTTGTTTACCGTTTCTTCCCCTGAAGCGGTAGAGAAAATAACAACCGGAAGATGCTGAAGTTCCGTGCTGCGTTTGATTTCTCCTAAAGATGCATAACCGTTTTTTCGCGGCATGTTGATGTCCAGAAAGAGAACATGTGGCAGTTTTTTCGCTTTTTTGGCAAGCTCCTGCATGAGCTCTTCGCCATTGCGTACGATGGTAAGATGGCTGGAAACCGGTAAATCTTTCAAAGCATCCTTGAACAGAAGGCAGTCGGCTTCGTCGTCTTCAGCAAGCAGTATGTTGATCTTCTTTGTAAACATTTGGCAAGTTAACAATTTAAACCAAGGTAAGCAATTAATAAACGGTTCGCTTCTCCAAATGGGGCTTGAGGGTACCAACATCGTATTTCACCAGCAACACCGTTGCCGCAAATGAAAACAGCAGGTACCCGGCCATCAAGGAGGAGCCACCGGGCGCTAGGCGGTCCACACCGAACCATCCACCCTGCCAGTACATCAGCGCGAAGCCCGAGGCTACACGCACGCCATCCCAGGTGATTGCGTGCGGGTTTTGATCCAACAACTCGGAAAAACTGTACACACTCACAAACATGAACAGCCCGTAAGCAAAGATGCCGGGACTGCCGATGTTTGCGAGGTTGCCGAAAAAATAAGCCGACAGCAGGAGCAACAACAAAAGGTGGATCACCGACCAGGTTTTTAACCTTGCGGAGCTTTGCGGATTGTATTTTTCAAAATGGTAAATATCTGAAATTTTGTTCACAGGAAACCGCTCCTCCACATCAGCAGGGCGCCAGCCGGTGGGTTTCCACCAAATGCGGAGCTTGTCGCGCCAGTCGCGGGCATACCAGGCATCTTTGGCCATCAGCCACAGGTGCTGGAAATTGATTTTGATCGGGTTCCAGGTGGCTGCCGGACGGGTGATGCCGTACACCGGAGGCACATTGGGCAATTCCTCCTGGAAGGTGCCGAATAACTTATCCCACACGATGAAAATCTGGCTGTAATTTTTGTCCATGTACACGGGGTTGATGGCATGGTGCACACGGTGGTGTGAGGGCGTGACAATGATGTTTTCGAGCAAACCCATTTTGCCGATGTGCCGGGTGTGGTACCAGAACTGTGCGAACAGGTGCAATGGCGCGATGGTGGCTACCACGATGGCTGGTACGCCGAGCAAGGCTGCAGGAATGAGGAAAAACGTAAACAGGTTGATGAACGAAGAAATGCTTTGGCGCAGGGCACAGGCCAGGTTGTATTCCTCGCTGCTGTGGTGGATGAGGTGTTTGTTCCAGAAAAAGTTGATTTTGTGTGCCCAACGGTGCACCCAATATCCTTGAAAATCGAGTACAATGAATACGAACAGGTATACCCACCAGGTACTTTCCACGTTGATCAGCGCCATGTGTTTCACCATCCACATGTAGGTGAGGATGGAAATGCTGAGGCCGAGCACATCTTTCACCGAATTGGTCAAACCGGAGAGCAGGCTCGCAACCATGTCGATGAGGGGTGTTCTATCCTCACCTCGCCACAGGCCGTAAATTTTCTCGATGATGATGAGCCCAAGAAAAAAGGGGATGGCGATGAGCAGGACTTGTCCGTAACGTTCCATGGAAGGTGCGCTTTTTTTCTACTGTTTAGAGCTTGTTCGTTGGTTTGATGATTCTCATCTGGATAACATCAACCAGGAAAGCAAATGCCATTGAAAAATAAATATATCCTTTGGGTATTTCAAAATGAAACCCTTCGGCTAAAAGAGAAACACCAATAATCATCAAAAAGCACAATGCCAGTATTTTAAATGATGGATGTTTTCGAATGAATTCACTTATTGGTTTGGAAGCAATCAGCATAATTATTACCGTTACTATCACGGCAGTGTACATTACCCAAAGTTCTTCAACCATTCCTACTGCAGTAATGATGGAATCGATGGAAAATACCAAATCTAGAATAATAACTTCAGTCAGTAACTTACCAAATGAGACCAATTTTGTAGAGATAACATTTTCGTCATTTACCATTTCTGTTTTTAGGTAAATTTCTTTCGTACTCTTGTAAATTAGAAAAAGTCCACCAAAAATCAAAATTAAGCCTTTTCCTGAAAAGTCGATTTCGAATAACGAGAACAATGTTTGGTCTAGTTTTAATATCCAAGAAATAAATGCTAACAAACCAAGTCTCATCACAACTGCTAAGCCAATACCCCAATAACGAAGTTTATTTCTTTGTGCTTCTGGCAGCTTGTCAGCCAAAATCGAAATAAAAATAATATTGTCTATACCTAGAATTACTTCCAATGCAATCAAGGAAAGCAAAGGAACAATTGAGTCAATCATGTTGGTTTTGTTTTTAAAATATTTTTGT
>JBBSDH010000317.1:0-3963 GCA_038249605.1 Chitinophagales bacterium | reverse complement strand
ATGTGCATGATAAATTTCATTTGACACTTGCCTATGTTAGACATCTTTCGTAATATTGTACCTGTGATTGTTTCGACTTTCATAATAGGTAAAACTGTAGTTTGTTGATTTGGAAAATCAAAATTACATGTTTTGCCTTTTTCTAAACCTTTATTTTTTTAACGAACCATTGTAGTACGTGTTAGAGCTAAAAAAGATGTTTCCTCAATGAGAAATCTTGTATGGCAAAATAAAGCCGGAGTCTACAATGAAGCAATATGCAGTCGTTGTAGCACGCATCGCATTCGACTTAATCTCGAATTAAACGGCCCTAAAATAGAGTCGGCCTTCGTTGTAAAACTAATTGGCGCAAATCCATCGAAGTCCACTACAACAACTTTTGCCATTTACGCTCCCGAAGCAAGTAATACCACCATTGCGGTATTCAACATCAACGGGCAGCAGGTAAGGCATTCGGAATGGCAGACGAGCCAAGGTTGGGGCACCTACGACCTGATTGGCCTGCCTGAAACTCCAGGCATGTATACGGTCCAAATCACTTCCCGTTTTGGAAGCGAAACAATTCGACTAATAAAGCACTAATTTTCAATTGATTACACCCCGAATGCGAGCTTCTTGCTTTCATTCGGGGCTATTTATTTTCATCCCGCCAATAGATATCCATGAAACATATTTGCTTCATTTTAGTCTTTGTTGTCAGCATATTGGAATTACGGGCACAATCATTTTATTATGTCAGGAAGGACCCGCCTCCAAGTCCTGCTGCATTTTATCTCGGCATTTTCGACGTTGGATCCTGTCAAGGAAATGATTTGTTTCAAATTAGTTCCTTAGGTTTTGGTAATTCATTCGGCATTACAGATATGGCCGTTAGTCCGAGTGGTGATTTTTATTTTACAGTTAATTCAAATGCTGTCAGGTACCTTACCAAGCTTCAGATTCCTTCAAACACGCTTGATATTGTTTATGCCCTTCCTTCTTCCTGCAACGCCCTCACGTGCGATGCTAATGGTGTTTTGTGGGTAGGCGGGGGCGGTGTAGGACTGCTTTCGTACGACCCGTCAACTGGTATTGCAACAAGTTATGGTTTACTCAATTTTTTTTCCGGTGGCGATTTGACCTTTCGAGATGGTAAATTGTACGGTATTTCGGTAAACAATGAAATTATGGAAATTAACATTGAGGATCCTTCTCAAAGTACTGTTGCATTTGCATTGTCCTTGCCCTTTAATTTGGATTCTTGGGGAGTGATATCTTCTGTAGAATCTTGTGATAGCTCGTCAACTTTTGTTACGGTAACAAATAACAATAATATTAACGCCCCTGCTCTTACCATCAACCAATTGTATCAGGTTGATTTTGCCACCCAAACTGCTACGTACCTTTGCGATACTCCTGGCCCCATCTACGGCGCGGCTTCCGCTGCCGAGTTTCTTGCTTCTGATTGCTCCGTCCGCCTTGACCTCGACCTCGACGACTCCTCCGTTACAACGGACACTACGGATTTCCAGGCGCAACCTCTGTGCGGTAATCTGAATGCGCTCAATGCTGTTGATACCGATGCCGTTTTTTACTCCGGTTACCACGTGGATTCGCTGCGTGCACGTTTACTTCCGCCGCTGCTGGACGCACCCCTGGAATACCTAACGGCACAAACCTCCGGCACTGTGGGAGTGGCAGGGCAGGGAACACCGTGGGTCACCTTTACAACGCCATCCAATACTGCTGTAGTGACGGCCAATGCCGACTACCAAACAGCGCTGCGCTCCCTCCGGTGGCACAACGATGCTGTGCCCATTACGACCGGTCCGCGCACCATCGAGGTTGTCGCCTACGCCTCTGGCGGGCGCACCGATACGGCTTATGCTTTTTTGTCTGTACCCTCGCCTGTAAATGCGGGGGCCGACACCATCTTGGCCGTTTGTGCTGATGCACCACCCTTCGACCTTGCAGCCTTACTGGCCACCAACAGCACCGCAGGGGGGCAATGGACGCCACCTACCGCAGCCGGAAACACAATATTATCGCCTTCAACTGACTTCTCAGGCACATTTTACTACCTCGTAAGTGGCGGACTGTGCCCTACGGATACCGCCTCGGTCGCGATCAATATTTTTCCTCTACCTGTCTTTTCACTCGGCTTCGATACCTCCTTGTGCGCAGGAGATGTCCTCACGCTTACCGCTCCGGAAGTAGCCCAATGGTTCGACGGCACTACCGCCAATGCGTACACAGCCGACCATGCCGGGTTGTACTGGGCCGAGATCGTTGACGCTGCTGGCTGCAGTTGGCGCGACAGCATTCAATTGACCGTCCATCAACCAAGCGTAACGGAACAATCGGCTACTGCCTGCAGCGGTTCAACGTACGCATGGAACAACATGCAGTTCATCGCCGACACTTCAATTTGCATCACGTTTACCGCTGCGAACGGTTGTGATTCCCTGGACTGCCTCAATCTGGCGTTTTTTTATCCTTCCCTCGCGCTCGATACCGTTGTTTGCTCTGGTCAAACCCTCATGTGGTTGGGCCAAACATTTTCACAGCCGGGATTTTTTTATGATACCTTGTTTTACGATGGATGCTTGCATGCCGTTTCCTTAAATCTTGCCTCACTCCCATTTTTGCAAACGGCGATGGAAGCAGGTATTTGTCCTGATGATTCCTTGAATTTCCATGGCATTTGGCTTTCTGCGCCGGGCGTTTACACCGATACATTCCAGAGCCACGCGGGTGGCTGCGACAGTTTGGTTACACTCACGTTGAGCTTCTTAACCGTGCCGCAACCAGACATAACAGGTGTATTTGCGGTTTGTGGTGGTGAAACAACCACGCTGGCTGCGACACCCGGATTCAGTATGTACGCTTGGTCCGACGGCACGGCTGCACCTTTGTTGGAAGCCATGCCGGGTATTTATGCCGTGACAGTGACCGACTTTGCAGGCTGCCATGGTGCCGACACGGTATTGGTAACCTCCTGGCCGCCGATTACTGCTGCTTGGGATAATGGTCCGCCACTTTGCCATGGAAGCAACGACGGTTTCATCGAACTAACAGACATTTCCGGTGGCTTACCGCCTTATGTTTTTGAAATAAACAACCAAAACCATTCGACGACAGCATTTTTCCAAAACCTCCCGGCAGGGACATGGGATGTTGAAGTTACCGATAGCGCAGGTTGCACGGCGACGTATGTATTTGAACTGAACGAACCGCCTGCACTTGATGTGTATCTGGGCGCATCGCCATTGTTGGAAGCGGGCATTCCTTATGCCATCCCGTTGCACATCAACACGGTGGGAACGTTTGATTACGTTTGGTCGCCTCCTGGTGGGCTTTCCTGCACGGATTGTTCTGCGCCAGTAGCATTGCCAGCTGAAACAACTACCTATACGCTCTACTTAACCGATGCGAACGGTTGTACGGCCTCGAACTCCGTGGAGCTTCGCGTGCTGGAACAGGAACCGGAAGTATATGCACCCAATGTTTTTTCACCAGACGGTGACGGTCAAAATGACTGGTTTACCTTGTTCGGCGACCCGTCAGTTTTTGTGGCCATCGAAGTGCTGCAGGTTTACGACCGTTGGGGCAATATGGTGTTTGAAGGCCGGGGTCTGCCACTGAACGACGAATCCCGAGGATGGGACGGTTCGTTTCGGGGCAAAGTTGCACAGCAAGGTGTGTACACGTTTTATGCGGAAATTCGAAAAATAGAGGGTGGCATTTTGAAAAAAAGCGGAGAAATAACAAAAGTCAAAGGCTGAAAATTAGTCGACAGTCGGCAGTCAAACAGTCAACAGTCAACAGTCAAACAGTCAACAGTCAAAAAAAGTCGCTTCGCTCCTTGTTTTAGAAACTACGCTACTTTTTTTGACTCCCGACTGCCGACTGCCGACTGCCGGCTGCCGACTGTTGACTGCCGACTGTTGACTGCCGACTTTTTTCAATTCACCACAATCTGTT
>JBBSDH010000316.1:0-3964 GCA_038249605.1 Chitinophagales bacterium | reverse complement strand
GCTTTCAGGATGTTTTGTTTTTTAGTTCATCACTTAGCTCCATCATCGTGCGTTATTTTCTTTCCATTCTTGCTTTCACGTGTTTGGCAAGCTCCACCCGGGCACAGGATACCATTGTTACCGAACACGGCTTTCGTTTCGTTCACCATGTGCGCAAAGGCGGCGTCAAAGCGCAGCCCGGGAACGATGTGTTGGTTTCGGTGATGACATTTATTGGCGACACACTCATGGCTTCCACGTGGGATATGGGAGGCACTCCGAGGCAAATCAACCTTTTTCTCAAGGAAGAATTGCCCGAAAAAGTGCCTGCCATTTACGATGCCCTTTTGTTCATGAGTGAAGGAGACAGCGCAACCGTGATTGAAACCATTACCGAATCGGTACGCCCTTACATCCCGGCCGCGCTGCAGTCTGAAAAAAACATCCGTTACGAATTCAAACTTTGGGACATCATCTCGGCTGAAGAACTGTCCAAAAAACAAGCAGAGATGGAGGCGAAGTACGCCGAAATTGAAAAAAAGATGACCAAGATGACGGCCGATTACCGCGATGGAAAACTCAGCAATAAGATCGACGTCAAGGAATCTGGTCTGAAATTGATTGTAGAAGTTAACGGCAAAGGCGAACAAATTGCGGTTGGAGAAGCTGTCAAATGCAGTTATTACGGCTGTTTGCCCGACGGTACCATGTTCGACAATTCCTACCAGCGCGGCGATTTTTTGGAGTTTGGCGCAGGCATGAACGAGATGATTCCAGGTTTCGACGAAGGTGTACAATGGCTCAGTCACGGTTCCAAAGCCATTTTCATCATCCCGGCCAAACTGGCTTACGGCGAAGAAGGCACGCCCGACGGTGCGATTCCTCCGAACTCAGAGATCATTTTTTACGTTGAAGTGGAATGACCCATGTTGAAAGTGAGGTTTTAAAAAGATAAAAGGGACAAATAACATGCGTCTAATTGTTTTTTTCATTTTGATTTTGACGGTTTTGGGCACGTCGGTAAGGGCTCAGAAGCCCATTACGACCGAACATGGCTACCGCTTTGTTATGCATCAGAACAAAGGCGGCATGCAACCCCGAAGGGGCGAAACCGTTTTGGCCAATGTGTATGTGTGGGTAGGCGACACCCTGCTCAGCGATTCCCACAACACCCAAATGGGCGTTTACCGCTACGATATTCCCGATTCCTCGGCACAGCTCAGCCACTACCCGCCCATCATGGACGCTTTTTTGCTGATGGGCAAAGGTGACAGCGCCACCATTTACCAGACCATCGACGATAAAATGCGGGATTTTATTCCCAAAAGGTTTTCAAAAGAGACCGAAATCCGTTTCGAAATCCTGGTGTTTGAAATCGTAGGATTTGAGGCAAAAAAAAAGGCACAACAAGAGGTTAAAGTAGCTGCGGATAAAATCCGCGACCGCTGTCTGGCAACCATGCAATCGTACCGTACCGGACTGCTCAACCAGCAGATCCGCACCCTGCCTTCCGGGTTGAAACTGTATGTGGAAAATCCGGGACAGGGCCCCAAAGTGGCGGAAGGTGAACTGATGAAAGTGCATTATTACGGGTTTCTTTCCGACGGAACACCGTTCGACAATTCTTTCGAACGCCGCGAACGCCTGACTTTCCCTGCCGGCGGCGGACAAATGATCGCGGGCTTTGATGAAGGCGTGTTGCAGCTCAACCACGGCGCCAAAGCATACTTGTTTATTCCTGCCAACCTGGCCTATGGCGAGCAGGGCGGAGGCCCGATTCCGCCGAATACGGACCTTGTTTATTACATCGACATCTTGTGATCAACTACCACTTTCGGGTTATTTAAAAATATTTTACCTGAAAATGCGTTTTTTAACCAATGTGTAATCATTCGTTACATTTTGGCATAAAACTTGAGTTAAAACTGTAACCCAACTGCGTTATGTGCGTCTAAGGTTCGTCCAGAACATTATTGAGACCTTTTGAGTGCCCCAAAACCAACATAATCCCCCATTTTCGAACATATCCAATCACGAATGCGAACTATTTTTTTGACTTTGGCCATCGTTGTGGCTGGAGCGGCAGCTTATGCTTTTGCTCTGAACAACGGCCCCCAGGGGCAACCCACAGAACACGGCAACCGCTTTGTTCATCACCGCGACCTCGGAGGTCAGAAACCTCAACCCGGCGAAACCATACTTGTAAATGTTGATGTTTGGGTTGGCGACTCGCTCATGTCGAGCACACGCCGCGACCTTGGCGGACCACGCGAGTTCGTGCTTTTTCAAGCCAACCGCCTGCCAGCCAACATACCCGTACTTTACGACGCTGCCCTGCTTATGGGCGAAGGCGACAGCGCCAGCGTATACCAGCCACTCGACGAACGCCACCGCCGCTCTTTACCTGAGAACTTGCGCGGCGAAACCCTGCTTCGTTACGACATCGTGTTGGTGGACGTAATAATGCCACACGAACGCGTACACACACAACCGTACCAGAAGAATATACCGTAGCTGATAGCCGTTGGTAAAAAACGCCCAATCATTTGGAAAACAAAAGATTGGGCGTTTTTACCAACGGCTAACGGCTGACAACTATCAGCTAACTTTCCTTATCTTTGTATTTTTCAACCTACAACGTCCGGAACTACAAGTCCGGGCGATTTCCGTTTCCAGCACATGACCATAGAGCAATTTAAAGAGCTCAAGGACAAACTGGCGGTCCTCAGGAGGTATCTTTGACGTGGACAACCGAGTCCGAGAAATCGAAGATCTGACCAGCCAAACCCTTGACCCCAATTTTTGGAACGACTCCAAGCGCGCAGAAAGCATCCAGCGCAAAATCGGCATCAGTAAAAACTGGGTCGATGAATACCACTTAATCGCCCGCGAAGTTGACGACCTCGAAGGGCTTTATGAGTTCCAGAAAGAAGGCATGACCACTGAAGAAGAGGTGAATGCCCAATACACTCAAACCGCGGAAATCCTTGCCAACGCCGAGTTCCGCAGCACCATGAACCTGAAGGAAGACGAAATGTCGGCGGTGCTCAACATCAACGCTGGCGCCGGCGGTACGGAGGCCTGCGACTGGTCGGCCATGCTGCTGCGCATGTACAGGATGTGGGCCGAAAAAGCAGGTTTCAAAGTGATCGAAATTTTCGAACAGGAAGGCGAAGCGGCCGGCATCAAATCGGCCACCATCGAAATCCGCGGCGACTTCGCCTACGGCTGGCTCAAAGGCGAAAACGGCGTGCACAGGCTTGTGCGCATCAGTCCGTTCAACTCCCAAGGCAAACGTCAAACGACGTTCTCCTCCGTGTTTGTTTATCCTCTGGTGGAAGACAACGACATTGAGATTGTGCTCCGTCCCGACGACATCGAAATGGATGTGTTCCGCGCTTCCGGCGCCGGTGGTCAGCACGTAAACCGTACCGAATCTGCCGTACGCCTTCGACACTTACCCTCAGGCGTGGTGGTTGAATGTCAGGCCGACCGCAGCCAGCACCAAAACCGCGACCGTGCCATGCAAATGCTGCGCAGCCGCCTTTACGCGCTCGAATTGCGCCGCCGCCAGGAGGAAAAAGACAAGGTGGAAGCCACCAAAAGTAAAAACGAATGGGGCAGCCAAATCCGCTCCTATGTGCTCGACGACCGCTGGGTGAAAGACCTCCGATCGGGCCACAAAACCCACAACCCCGATGCCGTACTCAACGGCGATCTCGATCCCTTCCTCAAAGCTTACCTCATGTGGGTAAGCAATCCGGTGCCGGTGGAAGACGATGAGTAGGTGTCTCGCTGACGCTCGACATGACAGCGCGTTTTATCGCTCCACATGACAGCGCGTTTTTCGGTTGATACTTTTACCCACGGAGGTATTGATTTCGGTAACGCTTGACTGGATTTCTCCCTACGGTCGAAATTGGGGTGAAGGAAGCGCTTGGAGGTGTCTCGCTGACGCTCGACATGACAGCGCGTTTTTCGGTTG
>JBBSDH010000315.1:0-3970 GCA_038249605.1 Chitinophagales bacterium | reverse complement strand
GTTTGGTTTGCATTGGCCAAAGGTAAAGAAGGCGACTCCATCAAGTCCATGGATGCCTTAGAGAAATACCGGCAGCGATACCTCGACAACGACCTGAACCGGAGGAGCGCCATCATGGTCAGGTTGCTGACGGCCCTCATCAAAAGGCCTTTCGACGTTGACCGCAACGACCATAAAATTAAAAAAGAACTGGCCAGCCTGCGGGAAAATCCGCCGGAAACATCCCTTCAGATGTTTTACCTAGAAATTTTACCTTACGAAGACCTGTGGAACCTGTTGGTTGAAAAACTTGGTTTGGTGCAACATAAGGTGTAACGCTATCTTAGCGCCATGAAGAACAAGCCTGCCAAGCGCATACAACCCGCCAAAACTACGCCTGCCGCCCCAACCGGAGATTCCATGGCAGCATGGTTTCCATACTTTCCTGTCATTACGGCTGTCATCATGTTTGCCAGCACGTTGGGTTTCGAGATGCTCGGCATCGACGACCACATGGCCACCGTGGAAAACCCAGCGGTACGCAATTTTTCCCTTGAAACGCTTACCGGTCAGTTCAACCTCGGCATGTTTGCGCCCATGACCTGGCTGGTGTATGCTGTTGCTTACACCTTGGGCGGTGATAACCCGTTTTGGTACCACTTTTTCAGCGTGGTCGTTCATGCCTTTAATGCCTATTTGGTGTACAGGCTGCTCGAACGTCAGGGCGTAAGGCAAAGTGTGGTACTGGGAGTGGCTTTGTTGTTTGCCGTGCATCCCATACAGGTGGAGTCCGTGGCCTGGATTGCAGGATTCAGCACACCATTGTTCAGTATGTTTTCCCTTTTGGGCATGTTGGCCTACCAAAAACACGCCCAACAGCAAGCATCGGGTTTTGGCAAAGACTATTTTTTAGCCATGGCATTTTTCGTATTGGCTTGTTTGGCCAAAAGTACGGCGGTGAGTTTGCCCTTGGTTTTGCTGGTTTTGGATGTCTGGAAAAAACCAAATTTGACTGCTGCCAAGCGCTGGCTTGGGTATGTGCCATTTTTCCTTGTTGCCTTGGCCTTTGGTTTGTACACGATTCATACACGTACGGCTTCGGGTGTGCCAGCGACGGTCACCTCCGAGGTTTTCAGTTTGTTTGATCGTTTTTTGATGGTTTGTTATACCCCGATATTGTATTGGGGAAAATTGTTGTTTCCCGTCAATTTGCACATTTATTACGCTTTTGAAAAAACCGACGGACAGTTTCCTCCCGCGTATTATGCCGCGCCTTTCCTGCTTGCAGGCATAGCGTTCCTGGCCTGGCGCTGGCGCGAAAACCATCCGTTCCTGTACCGCGGACTTCTTTTTTACGGCGCCAACATCCTGTTTTTCCTGCCTTTATATACGGTAGGTACGTTTGAGCTTTGTGCAGACCATTACAATTACCTGGCTGCCATCGGCTTTTTTTACCTGCTCGGGGAAGGATGGATCACTTTGCAGAAACTGTACCCCAAATACTTGGGCTCCATTATTCCTTGGGTTTGGGGGATCTTCATTGCGGTGACCTGTTTCATGCAGATGCGGATTTGGAAAACCACCATTTCGGTGTTCAACCACGCCATTGAAAAACGTGCTTACCAAAATGGCAAGATGTTTTACTGGCGTGGGATCGAACAAGGCGATTTGGGAAACCAGCCCGCCGCGTTGAGCGACTTCAATACTGCCATTGAGATGGATTCCACCTTGATGGATTCCTACAAATTCAGGGGCAGTTTGTATGCTCAGGCCGGACAATTCGATGCAGCATTGGCTGACCTGGAAAAATACCTTACCAGTGATCCTGATAATGTCGGGGTGTGGAACAACGTCGCCATGATCCACATGCGGCTCAACCACTTACCCGAAGCGTTGAATGCTTTCAACAAAACCATCGAATTGAAACCTCAAGTTCCGATCAGCTACCAGAACCGATCCAAAGTTTATGAGATGATGGGCGACAAACTCAGGGCTGAAGAAGACATTCAAAAAGCCATTTCCATTGCCGGAAGACGCAATCAACAATAACATAACCGCTTTTTGCGTATTCTTGCGGCAAGCTTATGCGTAGAACTTTCATCCTAACCGCCACCATACTTTTCTGTCTTTGTTGCCAGGATTCGTCCAGGACAACAACTGCAGCGCAGCATAAACAAGATGCTCCGTCCCGCGAGCGGGAAGCTGTTTTGTCGCCCGACTGGAATGCCCTGGCAACACCAGGCCAGGGTCCTATGGCTACTTTGTTGAGCGCATACGACCGCTATTTCACCGAGGCCTTAAAACAACATGGCATTCCAGGAGCTGCTGTAGTCATTGTAAAAGACAACAACATTATTTTTTGCAAAGGTTACGGACAACGGGCTGCTGGAAGAAACGAACCAATCGACGGAAGCACCGTATTCCGCATTGGCTCACTTTCCAAAGGTTTTGCAGGCGTGCTTAGTTCGCAACTGGAACAGGAGGGTGTTTGGCATCTGTATGATCCGGTACAACGGTATTTTCCTGAGTTTACCCTGCGCGACAAGGCCCAGGCCGAACGTGTCACCCTTGAGCACCTGTTGTCGCATACCAGCGGGCTTCCCTACCACACTTTTACCAACATGATTGAAGAGGGCCACGATACCCGAAGCATCGCGCGGATGCTCCCTCAAGTTTCTATGCTGGCCAAAGAAGGCAAGTTGTTTTGTTACCAAAACGCATTGTTCAGCATCGTTGGTGAATGTATGCGTCCGGCAACAGGCATGTCCTACGCCGAAGTGCTTGAAAGCAAAATATTCCGTCCGGCAGGCATGAGTACGGCATCGGTCACGTACGAAGACATGATGCAAAATCCCAACAAGGCCCTGCCGCACCGGGGTAGAACGGTGCTGAAAATCAACGATCACTATTACAACAGCGCTATGGCAGGAGGCATCAATGCCAGTGCCGCCGACATGGGTATGTGGTTGCGTGTATTGCTTGGCCATCATCCTGAAATTGTTTCCAAAGACGCCCTCGACAACGCCTTTATGCCCCGCATTAGGTCGCTCAATGAACGACGCCGTTTCCGGGAGTGGCCTGGCCACAAAGAAGCCTGGTATGCCCTCGGTTGGCGTGTGTTGGAATGTGCTTACGGCGACATTGTTTGCCATAGCGGCTCGGTGAACGATTACCGCAGCGAAATAGCCATGAATCGTCAGGACGGCATCGGCATCTGCATTCTTTTCAATGTTTCAACGCCGCTGGCTTCGTCGTGTGTCCCCGAATTTTTCCGCCGCTACGATGATTTTAAAAACGGATTGTCACTTCCTTTGACGGGTCTTAACGACTTTTAACTCCAGTTTCTTTATTTTTACTATTTTTATCAAGACACCCAACCATCCCATGGTTTGGTAACGTCTTTGTTTATAGAAGTTCACCAACCCAACCATGTCTCATGAAAATCAAAACTTTACTACCTGTTTTTACTTTTCTGGCTGCGATCAGCCTCCTTGCGCCGGGTTGCCTGCGCGACAAGTGCACTTCAAAGCAAACTTTTGTACGTTTTGAGCCTGTTTATCTGGCTGTAGCTGAGATGCGCGCCGATTTGACCGTTGAAGCTCCACGTACGCTTGACAAAACCGGAAAAATTTACGCATACGGATCCTTCCTGTTCATCAACGAACAAAAAGAAGGCATCCACGTCATCGACAACAGCGACCCCGCCAATCCTAAAAACATCGTTTTCTGGCGCATTAAAGGAAACGTCGACATGGCCATTCGCAACAACATTCTGTATGCCGACCAATACACCGACCTGCTGAGTATCGACATCAGTAACATGTCCAATCCCAGCCAAGTGTGCCGCGAAACCAATGTTTTTAAATTGCTTGGCTACGATGTTTACCGCGGATTCCTGGTAGATTATCAGCGTACCGAAGAAACCATCACACTCGACTGCGACGACAACCGTGCAGGCATGGGCTGGTTTATGGAAGGCGATGTGGTGTTT
>JBBSDH010000314.1:0-3992 GCA_038249605.1 Chitinophagales bacterium | reverse complement strand
TCTTCCACAGGCACCACAGTGGCGCCGAGCAGTTCCATCCAGTACACGTTGGGGCGCTGGCGTTCGTAATCCTTGCGGCCCATGTACACCGTGCAGTCGAGGCCATAACGCGCGCATACGGCGGCGGTTGCGTAGCCGTGTTGTCCGGCCCCAGTTTCGGCGATGATGCGTTTTTTGCCCAGGCGTCGGGCGAGCAGCGCCTGGCCAATGCAATGGTTTATTTTGTGCGCGCCGGTGTGGTTGAGGCCTTCGTTTTTGAGGGCGATTTGAGCGCCGCCGAGTTGGGCGGTGAGTCGGGGCAGGGGTGTGAGCGGTGTTTCGCGGCCGTTGAAGTGGCGCAGTTCGTGGTTGAGCTCGGCGAGGAAAGCTGGATCGTTACGGGCTTCCAAGAAACCTTCGGCGATGGTTTCGAGTGCCGGGATCAGGACTTCGGGAACGTAGGTGCCGCCGTAGGGACCGAAGTAGCCGGAGGATTGGAGGATGGTATGGCGGTAAGAAAAAGCTTGCATGGATTGTATTGATGTATCAGTACGATGATACAAAAGTACAGCCTATTTCAGTTTGCTGCAACTTTTTTTTAATTTTTTTCAAAAACAAAAAAAGTGTAAGCAGCGCGGGCGGCATCTTAAAACAAGGTGTTACCATCCTCAGGTGGAATTGCCAGGTCTTAAGACTTTCCAGGTTTTAAAACCTGGAAAGTCTGGCACGCGGCACTAACCTACGTATTTCGCCACACGGTCCCACGGACCGCCATTGATCACGTTTTCGAAACCGTTGGCCTTGAGGATGCTGGCAGCCGAACCGCTGCGCATGCCCGAGCGGCAGCAGGTGATGATCGTTTTGTTTTTGTAAGCCTCCAACTTTTTCAATTGGCTCGGAAGCGACTCCACCGATATGTTGATGGAGCCTTTTACGTGGCCCGTTTGGAATTCACCCGGCGTGCGCACGTCGAGTACCACAGCGCCGTTTTTAATAAGCTCACCAAGATCAATGGTGGGAGCACCACCGAAAACATTTTTCAGGAAATCAAACATGTGCTTTTTTTTGCTGCAAAGATGGGTGTAACCCAAGGCAAAACGCACGGACCACAATCAGCACTGTATTGCACTTTTTACCGATGAGTGGTTTTTTCCAAATGAGTGCTTATTATTGCTGCCTCAAACCTCGCGTTTAATGAAGAAGTACACCTCTGTTTTCGCCGCACTTGCCTGCCTGGCCATCGCTTGTTCCGACTCGAAAGATCCCGTTGATCTGCCGGCAACCTACGATCCCGCACCGTATGGTCTGGAGATCGGCGACTTCCCCACGCCAGAACTTCCCGCCGACAATCCGCTGACGGTAACCGGCGTCCAACTCGGCCGGATGTTGTTTTACGAAAAGTCCCTGTCCAAAGACGGCACCCAAGCCTGCGCCGACTGCCATTTGCAACAAGATGCCTTTTCCGACATACGCCGCTACAGCATCGGTGTAGAAGGGCTGGAAGGTAAACGCCAGGCCATGTCCGTCATGAACCTCGCTTGGCACAACAACGGCTTGTTTTGGGACGGCCGGTCGCCCAGCGTGCGCGATCAGGCACTCAAACCCATCCAGGACCCGCTGGAAATGAACGAAACGCTGCCCAATGTGGTGGCCAAAATATCGGCAGACAAAAACTACACCGACCAGTTTGTCCGTGCCTTTGGGGACGAATCGGTTACGCCCGAACGCATCGCCCTGGCCCTCGAGCAATTCATGCTCACCATGGTGTCCAAAGATGCCAAATACGATCGCTACATCGGTGGCGAAGCGACGCTTTCCGATGCCGAAGAACGCGGCCGCCAGATTTTCTTCGAAGAATTTGATCCGCAGGGCATCACCAAAGGCGCCGAATGTTTCCATTGCCACGCCGGCCACAACTTTACCAACGACGAATTCATGAACAATGGCCTGGACTCCGACGCCGCCACGACCGACGACGGCCGCATGATGTTAACCGGTTCCGCGGCAGACCGCGCAAAATTTAAAGTGCCCAGTCTGCGCAACATCGAACTGACGCCACCGTACATGCACGACGGGCGTTTCGCTACCCTCGAAGAAGCAATCGACCATTACGACCATGGTGCCAAGAGCTCCTCCACCGTCGATTTTTTGATGCAGTACAACCTGCAGCCCGGCGGACTTCAGCTTTCGGCGCAGGACAAAACCGACCTGATTGCTTTCCTGAAAACACTCACGGATACAAACTTTTTGAACAATCCGGCGTTTTCAAAACCAGAATAGAGGTTAAAATCAGGTGGAAAAAGCGTTGTATTTTGCTGCAAAAGAGACAGATCAGGCATTCCGACTTACATCCAATTGAAAAACCAAACTGCCGACGACAGTAATATTGAGGCGTTTATAAAAGAAAAACTAAACGGTTTGGTGCATTACTGGCGTACGCTCAGTCATTTCCAATAAGCCTTGTTTTACCTCCAACATTTTGCGCGCATCCACCACACCGTCCGTTTCGATGCCCGAAGCCACATCCACCCCGATGCAGTTTTTGTAAAGCAAAACCGCGTCGAGGTTGCCAGCATTTAGTCCGCCGGCGAGCAAAAACGGATAGGGAAAATCGGAGGGGATGGTCGTCTCAATGGATTGTCCGCTGCCCGGCACAGCGCCGTCGAGGATGAACAGGTCGACGTCGGGTGCAAAAGGCTCGAGTTTCGCCAAGTCGGTTGTTGCAAGCACGGGCAGGGCCATCATCACACGGGTGTGCAGGGAGCGCACAAACGCAGGCGTCACGTCGTCGGCGTACAATTGCACGGTCGAAAACGGGTATTTCGCCAGGGTGTCGCGTATCTCGTTTGCATCATTTTTGTAAAAGACTGCGACAGCATTGGCCGGAATTTTCAGGTTTTTCAAAACGTTTTCATCCACACGCCTTTTGCTGTATTTTGAAAAATTATACCCCAAATAATCTACTTCAACGGGCGTTGCTCCACGCAAACCGCAGGCTTTGAAAAGGTATTTTCCGCCTGCGGCAAAATGTTGAAAAAAGGGTTGAACGACTGCTTCGCGCATCAGTCCTGTGCCGATCAAAAAGCCGTCGGAAACGCCACGCACCACCTGGAAATCGGCGCTGTTCCGGATGCCCGATTCGCTCACGAGCAGTCGACCGTCGGCGCGCACCAAACCGGCCAGGGTGTTCACCCGGTTGAGGGCAGTTCGGAAGGTGTGCAAATCGCGGTTGTTGACGCCGAGTACCGGAAAAGGCAGATGGCGGAATTTTTGGTATTCTTCAGCGTCGTGCACCTCCACGAGCGCGTCCATGCCCAGCGAAAGGGCCGTTTGGCGCAAATTTTCGAGTTTTTCCGGGTCCAGCAGGGCCGCGATGAGCAGGATTAGGTCGGCGCCATGCAGACGGGCGAGGTATATTTGAATGGGATCGAGCACAAAATCTTTTTGCAAAACCAGTACGCCGCTTCCGGCAAGGGCGTGGGAAGCCACGGTTAGATCGTCGTAACTGCCGCCAAAATGCGGCGTGTCGGTGAGTACCGAAACGGCACCTGCCCCGGCATCGCGGTACCTGAGCACTTGTTTTTCCACGTCGGCGAATTGGTTGATCCAGCCTTCGGACGGACTTTTTCTTTTGAACTCGGCAATGAAAAACGGGCGCCGTTGTTGCATGGCGTCGCGCAGCAGCACGGGCGCGGGTGTGACGCGGCGTTTAAGGTCGGCAAGGTCGTAACGCTCGTAAAGGGCGGCGATTTCGAGGCGTTTGACGGCGGCGATTTTTTCGAGGATGGTCATGGTTGGTTTGGGCGTGTGGTTCATAGAGAACGAAGTGAAACTCCCGAATAACCTTTCACAGATACCGCTTCCTTGTACCGCTCCAATTGCTCCCCCATCGCACCATCACGGATTTTTTTCACCATAAATGCATAGGCCTCCGGCAAAGGCATTTTCTCCACAAATTTGGTATACACAAAAGCGGCGTTGGCTGCCACGAGTTTGTGGTGGCTGGTATCTGT
>JBBSDH010000313.1:0-4003 GCA_038249605.1 Chitinophagales bacterium | reverse complement strand
CTACGAACCCGACGATTGCTGGAAACGGCATCCCAACGCACACCCGGCGACGCGGGAAACGTTGGAGCGGCAGTTTGGGAAGAAGTGTTTGTGCGATGCGTGTTTGAAGCTGTATGCGGGCTAAACGCTTTCCGACACCACCCTTTCCCCATCATCACTCAAGCTCTGTAGCACCACCATCCCCAACCCATTCACCTCCGCCTGGGTGGCCGGAATTTCAATTTTGATGTAATTGTCGGTAAACCCAGTAAGCAACCCGGCGTCTTTGCCGTGCTCAAACAACACGGAGCGCACAGTGCCCATGTGTTGTTGGTAAAAAGCGCGGCGTTTCATTTCGGAAAGGCCTCTTAAAGCCTGGTTTCGGCGGCGGCGTTCTTCCACCGCCACGGCGCCGGGCAGTTCCGCGGCAGGTGTGTTAGCGCGTTCGGAATAGGTGAACACATGCAGGTAGCTAACGTCGAGTTGCTGCAGGAATTGGTAGGTTTCGAGAAAATCGTCGTCGGTTTCACCGGGAAAACCTACGATCACATCGCAGCCGATGCAGGCGTGCGGCATGTATTGTTTGATAAGGTCCACACGCTCGGCGTAGAGTTCGCGTTTGTAGCGGCGGCGCATGTCGCGCAATTGTTTGTCGTTGCCCGACTGCAAAGGCACGTGGAAATGCGGCATGAAACGCTCCGAGGCAGCCACGGTGGCGATGATTTCTTCGGTGAGCAAATTGGGCTCGATGCTGCTAATGCGGAATCGGGTTACGGCTTCCACCTCGTCAAGTTCCTTCACCAAATCGGCGAACAGGGCTTCCTTGCGCGGTTTTTCACCTTCAATTACCGCGGTGCCGTTGCCGAAGTCGCCCAGGTTTACACCCGTAAGCACGATTTCACGCGTGCCTTTGGATGCGATTTCACGGGCGTTTTGCACCACGCATTCCACGGTGTCGGACCTGCTTGCGCCGCGTGCAAGCGGGATGGTGCAGAAGGAACATTTGTAATCGCAACCGTCCTGCACCTTAAGGAAGGAACGTGTGCGGTCGCCAAACGAAAACGAACTGTGGAAAGTATTCACATCGCGGATCTCTCCGGCGCGTACCATGCCTTTCCCCTGGGCTTTGGACAGGTCGTCGACATAATCGAGGATCCTGAATTTTTCGCCCGCGCCCAGAACGAGGTCTACGCCGGGGATGTCGGCAATTTCCTGGGGTTTAAGCTGTGCGTAGCAGCCGGTGATCACTACGAAAGCGTCGGGCTGGCGGCGCAGGGCCTGGCGCACGATTTTTTTGCACTCTTTGTCGGCCTGTTCGGTCACCGAGCAAGTGTTGATCACGTAGATGTCGGCCCCTTCGTCGAACTTCACCGGCCAATAGCCTTTGTCTTCAAAAAGACGGGCTATGGCGGAGGTCTCCGAGTAGTTCAGCTTGCAGCCGAGGGTGTGGAATGCGACAGTACGTGGTGTGGCCATGCGGTAAAATGATGAAAAGCAGGCGTTTGAGGGCTGCAAAGATAGGGTTTGCAAGTCACAACCAGTCCTCTTTCAATGCCGCCAAACCCATTTCCACGTCATATTTTAAATCTGAAAGCAAATCGGAGAGCACCTTTTCCCGAAATCCGTCCTGAATTTCCTTCTCCATGGCGTCTGCGATTTCGGCTGCATTTTTCAAGCCTACAAACACCAGTTGGGGCCAAAAACTGTGGACTACAAGTCGCATGCCATTCCTGTCGCCGTTTTGAAGGGCGGTGGTCAGTTTTTCAATCTCCTGAGGATAATGCGCCGCAAATTTTTGTAGAAAATAGCGCATTTGCGCTTCATCGCCATCGCAGAAGTCGCGCAGGAATGCAAGGTTAAAACCGAGTTCAGACTGTTTTTCGGCAGGTTCCGAATGCTTTTTTTCAGACGGATTTGCAGCATGCTGAAGTTTCAGCAATTGGGCAATGGCCAGTGCCAGTTCGTACGGGCGCACGGGTTTGCAAAGGCAGATATCCATACCGGAAGCAAGGGCTTCTTCCGTCTCTGCGGGCGAATCGGAACCTGTTATGGCAATGATGGGTACGTGTTTTTTGCCATCCTGGAATTTCAGGCGGATGTATCTTGCTGCTTCCATCCCCGACATTTCCGGCATTTGAACATCCATCAACACGAGGTCAAAGTCCTGTTTTTCGAGCAGTTCAATGGCTTCTTTGCCGTTTGTCGCTCCCATGACCTCCGCATTTTCAAAATGTTGCCTTATGGATTCGATGGCAACCAAAAGGTTCAGGTCGACGTCGTCGGCGATCAGTATTCGGAGGGGTTGTTCGAAAACCATGGCGTCAGAATTTGGAAAAAAGTTCCAGGAAATCGTCCTTCCGGTTGCGAGCAACGCTCACGGTTTTGTTGTCATTCATCAAGACATAACCGCCATCGGAACGTACGAATTGCCGGATGTGGTTCAGGTTGATCAGGTGCGAATTGTGCACACGGAAAAAGCTGTTGCCTTCGAGGATTTCCTCCAGTTGGCCCATGGGTTTAGAGACCATCAGTTTTTCGCCTCCTGTTAAAACAACAATGGTGTACATGCGGTCGCTTTCGCAACGTATGATCTCTGCGATTTTTACAAACGTAAGTCCATCAGAAGTGGTCAGGGCGATTTTTTCCGGCAGCACGGATTTAGCCCTGGCGTGTTGCGCCATCAGATTCACTTGTTCTTTCAGAATCCTTGCGGGGTTGTTTTCAGCACGGGCAATGGCAGCCAGCAGTTCTTCGCGACCGATGGGTTTCTGGAGGTAATCCACAGCGCTGTACCGGATGGCCTTGATGGCGTATTGCTCGTGGGCTGTTGTAAAAACAACCTGAAAATCAACGTTTTCAACACGTTCGAGCAGCTCAAATCCCGTCATGTCGCCAAGCTCGATGTCGAGAAAAACAAGGTCGGGTTTGTGCACAGCTACGGCAGCAAGTCCATCCTGACCTGAGTCGGCCGTGGCCAGCAACCGAACACTTCCTCCGCAGTATTTGGTCATCAGAAACCCGAGTTTTTCCGCTGAATCTGCATTGTCATCAATCAAAAGTGTATTCAGCACGGTGTCGGTTTTTTATTTGATGCTCGAAAGGTAACCGCTGATGGAAGATTTCTAATCTTTTAAGGCAGTTTTCATACCCGGTGTTTTTTTACCAAAGGGAAGTCCAAACCTGCCAACGGGAAAACAGCTGTTTTATGGAGGCATCCTGCCCGGCATCTTTAAACCATCAAAACCACATGAAAACAAATTTTCAAACAACCACCTTTCAACCATAAGCAACAATGAAACACGTGACTTTTTTTGCAGCCGTCCTGATGCTCCTTTGCAGTTTTGGTGTTTCGCTTTCCGCACAAAAAACCGCTACGTAGAAAGGTGGTAAATGTGGCAACCCTACCGATTGGAACTGCGTTGCTAACTGGAAAGAAGGCAAGACACCCGACGAATTCAACCAGGTAGTCATTCCTTCAGGACGAGCTTTTTACCCCGTCATCAAGGATGAAGTTCCACCCATCGATGCCCTCTTGCTTGAGTCTGATGCCAAACTGACCCTGATGGAAGATGCACGACTCGACATCCTCAGCGAAACCTTCATACACAACGGCTTAATCCTTTTGGGAACTTGTTTGAATAACGGCGTTCTGGAAGTTGGTAACGACAATCTTTACCACCTCGGATTCTCACCGGTTAAAAAAACATTTTGCGAAGGAAAAGACGAAACACCTGTAGCAATAGCCATGCGTGGACAATAACAACGAAACACCCGATTTCCATTTCTATACGCCTGAGAAGATCAGGTAACAAACCAATTGAAAACCCAACAGGCTCCGGAGTTCGGCCGGAGCTTGTTTTTTTTATTTGTAATAATAATACCAGTTGCTCTCGTAGTTGGTATCAAAATTTTCCTTGCTGTCGAGGTAAATGAAAAAATCATTTTCCTTAAAATAACCGAACTCATCGTACTGTTTCAGCAATTGAAAATACTTTTTTGCCCACGCTTCCTTGATGTCGCTGTT
>JBBSDH010000312.1:0-4094 GCA_038249605.1 Chitinophagales bacterium | reverse complement strand
TATGGTCACATCATTTACAAAAACAACGTCAACAACTCCTCCACAGGCGTCGGTTGCTGTCACACTTGCAGGATTGGGTACGGGCACCGGGATTTCACAAGAAATGGCCAATGTTGCTGGACAGGTAACCGTTGATGGCGGGTCCTGGTTGTTAACAACAATGGTTTGAGTACAAGATGCGGTTAAATTACAAGCATCAGTAACCAAGTAAGTCCGGGTGATGGTAAAACTGTTGTCGCATGTCTGCAAAGAAACAACATCACCCGTGAAGGTTACAGTTACTGCTCCGGGGCAGGTTGCCTCAGCTACAACAATACCGGGATTGGGCGCCGGGACAAGATTGGCACACGAAACGGTAAGTCCTGTGGGGCACGTGATGGTTGGAGGGCAGAAACTGATATTTACGGTGTTTGCACTTGTTGAAATAGCACCTGCCGTTGAAAGAGCACGTCCATTCAGTGTAGCGCCTGTAGCCAAACTGATGGCTCCTTGTGCTAACACTGTACCAATGAAGTTGGCACCATCGCCCAAAGCAAACGCACCGTTTACTTGCCAATACACATTGCAAGCCGCCGCACCATTGAGTAAAATGACGTTGGCAAAGGTAGCGGTCGATAGAGCTCCATCAATTTGAATGAGAAATATTGCGTTGGGGTCGCCTTCTGCATCTAAAAACAAATTGCCATTGATGGTGGACGCCGCGCCAGTGCAATACACATCGGGGGTTAGGGTCTGGCCGCCACCCAAGGTGGTTCCGATAACCTGTAAACAAGTTTGTGCGGCGACAAAATTATAAGCGATTAAAACGTCGGTAGCTGCTTGAGCTGACACAGCATCAGCAACATGAATTTGTCCTACCACAATTCCTGGAGGGAAACCGGTGAAAGCACCTACATTGGTACCAATGTCGCCTACTATCGTTGTTGCACCTAGGTTGTTGAACGCTCCGGAGGCCGTAAAAAGCGTAAAACTGGAGGTAACACCCAAATCGGGGATTTGCGCAAAAACCGCAATAGGCAAAGAACCAAAAATAAATGAAGCAATAAAGTGTAAAACAAAACTTTTCATATCTTAGTTTTTTTTTTCGATTAAGCTCAGTAAAGTTGCGGCTACTTGGCTCCCGAAATATTACATGTTAAAAATAATATCTTACACATTTCACACATGTAAATTGTCTAAGATATAGATGCAATGGTGAAAAAATGTGGTTGATCATGTTACGTTAATGGCTCTTCAAACGTTAATCTGGCCATCAAATAACTCACAACAGATTCAGCACCTTGGTTAAGGTTCACCTGAAATTCTTCCAGCCCGTCGTAACAACCGCCTGTGCAGGGGTTGTAAATGGTCTGGTTGAGGTGGTTTCTGCCCAAAAACCAGCTAAAAGCTATGGTCATTTTCCGGGCATACCCTTTTTCCTCAAACACATCATGGAATCGTTTCAGTGCCAAGATGGTGTAGGCAACGTCGATGGGTTGTTCGCCGTGGCTTGCCGCTACTCCACCCTTGTGCAGCCAGGTCTTGTTGGAAATAACTTTGATCCCATTTTCATTGAATGTACGCGACAACAAAAAGTCGAAAGATTCCTTGGCGATTTCATGGTAATCGGCATTTCCGATCTCCTGCCAGGCGCACAACATGGCCTCCGGCAAAATACTGTTGCCATAAGTCAGGTAACTTTCAAACCAAAGCCATTGCGGCTCAGACTCATGCCGGTACATCTGCACCAACCTGTCGGCAAGTACCTTAATGATCCTGGTGACTTCATCGGATTTTTTCCACAAATTGTAATGATACAAACCCTTAATGTTGAATGCCATGGAACGTGAGGAGTGGGCCGATTCCAACTGCGGCAATGCCTTTTGCAGGATGTTGTCGGCCTTGCTGATCAAATCGGCAGGCAGCAATGCATGGTTCGAAACCAAAAAACCCAATGCCCAAATGCCCCTGCCGTTGGAGTCAGACAAATTGGTTTCATAGTTTTGTTTTGTAAATTTTTGATCGCTGTCCACATAATTCAAAAACCTGCCGTCTGGCTGCAAACAAAACTCTGTAAAATCGAGGTATTTTTTGACGTAATTCAAATCCTCAGGATCGCCGGTCAATGCATAATCCATGATCATGGCAATCATGGCCCTGGCATTATCATCCAGGGTGTACCCGGAATGAATGTCGGGAATGTTGATGATGGAAAACTGGATCATACCGACGTCTGTGGTCATGTTTTTCAAATGTTCCAGATTAACGACAGGCATACGGTATTGCAGGGAAATGACGTTTTTTCGGGTGCGGGGTAATATTTCCAACGGCATGTTCGGATTTTTGATTGATTGTTCTGAAAGCACTTTCCCGGCGACATTTTTGAACAAAAGAGCATGTGCTAAAGCCGAATTTTCCCAGGCGGTAGGTATGATGCGTTGCAAGGTGCTCGAACTGAACATCTTCCTCAATGCTTCATCGCTCAACAAACGGTTGATACCTTCCGCCATTTGCTCCGAGTTTTGAAAATCAATCACAATGCCTGTTTCCTTACGCAATACTTCCAACGCATGAGGAATGGGTGTTGAAATGATCGGACAAGCACAACTCATGGCGTAAGAAAAGGTGCCACTCACAGCCTGGTTGGGGTCTTTGGATGTGAAAAGGTAAATGTCGGTAAGCTGCAAAAACTCCAGCAGGTCGTGTAAAGGAAGGTATTGGTTGATGAATTTTACATGTTCCCGAAGTCCAAGTGTTTCCACCTTTGTTTCCAGCATGTTACGGTATTTTTCACCCTCCGATTTCACAATGTCCGGATGTGTTTTGCCAATGATCAGAAACACAACATCCGGATTGATTTCAATGACTGAGGGCAAAGCGTTCAATGTCGTTTCAATGCCTTTGCCGGAGCTGAGCAATCCAAAAGTTGAAAGTACTTTTTTGCCTGTCAAATCATATTTTGCTTTCAAAACAGACTTGTCCAAATGAGGCACAAGGTGTGTTCCGTGGGCAATAACCACGATTTTTTCAGCAGGCACACCATATTCATTGCTCAGAATCCTTGCCGCATGTTTGGTCATGACAACAATGGAATCGCACACCGCAACGATGTGGTTTACTTTTGTGTACAATACTTCATCGGGCCGGGGCAAAACCGTATGTAATACCACAACAACCGGCTTGATGATGCCGTACAACAATTGCAAAAAAGCATCTCCTGCTTCATTTTGGAAAAAACCAAATTCATGCTGGATCAGAACAGTTTTGATTTGTGTGTTATCATTGATGGTATCCACCAACTTCTGATATTCAAGTATGTCCGTGGTGTCCAATACATGCTTCACCTCTTCAGGGTAGGCACGGTTGAGTTTTCCGGTTTCCAGCGCACATATGTTGAGGACAAACGAGTTTTCGAATTTGTTGTTTAGTGATTTGAACAAATCCTGCGAATAGGTCGCAATGCCACACTCCCTGGGAGGGTATGAGGTTATGCATAAAATTTCAGGCAGTTCTTCGGTATGAATTAATTTCTCCTTGTTGTATTGGTAACCCAAAATAGGGATGAATGTATTTGTTACATCCAGCCCTGCATTCAACATGGTTTTGTTCTTCATTTTTTCTTGATGTTTGACAGCAATTCTGCCATAAGTTCGGATAAACTCAGGGATACGCATCCTATGCGCTCATCCGCTGCACCATAGTAGATGTATAAGGTATCATCAAACTGGACAGCTCCCGTTGGAAAGCAAACATTGTTCACTTCGCCCTTCAATTCCCACTCGTGCTCTGGCTTAAACAGTGCATAAGGCAACCGGGCGACTTCAACAGAAGGATTTTCCAAATCAAGCAAAGCAGCACAGGCAACGTATCGGTAACCGACATCTGTATCGTGAACACCGTGGTATATAAGGAGCCAGCCGTGTTCCGTTTCAATGGGTGGACAACCGGCGCCGATGTAGCTGATCTCGTGACTGTGTTTGGGTCCCAAAACAATGTGGTCCTGGAGATGCATGAAATAGTTGTTCCAATAGTCGCTCGTCAGTTCCTCCAGTTCGTTTACCGCCACGCATTGGATGTCAGGTTTGATTCTTTGCAGAAAAACAAGTTTGCCGTTT
>JBBSDH010000311.1:0-4106 GCA_038249605.1 Chitinophagales bacterium | reverse complement strand
ATCATTTTGGGAATGGCTTTGGTCAGCGCTTTTTCTGCCCAGTAGATGTCTTTCAATTCATCTTCAAACAACTTCATGAGCTGCGACGACTGCATGCTTTTTTTGTCTGAAACGCTGGGTGAATGCGAAGGGTTGGAACGGCTGATGTTGGTTTTGTCGCTTCCGTTCGTCTTGTTGTCGGACTCTGATTTTGAAAAGCTCATGGTCTTGATTTTACGGTTAAATGGAATGTGTGAACAGTTAAGTAACGTTTTTGCAAATGCCCTGAATTTTAAATTGTTTAACCATTATCAGGTTGCAAAGGTGGGGACAACGGCAAGGCCGGACGTTACAAAGCGTTACCAATAGGTTACATAATTCACACAAAATATTTATTTACAATATCTTAATCTCTTTCACATGGCCACCGATCGGCCTTATCAGAATTTCCTTTTGCCCCTCGGGCAAATAAAAAAGGTAGCCGCTGTTTTGTCCTATGACTTATACCTCTTTCCCGTACAACCAAGCCAACGTATTTTTATAAAACACCTTCTCCAACACGTCTTTCCCCAGATCCATTTTTTCCAAAAAAGCGCCAATCTCCAAATCGCCCAACGGAAATGGATAATCGGAGCCCAGACATATCTTTTCGTCGCCCACCATTTCCAAAATGTACCTGAACAGTCTCGGATCATGCGTAGCCGAATCCACCCAGAACTTGCCGAGATAATGGTCCGGAGGCATGGGATTGTCAATGGCCACCAAATCGGGCCGACAATTGTAGCCGTGCTGTATCCGCCCCAGGGTGGGTAGGAAAGAACCTCCCGCATGCGCAAAACACACGCGCAACGCCGGTAATTTTTCAAAAATGCCGCCAAAAATAAAGGCGCACACCGCGCGGGCTGTTTCGGCAGGCATACCCACCAGCCACGGCAACCAGTAGCGGCGCATGTGCTCTTCGCCCATCATGTCCCACGGGTGCACAAACACGGCCATATCGAGTTCCTGACAAGCTTCAAAAATGGGGAAAAACTGCTCTTCACTCAGGTTGAGTTGGTTTACGTTCGATCCAATCTGGATGCCCGGGAAACCCAATTCGTGGATGCGGTGAAGCTCCTTGAGGGCCAAGTCGGTGTCCTGCATGGGCAAGGTGCCCAAGGCGATGTAGTTTTCGGCGTAATCGTCCACCACGCCAGCCAGGTGGTCGTTGAGGAACATGGAAAGATCAAGCGTATCCGGTGGTTTGGCCCAGTAACTGAACATGACGGGAATGGTGCACACCACCTGCACGACGGTTTTGTGCGTAGCGTATTCGTGGGTGCGCACCTGCGGGTCCCAGCAGTTGTCGGCTATTTCCCTGAAAAACACATCCCCCTTCATCATGCGGGCAAAACCCTTGCGGTGGTGGTCGAGGTGTATGAAGTCTCCGTAACCGAACTTGTCTGCGAAATTGGGCAGCTTTTCGGGCAGGATGTGGGTGTGCATGTCGATTTTATGCATAGGGCGGTGTGTTCTTGTCTTTTGGGTTTTGTTTGGATGCGCATTTCACGTTGGTGTTGCGCATTTCACCGCAGAGTAGCACAGAGTTACACAGAGGAAAAGCACAGAGGTTTACTCACCACAAAACAAACCTCTGTGTTTTTCCTCTGCGTAAATCTGTGTTACTCTGCGGTGAAATGCGACAGTTTAATTTTTCACCATTTTCCCACTCAAAACCCCCTGTTCCGAACGCAAAGTCCAAACGTAAACACCCGCATCAAAACCAGAAGTTGGCACCCGTACAATGCTAAGTCCATCGGCATTCGTCCAATTGCGGTTGAACAAACGCCTGCCCTGCATGTCGTACACATCAAGTTGCAAAGCACCCAAAGCATTTTTCAAGGTAAACAAAGCCTCCTCCGAAACCGGATTGGGCGAAAGCGCAACATCAACACCTGTCGACGGTTCTTGGCTGCTCACCACGTACAACAGCGCTTTTTGAACAGCTGCGAGGGCATCTACACGACCAAATCCGTAAGCATAATTGGGCAAAGAACTGCCCGGTATGCCGCACTGGTCGCCGTCGGCAAGGAACACCGCCGTTTCTTCAATGATCATTTCGATGATCTCCACCTCGCCAGCGAGTTCCGGACGCGCGCTGAGGATCAGGGCCACCAAACCTGCCACGTGCGGACCGGCCATGCTGGTGCCGCTGAAGCTGCTGTAGTTGTTTCCGGGGGTGCTGGAACGCACGCTTACGCCGGGCGCCGAAACGTTGGGTTTGGAGCGGTTGCTGCCGTCGATGGTCACTGGACCCCGGCTGCTGAACCCTGCGATGGTATCGTCCGAACGGGTAGCGCCGATGCTGAAACTTTCTTCGAAATAAGCGGGCGGTTCGTTGCCCGAGGCGCAGCTGCTGCCGAAGTTGCCGTTGCTCACCACCACCACCACGCCGGAAGCACGCAGGTTGATCACGGCCGTGCGCATGAGGTTTTCGATGGCCACATCGTTGCAGCCTTCATTGTCGGCGCAGTACCACGAGTTGTTGATTACGTGTGGCGCTCTGGTAGGGTCGGGATTGAGGTTGTTGAGGTCGGTAGGCGCCAGGAACCACTCGAAACATTCGATGTAGCTGGAAGGTTTGCCCCAGCCGCGTTCCATGTTGCGGCAGGCGACCCATTGTGCGCCGGGCGCTACGCCAATCTGGTTGCCCTGAAAGTCGTCTCCCGTCATGGTGCCCATGGTATGCGTGCCATGCGAATTGTCGTCGCAAGGTACCATACTGTTGAACCCACACGGATTGAGCGAGTCGCCGTTCAGCGGCGAAGGTTCGTGGATGGCGTCGTGCCAGTTGTAGGTGTGCTCCGCCGTATTTGACACGTTGTTCCAGCCGCGGTAGTGGGGCTGGATAGCAGGGTGTTGCCAGTCGTAACCCGTATCGGCGCCGCCGACGGTAATGCCTTGTCCGGTGTAACCAAGCGCCCACACACTGGGGGCATTGATTTTGGCCACACCCCATTCCACAGCGCCACGGTCGGCAACGGGTGCGGTTTCCTGTGCTGCGGGCCCTTCAAAAAAAGTCCACGGATCCACGGCAATGCGCGACACTTCTTTCAGCTCGGCCAGTTGGCGGAGCACATCAGCGTCGGCTTTTTCCACCGCGATGGCATTGACGATGTAAAAACTGTTGGCATACGCCTGTTTTTGCGCCAAAATACGCAAAGCGCCGACTTGCGTACGCGCCGCAGTGGCGCGCAACTGCTGAAACGTAAAGTGCGCCCGCGCATCTTTGGTGGGCAGGTAAGCGGCAGCACGTACATCGGCCTGCTCGGCAAACATCACCACCACATCGGGATTGGTACCCTGCTGCAAAGCGGCGAGCACTTCCGGGGCAAGTTTTTCACGCCAGGCAGATTGGCCCTGAAGGGATGCGCCACAAAGGGCGAAAAGCAATACAAACAAACAATTCTTGAACATGCGCAGATTTTTTTACACCCCAAAGATACGATCACACCTACAATAACAGCCCGCCAAAATAGGCAAAGCCCTATCTTTGGTCCAACAAAACACGTACGACCATGAAAATCGCCATAGGCTGCGACCACGCAGGATTTGATTACAAAGACGGCATCGTCGCCATGCTGCAATCCGAAGGACATATGGTGCTCGATTTCGGCACCCACAGCAAAGACTCCGTCGATTACCCCGACTTCGCACACCCCGTAGCTTCCGCCGTGGAAGACGGCCAGGCCGACTTCGGTGTCCTGCTTTGCGGCAGCGCCAACGGCGTGGCCATCACCGCCAACAAACACCAGGGCATCCGCGCCGCCATCTGCTGGACCGAAGAACTGGCAGCACTCGCCCGCCAACACAACAACGCCAACATCATCGCCCTGCCCACGCGTTTCGTTGCCGAAATCATGGCCCAAGCCATGGTGCGCATCTTCCTGGGTACCGATTTTGAAGGAGGACGCCACTCCAATAGGGTAAATAAAATCTCTAACCTTGAAGTTTAAGAGTTTGAAGTTTAAAGTTTAAAGTGGGTTGCTCCATTGGCTTGCAATAAATTTAAGGGGATTCCAATTGTAGCTTGGAATCCCCTTAAACCCTTAAACTCTTAAACTCTTAAACTTTAAACTCTTAAACTT
>JBBSDH010000310.1:0-4122 GCA_038249605.1 Chitinophagales bacterium | reverse complement strand
GTTACGGGTTGAACCGTTTCGACGGCTACGGTTTTATGTGGCATACCCAGGAGCGCGACAGTTTGCCTTTCAACGATGTAGAATCCATAGCCGAAGACGATGATGGCTACCTTTGGCTGGCAGGTCCATTGTCGCAGCCTTCCATTTGTTTGTACCATCCGCTGCGCAAGGAGATTTTTACCTTCAAGGAAAAATTTGGTCAGGACCTCAAGCCGCATTGCTACAGTCCGCGTGGGATTTTGAAAAAAGCGCCGGACGGTTCCATTCTTTTTTTGGCTGATGCGCCATTGCGCCTCATGTCGTACCACAGCTCGAAAGGGTTAAAATCGACTACACTGCCTACCAACTGGACACATTTCGGGTTGGCCGAGGTTTCGGGGAATGGCACGGTTTGGGGGGTAGTGAACGACAGCATTTTGGTGGAAATCGAAACAACCGGGAAGGAACTACAACGTTTCGAGCACAACGGTCGCATACAAATCCGGATGGGCGGACCACAAAACGGCGTGCTGTTTTATTACCATATCCTACCATGGTCGGGTAGTTCGGATCGAATGTTTTACATCGACGAAAGCGGCTCACGCACGGAAATTCCCATCGAAACATTTGAGCAGGGCCGTACCTTTTTACCCGAACTCGTTTTTAAGCTCGACAATACCGGCCTTATGTGGGTGCACGACCAACTTTTGAGTGCAGGCGGATCGGTGTTGGTGGATGTGGGGAAACAGTTTCCCGAACTCAGCGCCATCGGCATTCGCACTTTTTACCGCGATATAAGTGGAGCGTTGTGGCTGGGCGGCAATTTTGGAATGTACCGCATACAGGTAAGAGACAACCGTTTCAACACCCTTTTGCAAATGCCACGGAACGCCTCGCTGGGCAATGGAAACGCCTGCCGTGGCATATTCGTGGATGACAATTACTTGTACGTAAACCAGCAGGATGAAGGCCTTTACCGTGTGACACGCATAGGCAACGAAAAAAAATTGTTGTATAAAAACACACAGGATTGGGGACATTTGGCGCTGTGCAACAGCAAAAACGACCAATACCTCTATATTGGTTCTTCAGGCAAAGTGATTCGGTACGACAAAATTACTGGCGATACGCTTATCATCCTTTTCCCGCCAGAGCTTAGTGTTTGGTCCGTATACCAGCCCAACGACAACCTGTTGCTTGTAGGAGGTAAAAACGGGTTGTATGTCGTGGATATGAGCACCAACATCGCAGATGCTTTCAACCAATACAATCAATTTGGCGAACTTGCCGAAGCGCATATTTTGTACATCGATACCGACAAGCAAGGTCAGGTTTGGATTTGCGCGAGTTCAGGTTTGTATGCCTGGGATGCAACAAAAGGCATCACTGCAAGGTATTGGTCGGGAGGGCAAGGGGCGTTTTACCTGCCAGCCGATGAATTTCAGCATTTTTACCAGGACGAAGACGGCTCCTACTGGATTGGTACGGCTTTTACGGGTTTGTTGCATTGGGACAAAAAGAAAAACACGGTGAAAAAGTACACCCGCGTCGATGGATTGTCGAACAACAACATTTACGCTGTTTATCCCGACGGGCTCGACAACCTTTGGCTTCCAAGCGACAACGGGCTTATGCAGTTTAACCGGAAAACCGGATTTACCAATACTTACCTCGTGCGCGACGGCATTGCGCACAACGAGTTCAACCGTTTGTCACATTTTAAGGGCGAAGACGGCAGGATGTATTTCGGCGGCCTCAATGGCATTACCACCTTCCACCCCGGTTCTTTTTCCCGAAATGAAAAAACATCGTACAATCCACCGCTGCGCATCGCAATGTTTCAGCAATTCAACGGAAACTCGGGCAAACTTGAAGACCGAACGGCTTCGTTGCTTTCCAATCAGGAAATTGTGGTTTATCCCGGCGACCGCTTTTTGGTGTTTGAGTTGTCGTTGCTATCTTTCGAAGATCAAAACCAGACCCAATACGCCTACAAGCTCGAAGGAGTGGACAAAGACTGGAACTACCAGAATGAACGCGTATTGCGCCTCAGCGGCTTGCCTTCAGGCTTGCATCAATTGCGTATTCGCGGACAATCGGCCGACGGTACCTGGTCGTCCGAAGATGTTGTCGTCCCCATCAGGGTGTTGTTGCCGCTCATGCTGCGACCATGGTTTCTGGCCCTCATGGGCTTGTTGCTTGTAGGGTCGGTGTACGGGTTTTTCCGTTTGCGCAGTTGGCAACACAAACGCGAACAGCTCACCATGGAACGTGAAATAGCCAGGGTGACGGCAAAACTTGAGCTCGACAAACAAACGATAGAAAGCCAGGCAGAAGAATTGCGGCATTTGGATGGCTTGAAATCGAGGTTTTTTGCCAACGTTTCCCACGAACTGCGCACACCACTCACGCTGATGCTCAGTCCACTGAGCACCGTTTTGAAAAACAAAAAACTCGACGATCCCAGCCGCAAGTTGCTCAATCTGGCATCGGAAAATGGCGAACAATTGTTGAGGTTGCTTGCTGAGATTCTTGATTTGAGCAAACTGGAATCGGGCAAATTGGAACTGTTGGAAAAACCGGTCCGGTTGCAAACCATTCTGCGCAAACAGGTAGCCCAATTTGAAGCGCTTGCCCAACGGCTCAACATCGACTTGAGCTTCGACTACCAGGCAAAAGACCCGATGGTGCTGCTGCTCGACATTAAAAACACAGAGCGTATCCTGAACAACCTTTTGTCGAACGCCATGAAATTTACCCCAGCAGGTGGAAGTGTGCAGGTTCAGCTTGTTGAGGTGCCGGAAGGACTTGAAATCAGGGTGATTGACACGGGAAAAGGGATTCATCCCGACGACCTGCCCTACATCTTCGATCGTTATTACCAGTCGAAACGTCCCGACGCAGCTACGGAAGGAGGAACCGGCATCGGCCTTGCTTTGAGTTTTGAACTTGCACGGCTGTTTGGCGGCAGCCTGCGTGTAGAAAGCAACCTGGGGAAAGGCAGTATCTTTTATTTTAGTTTTCCCAAAAAGGAAGTTTTTGATGGGTACGAAGAGGTTGTGGAAACCATCCTGCCTGTACCTTTTGAATCCGTTCAGCAGGACGAGGATGCCGCCGCCACAGCAGCGCCGTCTTCGAAACCCCGTTTGTTGGTGGTGGAAGACCATGACAGCCTGCTGCAATACTTAACTACACTGCTGAGTCCCGATTTCGATGTGGTAGGCGTCCGCCATGGAAAAGAAGCGCTTGATGTGCTGGAACGCAACAACCACGGCGTTGATCTGATTTTATCGGACATCATGATGCCCGTGATGGATGGTTTTAAATTGCTGGAACACCTTAAAAACAAAGACGCTTACCGCCACTTACCGGTGGTGATGCTTACGGCCAGGGCCGACTGGACGGACAAGCTGCACGCCCTGCGTTTGGGGGTAGACGACTACCTGCTCAAGCCTTTTCGGGAAGAAGAGTTGCGCGCCCGCATCAACAACCTTTTGCGCAACGCAATGCATCGCAAATCATCGGTGTATTCAACTGGCGAACAACAACAGCAGCGACCGCTCATCTCTGCCGAAGAACAATCGTGGCTGGAGGATGTGGAAAAAATGGTTCAAGACAACCTGGGCTATACCCATTTCAATGTGGATCAACTCAGCGACTTGTTGTTCATCAGCCGCAGACAACTTAACCGCCGTTTGCAACAACTCATCGGGCTTACACCTGTGCAGTACATCCGCGAAGCACGTTTGTCGCATGCAAGGCGTTTGCTGGAGAACAGAACCTACTCCACCGTCAAGTCTGTGGTACTTGCTTCGGGCATGACCGACACCGAGCACTTTGCAAAATTGTTCCGTGAAAAATTTGGTCGGGCGCCTTCCGATTATGCCGAAGCGACCCCCGGCGACGCGAGAAACGATTGATCTGTCTTGTTTTTCTGAAAAATCAGCCGTTAAAGTCCCGTTTACCGGGGTAACATGTCCCAACTGTCAAGTTGACCTATGTCTACCTTTGTACTGTGTTCATGCGAACCGCTATCGCGCGGTTTGAAGAGCGCCAACAGTTTGACAATGAAGCGTGTTTTGATCCAGGCTGTGCCCCTCAAAGGAGAGGGGCCAGTCGGATCGACCGCTCGCTCCCTTCCTC
>JBBSDH010000309.1:0-4134 GCA_038249605.1 Chitinophagales bacterium | reverse complement strand
TTGTCACCATGCGCCCCGCCCACCTGCCGGTATTGCAAGAAATTGCACGCGACATCAGCATTTGGCAATACCTGCCCATTGCAGGATGGGACCCGGAGGAATTCTGGCAATGGGGGCTCGATGCTTTAAAACAAAAAGACGCCGGAACCGCCCACCCATTGGTGGTGGTGGATAAACGAACCGGTCAACTCCTGGGCGCTACACGTTTTCAGGAGATTGTAGGCAAACACCGAAAGCTGGAAATCGGCTGGACGTGGCTGAGCAGCGCCGTGTGGGGAGGCACCGTGAACATGCAGGCAAAAATGCTGATGCTCGATTATGCTTTCGAGCACCTTGGCATGTTGCGGGTAGGGTTTAAAACAGATGAATTCAACCTGCGTTCACAAAAGGCTTTGGAAAAAATTGGGGCGCGTTACGAAGGATTGCTGCGCAAACACATGGTTCGCCCCGATGGCAGCCACCGCAATTCCTGCTATTTCAGCATTATTGACGATGATTGGCCCGCATCACGACAAAAACTGACAGCGCTTTTGGCCGGAAAGCATGAAGCCCTGAAGGTTGCTTTTCAAGCGGCACATTGGTAAAGGCTTTGGCTGAATGGTGCATCTTGACCTGAAAAAATCAAGGCAAGTTTATTGCCTTTCCAATGGGTGTTTTTGGCTGAGGGCTGGCAAAAAAACACTGGAGATTGGCTTCAAAAGTCAGAGACATTCCCTGGCAGTATTGCTCAGTTCCAACTGATGTCTTCGGGCATGTCGGCAAGCACTTCAAACAGATTTCCTTTGTTGTGCATGGCCGTTCTCCACAAGGCAGCCGGTTTGGTTCTGAAAATGTAGTTGGCATTGCTGTTGGCTACAACCCAGGAGCCCAATTCGAGTTCATCTGTAAGTTGACCGGCAGACCAGCCGGAATACCCCACAAAAAATCGGATGTTTTCCGGTTTGATCAGGTCTGAAGTTACGAGGAACTTCAATTTTTCAAAATCCCCACCCCACCAGATGCCTTCTCCTATTTTCACGCTGTCGTCCAGAAGTTCACCCACATTGTGTACATAATGCAAGGTGTCTGTTTGAACTGGTCCACCATAATAGACTTCCGCATCCATGTTGGGAAAGTCGGACATAAGGTCGTTGATGCTCATGTCAATGTTTTTGTTCAGGATAAAACCCAGGGTGCCCTGATCGTGGTGTTCGCACAACAGAACTGCTGCCCTCCTGAAGTATGGATCGAGCATAAATGGTTCGGCCAGCAGTAGGTGGCCGCTTTGTATCATTGGCGGTGTAGGCATGTACAATTGAATTGCTGCGGACGAAAGTAGGCGTCTGCAGCATTATGCGCAAGTGAAACGGGCAAGACAAGCAAAGAATTTTACCAAAATGTACAAATCGTTTTGGCAAAACAGGTTTTTATAGCTGTTTGGAGTTAAATCAAATGGCATTGGTGAGTGCTTCCCTGTTGATGCGCCGGATAAGTCCGCGCAAAACGCCTCCCGATCCTCCCACTTCAACGAACTCGCTGATGCCGTGGGCGAGCATGTTTTCAATGGTTTGGGTCCAACGCACCGGAGCGGTCAGTTGGGCTACCAGATTTTTGCGGATCATTTCGGGGTCTGTTTCAGGCTGGGCGTGTACGTTTTGATACACCGGACAACGCGGGGTGCTGAAAGGTGCGGCGAGGATGGCTTGTTCGAGCTCATCCTGGGCGGGTTTCATAAAAGGAGAATGAAAAGCGCCGCTTACGGGCAATACCACCACGCGTTTGGCTCCGGCGGCCTGCAATTTTTCAACAGCAATTTCAATGCCCTTTCGGCTGCCAGAAATGACGAGTTGACCCGGAGAGTTGTAGTTGGCGGGAACTACAATTTCATCTTCAATGGATGCACAGATGGCCTCTACCTGAGCGTCTTCCATGCCCAATACGGCGGCCATGGTGCTATCGGCAAGTTCGCAGGCTTTTTGCATGGCAAAGGCGCGTTGGCTCACCAGTTTGAGTGCATCGGTAAATGGCAATGCGCCTGCTGCTGCAAGTGCGGTGAACTCCCCCAGCGAATGTCCGGCAACGGCATTGGGCTGGAATTCATCACCGGCAACCAAAGCTCGGATGATGCTTTCCAGAAAAACTGCCGGCTGGGTAACTTTGGTTTGGATTAGATCCAGCTGGGTTCCGGAAAACATGACATCGGTGATGCGCCAGCCGAGCACTTCATTGGCCTGTTCAAAAAGTTCACGGGAATGGGCGTTGGATTCGTACAACTCCTTACCCATGCCTTCAAATTGGGATCCCTGACCGGGAAATACGTAGGCTTTCATACACAAACAGTTTGGTTTGCTTTATTTTAAAAAAACAAGTTGCAAAGCGCGCCAAAGTTGACTTTTTTTGTCAACATCCGGTTGCAGTTCAGTCAATTTGTGCGCAAAAAGAAAAAGGGCGCCGTAAAAGTCGATGGGGGTATACATTGCAGCATCGAGCCGCAAACCGAGCTCCTGCGGGGTAAATCCAAAAACCAAAATGACTTCTGGACGTTTAACTTCTGGAAAAGGAAAAATCGAAACATTCAGCCCGGGTTCCAACACAGCCAGAGCGACATCCTGCTCAAGTTTGAGTCCGGCTGCCGTCAAAATTTTATCCAAAAAATCATTGCCTTCAGTCCAATGGTCTTCTTTTCGAACAATGGCCAAAACCTGACGGGCAAATCCGCCTTGTGTTTTGAACATCACATTTAATTCAGGCATTGGAAACAAGATATCGTCGGGAGAATACATACAAGGACAATTTGAGATTGGGTGTACAAAATACACCAAAAACAACTTTGTTTCAAAAAAGGCCAGATTCAAAAATATAGTTCTGTCTATTTGTTAAATATTACCCTTTAGACAAACAATATTTTTGAATTTTGTGCAAAGTTACCTACTTTTGCATCGTCCATCCAAGGTTTTTCACCACAACAACAATTAATAAAATGGCTGTTAAGTATCCGATTACGGTCACCCAAACAACCAATTCAAGGTTGCATACGGTTGATTTTGAGAACATTCCATTCGGCAAAGTGATTAGCGATCACATGTTTGTTGTTGATTTCGACGGCAAAGAATGGGTAGATGCGCGCATAGTTCCGTTTGAGAAATTCGAAATTTCACCTGCCAACCTGGCCCTGCACTACGGCCAAAGCATTTTCGAAGGCATGAAAGCCAGCAAGATCGATGGTGAGCCGTATTTGTTTCGTGTCGACATGCACGCGCGCCGCTTCAACATTTCGGCTGAACGCATGTGTATGCCACAATTGCCCCAAGAGCTGTTTGTGAAGGCCCTCCAAATGTTGATTGATCTTGATCGTGATTGGATTCCCGAAAAAGAAGACTACTCGATGTACCTCCGCCCGTTGATGTTTGCGACGGACGAATACTTTGGTGTTCACGCTTCCGAAAAATACCGCTTCCTCATCTTCACCGGTCCGGTAGGACCGTACTACCCTAAACCCGTGAATCTTTGGGTAGAGGAAGTATTCACCCGTGCTGCTCAAGGCGGCGTTGGCGAAGCCAAATGTGCCGGCAATTACGGCGCATCATTGCTGCCTGCCGTTCGTGCCAAGCAAGCGGGTTACGACCAGGTGATGTGGATGGACGCAGTGGAAAAGAAATACGTGCAGGAAGTAGGTACCATGAACCTGTTTTTTGTCATCGATGGCAAGGTGGTTACGCCTGCTACTACAGGTACCATTCTGCGCGGCATTACCCGCGACAGCTTTCTCACCCTGCTTAAAGATTGGGGATACACCGTGGAAGATCGTCTGCTCAGCATATCCGAGATTACCGATGCCTACTGGCGTGGTCAACTCCAGGAATGTTTCGGCGCAGGCACTGCTGCTGTTGTAAGCCACGTAAGCGCCATTACCTGGCGCGACCGTAAAATGGAACTTCCACCGGTGGATGAAGCCCACCGTCCAGTCGGCATGAGGCTTAAAAAATACATCAACCGCCTGCGTATGGGTTTGGAACCAGATACTTACGGCTGGCTCACCGCCGTTGGCGACACCGGCGTATGGGAAATGGTTGAACAACACGAAGTAATTGCGAAGTAAAACGTAAGCTTTCACTTTTGGATATTTACAAAAATACCCCTGCCGACGGCAGGGGT
>JBBSDH010000308.1:0-4143 GCA_038249605.1 Chitinophagales bacterium | reverse complement strand
TCGTGGTGCAAATCGATGCGCCAGGTAAGGTTGTCTGGCGGCAAAAGTCCACTCTCAGGATCGGTGGCGCTGCCGGAGAAAAAGATGGTATCGCCTGCACTGTAAAGGAAATCGGCAAGCGGCGTCAGGATGCTCACATCGGGACGGAGGTTTGAAGTAACACGCAGGGTAACCTGGTTGCTGGTCACTTGTCCAAAAGTATTGAGGGCCAGGCACCTGATGTGTGCGCCGCTGTCGGCCACGGTTACCGCAGGAATCATCAGGGTTTGTGCCGTGGCGCCAGGGATGTCCACCGAGTCGCGTTGCCATTGGTAGGTAATGGGTTGCGAACCGTTGGCTTTGGCCGTGAACGTTGCATTTTCACCGGTACTGTAAATGTTGGATGCTGGGTTGATGCTGAACACGGGTGCGCCGTCGCCCACGTAATCGATGCGCCAAAGCATGCCTTCGTTGGAGCTGGTGTTGTCTTCGAGGGAGCCGCCACCCAATCCGCCACGAGAGATGTAATACAAAGCGCCGTCGTTGCCGGTGAGCAGGCAAAGCGGCCGATCGATCTCCGTTGCGAAGGTTTGTGTGACCTGGCCGGTGGCCGGATCGAGCACTTTGATGTAGTTGAAGCAGTAGTCGGTGAAAAAGAATTTGCCTTGGTATTGGGCCGGGAAAACCGGTTGTGCCGGATTGTAAAACGCGCCGCCTACTACTGCACATCCTAAATTGTGAGGATAACTGTACAAAGGGTCCTGGTATCCTGCAGGTACGTTTTGGTTGGTGCGGTTGCCTTCGAGCATGTTCCATCCATAAAATTTACCTGCCTGAATATCGTTGATTTCTTCATGAAGATCGCCGCCCACGTCGCCCGAAAAAATACGTCCGGTGCCGGGTTGGATGGCCATGGAGAACGGATTTCGAAATCCGGTGGCGTAAATAGAGCGGTAAATGCCGGTATTGGTGTTGAAAAACGGGTTGTCGGTAGGGATGCTGCCGTCGGGATTGAAACGCAACACTTTTCCGTGCAAACTTTCCATGGAGGCCGATTTGGGGCCGTCGTGGCTGTCGCCGGTAGCGATGTAGAGTTTGCCGTCGGGGCCAAACACCATGGAACCGCCGTTGTGGATGGAGTTGGATAGGTAATCGAAATTGATGAGTATTTCTTCGCTGCCGGGAAGGGCAAAATTACCAACGGCTTTGAAGCGGCTGAGGCGGTTGATCGAAGCGTATTTTACGGTATAATATAGGTAAACGTACCCGTTTTGTTCAAAATTGGGATCGATGGCGATGCCGCTCAGACCGCGTTCGTTCAGGTTGTCGGCATCCAGAAAGACGAATGGATCCTGTATCAGTTGCCCGTTTTCTACGATGCGTACCGTGCCGTTTTTTTCGGCGATCCAAATGCGTCCGTCGGGCGATTGGGCGAGTGCAGTGGGATCAAGACCCGTTGCAATCGGTGTTTCCACAAAGCCGGGAGGCAATACAGCGGCATGGGATACAAGGATGTTCAGGGCGAAAAGCAGGAAAAAAACGACGTTCTTCATGCTGCAAATATAACATTTAGTGGTCGGTTTTTAAAAATGATGCATCCATGAGCCATAACATTGACCCAGAAAATATACAGATCACCTGTGGATACGGTTCACCAGGTTCTCAATCACATATCGCTTCATGTTGGTGTGCATGTCTTCCACGTGGGTTTCGAGTTGCTTGATCATCACTGTAACCACGATTCCAAGAATGATGGACAGGATGGTGGTGAAAAAGGCTGTACCCATGGAATCGATGAGAGCCGATACATTGGGGCCGGTGGCTACCACAGTGGCGGCGCCGGTGGTTGCTGCGGCAAGGGGAGCGGGATCGTCCATGCTCAGGATGGCTGCGGCCATACCCAACACGGTTCCCAAGAAGCCGAGGGCGGGTATAAGCGTCTGGCAAACACCGATGAGCCAAAATTCTTTTTCCATGGATTTGCGTTGCATGTCGCTCACGGTTTCCACCATCGACAGGGTTTCGGACGTGGAGCTTTCGGCGCGGAACTTGGTGGTGGCTTGTTTGATCAGGTCGGTGAGCAGGCGTGGACCGAGGTGTTTTTCCATCGAAATGGTGTTCAGTTTGATCTCGTTCACATCTTCGGGGTAAAGCACGAACTGCTCAGATTCGGGCAGCAGTTTGGCCTGGAAAACACTTTCTTCGTAACGCACCCTTTTCCACAGCGACTGGATGCCGAACAGGCAGATGAAAAAGCAGGCGAACGTAGCGGCCTGTATGACGCCGAAAGGCAGTTGGCCGCCAAGGGCGAAAAAGATGGTTTCGAGCCCCGAACCTTTAGTCGATGTTTGGTATCCTACAGCCACTACAGCTGCGATGACGAAAGCGATGCCGAAACCGGCGGCGATTTGCATATTTTTTTGGTGCAACATGGCTTGAAGTATGTTTTAGACGGCGGTTTTCAGCAAATCTGTTTTTTGAAGAAAACCGCTTTTTGTTTGAAAAAAGTATAAAAACTGAAGAAATGAAGGGTATTTGGATTAAAGTGGTGTGATGCGCTTCGCTCGATAGGACAAGGTTTTTGGGGCAACGTTGTCGGGCTGAAGCGCAACCTCCAAGCGGTTATTTGCCCCATTTGCCGTTTCTGCCGCTTTGGGGTGCTTCCCTGGCGGGTTTGGATGGGGCGGGGGCGGGTGCATCGTTTTGCGGTGTGTTGGCTTCGGCAGCTTTGGAAATGCGGCTGCTGTAATCCAGGGTGGTGCTGCTTACCCGGAAGGTGCCTGCGCTTGTCCAATCGTTGCCGGTACCGTTGAAACCGTAATTGCCGAAACTGTAGGATTGCGACTTGCCACCGCCGGCGAGTTTGCCGTAGAGGGCGAAGTTCTGGTTGCCCGAACTTTTCGTACCGCGTTTGGAACGCACCAGCACTTCGTAAGTGCCGGGTTGAAGTTCGGTTTGGTAGAAGTAGTTCAGGGCTTTGTTGTAGGCGAAAACATTGTCCTGATACTTGCTGGCGCGGGTCGGCTTCCAGGTCCGGTTGCCTTGCCGGATCATGAACTCCACCGAGTTTTTGGCTTGTCCGTATTGCTGGAGCAGCAGTACAACCGAGCCTTGGGTGGAGCGCATGAGATCCACGGCAATAGGGTCCTGGGGCGCGCTTTGGGGTTGGGGGGTAACGGGATTGGGATTAGGTACCGAAGGCGGGGTAGTTGCGGGCGTGTTTTGACTCGTTGTTGGCGTGCTGCCCGTTTGCGGATTAGGATTAGAAGGCAAAGGATTAGAAGACAAGGGATTAGAAGGCTGGGGTTTGGGGGCAGGTGGGCGGGTGTATCGGTAGTCGCCTTTGCCTTCGCGGGCATTGGGCGTAGCTTTTTCGGCCGGTGTGCCATTTTGTGCAAGCGCAGGTGGCTGTAGGGGTGTGGGCGGCGGATTGTTTTGGCGCAGAAAATTGAGAATGATGAACACCCCCAAAGCGCCAGTAAGAATATCCAGGGCCGAAACAAAGAGCGGATTGAAACCTTTATTGTTCATGACCGTAAGCGTAGCGGTTGATGGTGAAAGGTTGGTTGAAAAGCGCCGGGGCCGGAGCTGAACTGACGGCTGTCTGGAGTTTTATGTTGCAGTGTTCGCAACGCGCGGCATCTGCAAGGTTTTCGTGCTGGCAATTGCAGCAGGGGATGCGGCTGTGCGGAGCAGCCTGGGCATCGGGTTGTTTGCCGGCAGGCATTTTGTAGTTGCATCGACCGCAACGAGCAATACCTGTCTGGGCTGGATAACTGCAATTTGGACAATGCATGGATCAGAATTTACAAGATGAGATGATGGGCAGGATTTGATGTCGGGATTAAAAAGCGGCACCTCAAACTTTAAACTTCAGACTTTAAACTATCCTCCGATGTAGTGCATGTACGATACACCAATGTTGAAGTTGCGGTTTTTCTGTCCGTTGACGTCGAGGCCGCGGGTGCCGTGGGTGTAGCGCAGATCGAGGCCGATTTCGCCGTTTTCGAGCAGGAAAAGCAAACCGGCGCCGAGGTTGAGGCTGACGACGGCGGCGTTGAGGTGAGAGCGGTCGACGTTCTTCTCCTGCCAGCGCCCCTCGCCATGAAAGTGGATGACGAGGTCGTAGCCGCCCTTCTTCACAGCGAACCACGGCGGGAGATA
>JBBSDH010000307.1:0-4275 GCA_038249605.1 Chitinophagales bacterium | reverse complement strand
GGGCGGTGTGATGTTGCCCAACACGGTGGTTGTATCGGCGGTACTGCAATTGTTTGCGCTGTTCAGTACGTTGAGGATGTACATGCCCGGCGCGCCGGCTACGGCGTTGAGCTGGTTTTGTCCTGAAACGATGTTGCCGTTCGGCGTGCTCCACGTGTACGAAATACCTGCGCCTGTAGAGGAACCTGCGCCCGACAAGTCAGCAAGGTTGTTGATGCAATTGATGGTATCAAGCGCATTGGCGACCGAAACGGGCGGATTGGTGGCTGTGGTGACGGTAACTTCCGCTTCGGCGGTGCACCCGGTCACACTGTTGGTCACCAACAGGGTATAAATCCCGGGTTGGTTTACCACGGCGTTTTTATTTGTTGCGCCGGAAACGATGTTGCCATTGGCAGTGCTCCACTGGTACATCGCATTGGCCGGTTGGGTCGAGTTGCCGATGAGTGTGGTGGTGCTTGAGCCGCAGCCGATGGGTTGGGGTGGGGTGATCCAGACCGAGAGTGGACTGGGGCTTTCGATCACATTCACCGATGCCGTCTTGGTGCAAATTGCGCCGTTTTCCTCGAAAGTAACCGTGATGGTGTACGTGCCAGCGGCGTTTACCACAGGCGTCAGGGTATTGGCGCCTGAAACGATGTTGCCGTTGGGGGTATTCCACTCGTAGGTGATGTTGTTGCCGGTGCTGGAACCTACTCCGGAAAGCGTAGCCTCGGCCCCTTCGCAAGGCAGCACACTGATGGCCGGCGAAGCGGCGGCTGCGATGTTGATGACGTTGACGCGCACCGTATCCGTTACTTCACAGGTTGGGGCAAAGACAAGGTCGTCGAGTGCAAAGTCGTTGCCGCCCAGCACCGTATTTTGATTAACGATGCAAATGGTGGCACTGGTGTTGCTCCCGGAGTTCCAGAGGAAGAAAAAGTTGACCCAGTTGCAGGTGGAGCCTGGAGCAATGAAAGGCGCTCCCAACAGTCCTCCGTTGATGCTGAATTGCAGGATGGCGGGAGAGGAAGCAACCAGTGTCGCTACCCAACATTGAAAGACGTACTGTGTGTTGGGCACTACGGTGACGGTTTGGCACCAGACGTCGCTGTTTGGCGTACCAGCGCCGTTTACGGCCATCATGTTGCCGCCACCGGTATGGTCCTGACAGGGTGAAAAACCCGGGTGGGAATTCTGCGGATTGTCGAGCACATCGTAAACCCCTTCGGGCACAAGATTGCCTGGGCTATACACATAATCGCTGCTGAAATCGCTGTTTCCGCCCCCGAAATCGCCGTTGGTGATGAGGTTGTTGCTGAAATCGGCGGCACGGGCGCGCAACACATAGGTGGTGGATTGCGAAACCGAAACGGTGGGTGTAAGGCTGGTGGCGCCGGTCATGCCCGTTGTGGGAAACCAGGAAAAGCTGAGGTAATCGCCGTCGATGTTGCCATTGAGCTGGGTGGGCGTTGGCGGGGCGCAAAGGTAAATGTCCTCGCCTGCATCCACGGTAATGGGACATTGGGCAGAGGCAAGGGGCAAAAAGACAACCCAAATACAACAAAACAATACAAAACGTAGCAGTAAAGGCATAGGCTGAACGACAAGTTTAAGGCGCTGGAAGGAAGCAGCGTCGTCATTTGGAAACCTTGTGGATACGGCGGAAGGGATAAAATTTGGCCGCGGGCAAGATTGGGGCTGCAAAAGTACAAATCCGGTTTGATTCACCGTAAATTTTGATGCAGTTGTTCCAACATGCAAAATGTTCTTCACGTGCGGATCTACTCCGACTTCTTCCTCAACAAATCTGGTAGTTGCCGCAGGGCCGCCAATTCCCGGAACTTTTCGCGCATTTCTTCGGCCGGAATGCCGAAATAGGTTTTGCCTTTTTCGAGCGATTTGGAAACACCCGATTTGGCGCCCACCACCACACCGTCGCCGATCATGATGGCCTGGGCCACGCCTACTTGTCCGTAAAGCACCACATTGTCGCCTACGATGGTTTTGCCGCCGATGCCTACCTGTGCTGCTAACAGGCAGTTTTTGCCGATCACGGCGCCATGGCCGATGTGGATCTGGCAATCGAGTTTGCTGCCCTCGCCGATCACCGTGTCGCCGCTCACGCCTTTGTTGATGGTGCAGCCCGCGCCGATGTCCACGCGGTCGTGGATGATCACACGGCCGCCCGAGCGCCATTTTTTGTAACTGCCGTCCGCACCTTTTTTGAAATAAAAGGCATCCGATCCGATGATGCTGTTGGGACCGATGGACACGTCGTCGCCGATGATCGTGTACTCCCCAAGGTAAGTATTGGCCTGGATGTAGCAGCGTGCGCCGATGGTCACGTTGTTGGCGATCACCACGCCCGGTTCCAGGATGGCAGTAGGGTGAATGACAGCGCCATGGTGGATGGGGTGGTTGAGCGGTTCGAACGGGCGTTCGGCGCGGATGAGACCGTCGTACGCTTCAAACGGGTTTTCCACCACCAGAATAACTTTGCCAGCCGGGCATTCGGTCGGTTCGTTGAAGAGCAGGATGGTAGCGGCGCTTTTCAGTGTTTTATCGAAATATTTTTTGACGTCGGAAAAGGCGATGTCGCCCGCTCCCACTTTATGTATTTCGTTGATGCCGGTGGCGACGAGCGTAAGGTCGCCGATGACCTGGCTTGCACTAAGGCGGTCGGCCAGCTCAGAAACGGGAATGGGTTTGGCAAATTTCATGGGATAAAGGTAAAGGGAAAGGATGTACGTAATACGAAATTGGAGTTTTGATTTTTGAAGGGGATGTGGCTATTTTGTATCAATACAAAGCTCACCCCTTGCCTTTGTATCTACCATATGTTTGATTTTTATCCTGCGCTTGCTTCCTTTTGCCCTCTGCGCCCTTGAGTACGAGCCATTGTTACAAATTACGTTAAAAAAAGTGCACAAAGTTTTTTTTAAAACCCATCCGTTGATTATCTTTATGTCGATAATCCAACCTTCAAATGGCAACGACAGATGGTACTGCAAAACAACAAACAAGTTTCGTACAGTTTGGGCACCTACAAAGGCCAATCGGTCATCTTCATCCGATTTGAGTATGACCGGGCACTCATCGAGGAAACCAAAAAATTGACTGGCGCTCGATGGAGCCTATCCCAAAAGGCTTGGCATGTTTTGGATACGGCCTCGTACCGGGAGATGTTTGGATTGGCGAGCCAAGCTGCGGTCTCGGCACCTATTCTGGCAGGTATTGATCCGGTGAATCAACCGGCTCTGATGGCACTCGTATCAACCTTGCAACTGAAAGCGTATAGTCCGAATACGATTCGAACATATCGAAACGAGTTTACCCAGTTGCTTCAGTATCTAAACAATGGTACGCCAGTAGATACTCTGAGTGTGGAGCAGCTTCGGGCATATTTCTTGTATTGTATCAACGATTTGAAATTGTCTGAAAACACCTTGCATAGCAGGATCAATGCTGTAAAGTTTTATTTTGAGCAGGTATTGGGTCGCGAAAAGTTGTTTGTTGAAATACCTCGCCCCAAGAAGAGGGTTATTTTGCCCAATGTACTTGCCATCTCACAAGTAGAGCGGCTTTTTTCGCAGCTCGAGAATCTGAAACACAAGACCATGTTGTTTTTGGCATACTCGGCTGGGTTGCGGGTGGGCGAAGTGGTAAACCTGAAGATCAGGGATATCCATTCGGAACGCATGGTAATAAACATCAAGGGGGCAAAGGGGAAAAAAGATCGGACGGTTGCCTTGTCGCAAGGTATATTGGATTTGTTGCGTAAATATTATGTTGCGTACAGGCCTCAGGAATGGCTTTTTGAAGGGCAATACCCCGACAGCCCGTACAGCACGCGCAGCTTGCAGCAGATTTTCCGCAGGGCCAAAACATCTGCCAGAATTTTACAGGATGTTACCTTTCACAGTTTGAGGCACAGTTATGCCACGCACCTGCACGAAGCAGGAACAGACCTCAAACTTATACAAGAGCTCTTGGGGCACAGCGATATCAAAACTACACTTCGCTACACCCATGTCAGCAACAGAACGCTGGAAAACATCAAAAGCCCCTTTGACGCCCTAAACCTGAAGAGCGGGTAAGGCTTTGTCGTACTTCTTGTATTGTTGGGGTCAACAATACAAGAAGTACGACAAAAGTTTCGCATATTTGAGAGTTGGGCAAAATTGACCGCCGCCGTTCAGACAACCAATTTTTCAGTAACTTTGAAAAGTCGTATCAACATTTCTTGATAAAGGATTTTCAAAGTTACTGAAAAACCGCGAAAAAAACCTTCAT
>JBBSDH010000306.1:0-4287 GCA_038249605.1 Chitinophagales bacterium | reverse complement strand
GGATCTGTTACTCGAGTCGTAAACGCACTGGGAGCGTATAGCGCACCTTTACGGGGTGGCCATTGGCTTCGCCGGGGCTCCATTTGGGCATGCTACCTGCCACGCGCATGGCTTCCTTACCGCAGCCGCCACCGATGTCTTTCACGATGGCCACATCGCTTACCGAGCCGTGTTTGTTCACCACGAAGGTGAGAGCAACCACGCCCTGGATGTTGTTTTCGCGGGCGAGCGGTGGGTATTTGATGTTTTCGGCGAGAAACTTGAGCAGTTCGGCTTCACCACCGGGGAAACTCGGCGGCTTTTGGATGTCGAACATTTCGTAGGTTTTTTCCGCTACGGGTGCCTTAGGTTCTTCAACCACCTTCAATTCGGAGGGGTTGTCGAGCATTGCAGGGGGGGCATCGTCGTTGCCTTCTTTATTTTCCTTGCCAATGTCATCATCGAGATCTTTGAGATCGTCGGTAGCAATTTGTTTTTCTTCCACCACTTCAATGTCTTTTTTCACAATTGGCGGCACGAATTTAACCGTGGTGCGGGTGGGTGGAGGAGGTGTTTCCACCGGAGGTGGTGGGGGTGGAGGCGGCGTATTCGGATCGATATCCGGCGGCGGACCGAGTTCGGCCACTACGTCAATGGGTTTATCCTGTGGTACCAGCGACTTCACGGCGCTCATTACAAACGGCACTATGACGAAGGAGGCGACGAGGAGCAACGCATACAACAGGGCGCGACGCAGGTGCTTTGGATATTGGCGACGGAGGAAATAGGCTCCATACGCTTTGTTACGATCGGCGAAGACGATGTCGAGCATATCCCTGTAAATGGAGGTGCTTCTTTCTTCTGCCATGTTTTTTATTTTTAAAGGATAAAACGTTTGTGTCGCTTGTTACTATTGTTCAGCGCCGGCCTGTGCCTCAGGGGTGAAATTCATCCCTTTGGCTGGGTCTTTGATGAAATCTTCTTCCGTTTTGGAAACGTCGAGGATTACATAGTAACGCACCTTGGTAATGGACATTTCGTCGAGCACATCCACAAGGTTTTTGTACTTCGCGTCTTTGGTGGGTTTGATCAGAACGTTCAGGAAAGATCCTTTGCGAGGTTCTTTGGTTTTGAAGTCTTCAAATTCTTCTTCACCGAACAGTCCTTTCACCTTGACTTGTTTGTCGAGAATCACCCTACGCAAACCTTCGGCGGAAAAATCCGTCGAATCGAGTTTGGGTTCGGTGATCCCTTCGTAGTAAAAAACCTTGTCGTCTTTGCCGAGCATGAGTGTAAGAACTTTCGACTCCTTAATGGGATCGCGTTCTTCCAGATCAACATCTTTTTCGGGCATGACGAGGGCCATGATCTGCGGTTTGGCCAGTGTTGTGGTGAGCATAAAAAATGTGATGAGCAGGAAGCCCAAGTCCACCATCGGCGTGAAGTCGATTCGGGTGGACATTTTTTTGGACCTTACCTTACCACCTTTTTTATGACCGCCTCCACTGTCTTGTGATAATTCAGCCATTGCGCTGTTGCTTTTTAAAGGATGAAGGGTAAGTGGGTTTTACACAAAGCATTTCCGAAATTATTTCCCTTGGGTTTTTTTGTTCGGATCCGCCTCTGTACTGGTAATCAGGTTGAATTTGTTCACGTTGATGTCTGTCAGGGTATTGATGACATTTTGGATGGCCGGATAGGGCGTGTCCTTGTCAGCTTTTACCACAATAACATAATCGGCGCTCACTTTTCCTTCCTGTTTCATCTTGAACTGCGCAAGGCGTGCATTGTGTACCCACGGACCGAGTTCGTTGTTGGTGGTATCCGACGGAATGCCTTCTACTTTCAATTGGGAACGTTCGGAAGCGGGAGTGTTGAGCCAACTTTTCAGTTGGATACGCGGCACACCAAATCCGCCAACGATGGTGAACTTCAGTTTCTCTTCCTCATTGAGACCGAGTTGGTACTGCGAGTTCATGTCATCGATCAGTGCTTTGCGGGTGTGCTGGCCAGCCATGTCGAGGAAAACCTGCCCTTCTTTCGACACCAGGATGGTCAGGGTGCCTGCTTCGGGCAGTTTGGTTTCCGAGATGGACGATGGCGTATCCACGATAACCGATTCCTGCGGTTTTGCTTTGGCCGTGAGCATGAAGAACGTAAGCAGAAGAAATGCTACGTCGGTCATGGCGGTCATGTCAACGAGGGGTGAACCGCGTTTGGGCTTATGTTTTGGCATATCTCAGTTGCGCGTTGCGGGCTTTTTTTAAAAAAAACCCAGGATGATTTAGTGGTTGCGCGATGCAAACGTTTGCGTCAGGCTGTAACCGGCTTCATCGATGCGGTAAGTCATGCTGTCGATGCGGCTGGTAAAGAAGTTGTAAAAAATGATGGCAATGGCCGAAGTACCGATACCGAGGGCGGTATTGATAAGAGCTTCCGAGATACCTGTGGCAAGTGCAGTGGAGTCGGGAGCACCGGCGGTTGCAAGAGCTGCGAAAGCTTTGATCATACCAAGTACCGTACCGAACAGGCCCAACAGGGTAGCAACCGAAGCGATGGTAGCCAGGATGTTGAGGTTCTTTTCAAGCATGGGAAGCTCCAGCGTGGTGGCTTCTTCTACTTCTTTTTGGATGGCCATTACTTTTTGGTCCTTTTCCATAGCCGAACCTACTTTTTCCATTTCGGCGTACTTTTCCAAACCTGCGCGAACAACGTTGGCTATCGAACCTTTTTGCTTGTCGCAAGCGGTGATGGCGCCGCTGATGTCGTTGCGGTCGAGCGAGCTGCGGATACCTTTAACAAAATTGTCAACATTGCCCGATCCAGCTGCTTTGCTCAGGGTGATGAAACGTTCAATGACGAAGACAATTACGATAAGCAACAGACCCTGAAGCACAGGTACTACATAACCACCTTTGTAAATGGTGCCGATGTAATCGCCAGGCAGTGGATCCTTCGTGTTGTCGCCGTCGACAAAGTGACTTGGATCACCGAAAATAAATTTAAAAAGCAGAAAGGTTACGACAAAGCAAATTGGGATCACGATGTAAGGAAAAAGCGCACCCGAATTGTCTTGTTGGTTGGTCTGAGATGTTTTTGCTGCTGTCATGCTGCGTTTTAGTTTTGAGTTAATAAATGTTTCACAGAGTGTTGAAGACAGTACGACGCTTTTTTTATCGGAAACGATTTTTCAAAACCAAAATCCATCTGAAACATAGATGCATGTCACTTGTTTTTTGGTGGGCGAGTGCCTGAAAAAAAATCACTCCGTTAAAAAAAGACGTTTTTCTGCGCCTTCACATGGTTTTTCGCAGGGGTAAAAATAGTGTAAGACGTACAATTTCCAACCACGCTTTTAAAATATTCATTTTAACTTAGTGTTGGGCCGAGCAATTTTATTTGTTGAACAATGTTATTTCAATGCTTTTCCTTTGATATTCACATGATTACCGCCTGCCGCAAACGCACCAAGCGCTCCAGCAAACCCTCCAACTTGTCCAATGGCAACATGTTTGCACCGTCAGACTTGGCCTCCGAAGGCCTCGGATGCGTCTCAATGAACAGTCCATCGGCCCCCACCGCAATACCTGCACGCGCAATGGTCTCGATCAAAGCAGGCCTTCCACCCGTCACACCACTGCTTTGGTTGGGCTGCTGAAGGGAGTGCGTACAGTCGAGTACCACCGGAACACCAAACGAGCGCATAACCGGTATCCCCCGGAAATCAACCACCAAATCCTGGTATCCGAAAGTAGTGCCACGCTCGGTTAAAATGACCTTGTCGTTGCCCTCCTCCTGAACTTTTTCCATCGCAAATCGCATGGATTCCGGACTCACAAACTGCCCCTTTTTGATGTTGACCACTTTACCCGTTTGGGCAGCAGCCACCAGCAAACTTGTTTGACGGCATAAAAATGCAGGTATCTGAAGCACGTCCACATACCTGGCCGCCAACGCCGCTTCGGGCTCCGAGTGGATGTCGGTGGTGGTCGGAACATCGTAATGCTCCCCTACCCTTTGGAGGATGTCGAGCGCTACCTCATCGCCAATGCCCGTAAACGAATCGCGCTTGCTGCGGTTGGCCTTACGGTAGGAACCCTTAAAAATGTAAGGTATGGCCAAACGGGTGCACAACTCATTAACCTGTCCAGCTGTGTCGAATGCCATTTGCTCACTTTCAATGGCGCACGGCCCCGCAATGAGGAAAAAATTGCCCGAGTCGATGTTCTTTAGGCGGGGAATGTCTTGTAAATTCATAAGTCGGTTGGTCGGTCGGGATTGGTTGGTTGGTTATTGGTCGGTTGAGCG
>JBBSDH010000305.1:0-4294 GCA_038249605.1 Chitinophagales bacterium | reverse complement strand
GTATAGGCAATACGTTGTTGCCATCGGTGATTTTGCGCTGTGGCGACTGAAAAGCCGGCAAGGAAGGCCAGGCTGAGGAAAATGTTTTTTTTCATAAAAGAAATTTGTTACAACCAAAAAGGGTTCCAAACTTAAAAACCGATTGGGCAATAATAAGGTAAAACGTTTTGTTGTGGGTATTTTTTGGAAAAACGGTCCAAACGTGGTTGCGGGCGACGTCGTTGCCGTATCTTTACGTCGATAAATTTGTAACAGACGAAAAAAGCTATTTGTTATGCGATTCCGTTTTGCGCTGGCATTGATTCTATTGGCTGCTTTAACGCGCCTTCTGCCCCACCCTCCCAATTTTACACCAATTGGCGCCATGGGTTTGTTCGGCGCCGCCTATTTCGGCAACAAGCGGTTTGCGCTGCTGATTCCGTTTGCTGCGTTGTTTCTGAGTGATCTTATCCTAAACAACGTGGTTTACAGCCAATTTTACACCAGTTTCACCTGGGTTACATCTTGGTGGATTTACCTCGGTTTCGCCCTGGTGATGCTTGCCGGTTATTTCATGCTTCGCAACAACCGCAATCCTGCCCGTTTGGCGGCGGCAAGTTTGACCGCTTCCATGTTGTTTTTTCTCGTCTCCAACCTAAGTACATGGCTTGGGTCGGGCATGTACCCCCAAACTTTTGCCGGATTGATGACCTGTTACGCTGCTGGCTTGCCTTTCCTCGGCAACACCGTTTTTGCTGACTTGTTCTTTTCTGCAGTGATGTTCGGCTCCTATTCCTGGTTTTTGAAAACCAAAATGCAACACGCTTGATGGATGATAAAAAACCAGCCTCCAAAAAAGTTTCGGAAAGCCTGACAGTGATGACCGAAATGATTATGCCCAACGATACCAACCCGATGGGCAATCTGATGGGTGGCTATTTGATGCGCTGGATGGATATTGCGGCTGCCATTTGTGCAGGCAAACATTGTGAGGCGCATGTGGTTACCGCTGCCGTTGACCATATTTCTTTTCAAAAACCCATTCGCCTCGGCGACGTAATAACGCTGGAGGCCAAAGTAACGCGGGCTTTCAATACTTCCGTTGAAGTCTATGTGGAAGTATTTGCCAACGACATCAAGGGACAAAACCCGCGCCGTTGCAACCACGCGTATTTCACTTTTGTAGCCCTAGACGATACCAAGAAAGTGCCCTGTGAAGTGCCAGACGTGCTGCCATTGTCGAGTGAAGAAGAACAACTTTTCGAAAGTGCTGCGCGCAGGCGGGAAATACGCCTGATTTTGTCGGGCCGAATCAAAGCCAAGGACGCCACCGATCTCAGGCGCTTTTTTTCAGAAATGGAATAGTAGAGGAAAGCAGAAAACAGAAAGCTGAAATCGGTTGGGGGGTTAGCTTTCTGCTCGTTTACAATTTTATGATTTTCCCTAGATAGATTTTTTCACCGTCGTGAAGTCGAATGGTATACGTGCCGGGATACCACAACCCTGCCTCAAGGCGTATTGTGCCTTCTTTAAAATCGTTGGGTGTCAATTTTTTCAGCAGGCTTTGATTGCCTTGGGCATCAATAACATCCAACGCAAGTTTTGAGCTTCCCTTTTTAAGTTCCGGCAACAACACCCAAACCTCCCCGATGGAAGGACCCGGCCATGTGTGCAGCTCGCCGTAGGTTTCCTGATGGTTGTTGGCGGTGCTTGAGTTGGTTTCTCCTATTTGAACACAATAATCTTCCACTTGTCCGAACCCAAAAAAGCCGCATGCAACGGGTGGTGTATCAAAAGTTCCCATGTGTTTCATGACTACCCGGAGCCGCGTGTTTGTTGGTAATAAATCAGCGCTGAGGGTTAGGGTTGCATTGAGCATATCGTATGTGCTGTATCCGGGATCGTAAACGAGTTCGCCAGGATCGTCGAACGATCCGTTGCTGTTCAAATCAAGGTACACACGAAAATATACCTTGGAAGTATTGCCCCAGAAACCGGGAGTAAGTTCCAGGCCGAAAGGTGTTCCAATGGGCAAAGTGACCACATTGTTGGGGCCATTGGTGAAATTCTGGTAGCCCTGTCCGCCATTGCCGGAGTTGTGCTCCCAGCCGTTTAGTTTAACAGAGGATATCCATTCATACAGCGCCGACTGTCCGCTTGCTTCGCAATAAGGAAGATCGATACAGGCGCCGCAGGCTGTGGTAGAAAACGAGATGGGTTGGGTGAACAAAAAAGAGTCCTGTTCGCATTGCGTACCTATTTTTGCCATGTAATCAGTACAAGGCGCGAGGCTGGCAAGAAACGCACTGCTGGTATTCACCGGCAAGTAGTTCCACCCCATAGCTTCGGTTTCTTTCCAGCATACCATGTAATTGTCATAACCCGGATTGAGATCCCAGGTCAAAGCCGCACTGCTGTAATCAATTCCGAAAACGGTTAACCCGGTAGGCGCCAGGCAGCAGCCTGTGGTTTCAAAAGGTTGATCGTACGACCAGGCACTGGTTTCTGAAGCACATTGAACCATCAGCCCTATGGTGTAGGATGTACAGGTGTCAAGCCCGGAAATTGTCCAGGGGCTTGATACGTTGGTGACATATTGCCAGGAACCATCGGTTGTTTTTTTCCACCGAAGCGTTGTCGTCGTTTGTCCGGGCAGTTGCAACCAACGCAATACAAGTACGGATGCATCAGCAGCTTCAAGCTGTAAGTTGAAAGGATGCGGACAACTGCTACAATTGGTTTGTTGTTCCAAGGCGAGTGTTGCCAGATTCAGGCGTCCATCGGTGAGTACTTTTCCGTCCAGGCTGTTGTTGTAAACTGAACTGTTCAATACCAAAGCTTTGGCCATCAGGGCGCCTGCCGCAGGATCGGCCTTGGCGAGAGCGATGAGGTCGGGGCAATCGGAGGCGTAGGCCAGTCCAATGGCTCCGCTTACGTGTGGTGTGGCAAAGGATGTTCCTGAAAAGGCCCCGTAGGTATTGCCGGCGGCAGCGGTAAAAACGTTGTTGCCGTAGGCGCCAAGATCGATGGAAACGGGGCCCCAAGCTGCGTTGGAAGCAAGGGAGTCGTTGGACTTCAGGCTGGTTACAGCAATAAGGTAGGGACTCGTACACGTTGTGGGCATATCGCCTTCCACGTCCACATTGATGGGCAGGTTGGCCGTGGCGGCAACACTTAGAATACCCGCCTGGCCGAGAGAATCGAACATGGCACACCACAGAGGTGCATCGTCGGGTGTACCATAGTTGATGCCAAAGGAACAATTGGTGGCGACCACAAACGCGCCTTGTTGTCCCTGGGTGTCGTTGTATTTTTTCCGGGCTTTGTAAATATAGTCAAACGACTCGATGATTTTTGAGAGGTAACCGGAGCCGGCTACAAACATGATTTTTACGTTCCAATTTACGCCGGAAACACCTGTTGCGTTGTTTCCCCGGGCGCCTATGATGCCACTTACCGGCGTACCGTGTGTATTGTTCCAGGTTGCAATCTGATCGTTTTGTGTCCAAACATTCCATCCCTGGTAATCATCAACATAGCCGTTGTTGTCGTTGTCGATCCCGTCGTTGGGGATTTCACCATAATTTTTCCACAAATTAGGAAGGATATCGGGGTGCAGAAAGTCGAGACCCCCGTCGATGACCGCCACAACGATGACATCCAAAGCTGCAGTTAAACCGCCTGTGGTCAAATTCCATGCTTGTGGAGCATCGAGATCTGCATTGGGCACGCCTCCTGATCCACCGTAGTTCAGGTATTGCCATTGCTGGTAAAACAAAGGATCGTTTGGAAGTAGTGAATCTGTGGCTGTAGTTCGCTGTTCAACCCAATGATCGGTTTGAGCAAGGCGGATTTCCGGTTGGGCCCGCAGCCATTTAAGTGCAGATTGTTCGCTTTCATCACCTACACCGCACGAAAACAGCCAGGTATGAAGCAGATCGCTTACTTTTCCATCGGATTCAAGTGTTTGATCCTGCTGTTGGGCATTAAACCGGCGGCAGACCTCGGTTGCATTTGTTTGAGGATACAGGCTGACAAGGATTTTACCGGGCTGGTGTGGCAGGTTTTGTGAAACCAGGTTGGAAAAGTTGCAAACTAATAGGAAAACAAGCAGCGAAAACCGAAGTAAAGGGCTCTTGCAAAAAGCAACCGGCTTCCTTCGGGGAAGTTTGAATGCCGAAATGGATGTGGTTTGGTTTTGTAACATGGCAGGTGCAAAATTAGCTTTATCCATACACACAAGTTTAAAAAGACGTCATCTCGTGCATTTTTAGCAAATCTGAAAGCTTTTTGTTACTTTTTTGAACAAAATACC
>JBBSDH010000304.1:0-4378 GCA_038249605.1 Chitinophagales bacterium | reverse complement strand
CGTAAAGGCGCAGAAGAAGTGGTGGCGGCCATACAGTTGTGTTTCGTTTCCCTGTTCAACAACAGGGCCATCGAAGACCACTACCAGTGCCCCATGGACATCGAATGGGCTAAAGACGGAAACACAGGTGATATGTTCATCGTACAGGCCCGCCCCGAAACCGTACACTCCCAAAAGGACCCATTTGTTTTGCACGAATTTCTGCTCTCCGAATTGGGTACGGTAATAGCCCAGGGCAGCGCCGTGGGTTCCAAAATCGCTGCAGGTATCGCCCGTATTTTGAAATCTCCCGCCGATGCCGGACGCCTGCAGGCCGGCGAAGTTTTGGTGACGGACAGCACCAATCCGGATTGGGATCCCATCCTCAAAAAAGCCGCCGCCATCATCACCAACAAAGGCGGGCGTACCAGCCACGCCGCCATCGTAGCCCGCGAATTGGGTACCGCCGCCGTGGTGGGCACCCTGGACGCAACGAAGAAAATTAAGGACGGGCAATGGGTGACGGTTTCGTGCGCACAGGGCAAAACAGGTCTGGTGTACGACGGTAAGCTGGCATGGGAGGAAAAAGAAATCAATTTCAAAGGTGTGCAAATACCCAAAACGGCGCCCATGCTCATCCTCGGCGATCCCGATAAAGCGTTCCGCTACTCCTTTTACCCCAACCGGGGCATCGGCCTCATGCGCCTCGAATTCATCATCAACAACAGCATCAGGATACACCCCATGGCGCTCGTGAAATACGACGAACTGCCCAGTGATGCCGTGAAAAAAGAGATCGAAGCCATCACGGCCGGTTATGCAGACAAAGAACAATACTTCATCGACAAACTCGCGCAGGCCGTGGCCACCATCGCCGCCGCTTTTTATGGCAAAGACGTGATCGTGCGCATGAGCGATTTCAAATCCAACGAATACGCCAACCTCATCGGCGGTAAGGATTTTGAGCCCGACGAGGAAAACCCCATGCTCGGCTTTCGAGGCGCTTCAAGGTATTACCACGAGCGCTACCGCGAAGGTTTCAGGCTCGAATGCGAAGCCATGAAAAAAGTGCGTGGCGAAATGGGACTCACCAACGTGAAACTCATGATTCCGTTCTGCCGCACGGTAGAAGAGGGTAAAAAAGTGGTGGACCTCATGGCTCAGTACGGGTTGAAACGCGGCGATAACGGATTGGAAATTTATGTTATGGCCGAAATACCGAGCAACGTTATACTCGCCAAACAATTCGCCGAGGTGTTCGACGGCTTCTCCATCGGCTCCAACGACCTCACCCAACTTACGCTTGGGCTCGACAGGGATTCGGCCATCGTGAGCGAGCTGTTTGATGAAAACAATCCGGCGGTGAAGGAAATGATTTCCCGTGTCATCCACGACGCCCATGCCTCAGGTTCGAAGATCGGGCTTTGCGGACAAGCGCCCAGCGATTTTCCGGAGTTTGCCGCTTTTTTGGTTGAAAACGGCATCGACAGCATTTCGTTCAATCCGGATGCCTTGCTGAAAGGCATGGAAAACATGGTGGCGGCGGAAGGAAACTAATGCCGCGAAACCGTATGTTATTCACTGGACGCAGCACCAGCCTACTTGGCTGTTCCCGATGCTGGTTTCTCTTCCGCAGAACTGAACCGCAAATCGCCGTCAGGCGTAATTTGTTTGTAAAAGCTGTCCAGGTAACCGGTCATTTCGCGCGCAGCTTTTGGAGACAGAATAGGCGACTGGCACAAACTGTAAAACCCGGTGCGGGCTTGTACGAAACGTTGCACTGCGCTGCGTACTATTTCCGGATTGAGGCTTTGGGCCATAAAATAACGATCGGTTATGCTTGCCAGATTGTAATCGAGCGACGGCCGGGCGTAGGCGGGGTTTACCATGCCTGAAAAATCGAGGTCATAGGGCAGGACAAGCAGTTTTTCATTTCCGGAAATTTTAACCAACCGAACGTTGCGGTAGGTATCCACTTGCCAATCGGTGTTGCCGATCATGTATTGGAACACGGCCATCAAGGCATATTGGTCGGTGTCGAGTTGTTCTTCGGTGATGCCGTAGGTTTCCACAAGGGTTCCCTGAAGGCGGGCGAGCGTTTCCTCCTTGTCTTCCACCGCTACACACATCATGGTGTTGGATTTACCGGTGCGGCTGTCTTTGAGGGTCAGCTGCAGCAAGCGTGCGCGTACACTGTTTGGTGAAAGTTGTTCAAACATCCTGTAAGAGAGGTATTCTTTCACCAGCCATTCGCCGCTCGCTTTGCTGTCGTCAAAAGGCAACATCAGTTTCAGCTCGTTTAGGGTGTCGAGTCCGGCAGCAAGCAAGGCCTTTTTGGGCACCTTGACTTTCAGGGGCGGGTATTTGCAAGACATGCGCCTGAACTTGCCGCGCACCGACAAGTTTACCTTGAAAATACTTCCGTCGGCAAGGGTTATCATGCCGGGGAACTGATCTGCCGTTTTGCGGTTGTCCTGATAGACGTCCAGATCGGTTTCCAATACCAGCCGGGCTCCTTCGGTTGCGGTTATGTTTCCAAAAAGCGAAGGTGTTTCCTGTTGGGCGACAAGGATGTTTGCAAAACAGAAGAGAAAAAGGACGTGCAGCAATGTTTTCATGTTGGGAAAGGGCTGGATTTGCCGGGTGTGGGTTGTGGTGGACATTTGTAGACACAAAGATAAGCCTTTGCATTACAAACAAGCAAAAATTTGGACGAAACGATCTTTTGGATCGTCGAACAGAAGATAATTGCGTTTGACGCCTTTCGGTGCGCCGCACCTTCAACCTTTATTTACCATTTATGCTACAAAATAGGACCGTTGCTCTGCCGCTCTGTTGGTCAAACAGCTTAACCAAAAATTTTGGTTTTTATCCCTTTTTGCTGCCCGCTGCTCGCTGCCCCCTGATTTAAAACCCCAGTCTTTCCTCCAGCTCTTTGCTCAAATGCGGCAGCCTTCGGCGGTCGATAAGGTAGCTTGAAAGCGAGGCTATTTCCCTGAAGATGTAATGTTTGTCGAGGGCGCCCTTGAGGTAATCGCGGCCACTGGATCCACCCGTTCCGGTGCGGTAGCCTATCATACGTGTCACCATACTAACGTGGCGGTAGCGCCAGGTGGAGAGTTGCTCGTCGATGTCAAGCAAGTTGTTGAGCAGTTTGAAAGGTGCTTGTAGGAGTGGGTAGCCGCGGTAGAGCATGATGAAGAGCGCTGCGCGGCAGGCGCGTGCGCTCAGGCGCCGTTCGGGGATGGGTTTACCGTCGAAAAACAAGTTTTCAAAATGTTGAAGGTTTTGTTTTTCGCCATCGACCAGGCTGTTGGCGTAAATCGCGGTGTAATCACTCCAGAACGGATTTTTGCTGTCGCCTGTGTCCGGGAACATGCGCGTGTAGTTTGCCCAGTAAGCAGGCTCGTCGAAGAACGGCATACGTTCGAGCCATTCGTTCACCAGGTCGAGCAGGTTGGGCGCCGATTCCACGCTTTTGATCTGGTCGATGTGCTCCTGGCGGAGTTGCGAGATGTAATATTCCTGTGCAAAACGTTCGGTGTATCGCAGCCCGAGTTTGGCTTCGGTGATTTTGAATTGCCAGCTCTGGAACCCCGAGGCGGGGCGCAGGAAGTCGCGAAAATCGAGAAAATCCATGGGGGTCATGGTTTCCAGTATGTCGATTTGGTGCACGGCTACCTTGAGAATGGTATCGATGCGACCGAGGCGGTGCACCACCGTTTGCAGTTCCGGCGAATTGTCGTTGATCTGCGGCTGGTTCATGATGGCCGCGATGGAATCGATTTCGAAAAGTATTTGTTTGAACCAAAGCTCGTAGGCCTGGTGTATAATGATGAAAAGCATCTCATCGTGGGCCGGGGCGCCAGCGAGGTCGCTTTCCATGACCTGGGCATTGAGGATTTTATCGAGTTGGAGGTAATCGGAATAATGTACAGGATGCGGCATGGCGGCGGGCTTAGGTGTGTGTTTCAACCGCGAAAGTACGTAGGGCAAGGGGAAATGCCAACAAGGGGTTGGTTCATCAGTTGGTTGCAGAAGGCATTGGGAAATAAAATCAGCAGGTGCAGCGCACCGAAATGTGCCTCGCTGCCTCGTTAAACGTTTCGGTGCGCTGCAGCGCTAACCTGTATTTAACCCAATGTTTCCGCGGCTCTGCCGCTGTGTCGTTCCGAAAACCTTACATCAGTGGTTGGGGCATTACAAACGTTGGGCCTCTCCGAGGCCGTTAACATGTTGGCGGCATTTTTTAACAACGACCCTATTCCGATGGCTTGTCCTGTTTGGGTGTTTTAACCTTCTTCGTTGGCGCTACAAACGTTGGGCCTCTCCGAGGCCGTTAACATGTTGGCGGCATTTTTTAACAACAACCCTATTCCGATGGCTTGTCCTGTTTGGG
>JBBSDH010000303.1:0-4385 GCA_038249605.1 Chitinophagales bacterium | reverse complement strand
TATGGCAGAAACAGAAGAACATTGCGGCAGGGTCATTTTTGATGAAACGAACGCTGATTGTGTTGATTTTGGCGGTTTTCCGGTTTGCAGCGAGGGTTTCCTGGTTTATGTGAATGGCGTAGTACCTTCCAACAATCAAACCGGGGATTGCGAACTTAAAGTTTTTGTCGGTTTTGAATGGTCGACGCAGGTGGATTCCATGTTGTTCCATTTACTCAATTTTCAACTGGACTTTGACGCCGGAGCCGGTATCGTTTTACAGGATATTTCATTAGCTGCTGCGGTTTCCTGCCCGTCAACAAACGAACCAACTTCTTGTCCAGGAGGATGCGCATACGGCATCAATTCTACTTCGTTTAACCTGTGTTACAAACTTGCCACACCGGGTGACTATTTGACGATAAGAAAAGGCCAATACCTGGTACTTACTTTTGAAGTTCCGTCCAATTGTATTGGCAATGTCGTACTGCGCAATGCCGAATTCGGGTTGGTGGGTTTCGACAGCCACCACGACCCTGTATTCCAGGAAGTATGCAGGTTGGCAACACCTGTTCCAGGGGATACGTTGAGCAGTTTGCAGCTTACCGGCTTCCCGTTGTGTGTACCTTTGTTAACCGGTGAAATTAAAAATTACAAATCTACACCTGAACCGGTTACAGGCGTATCGGTTGAAGTCAAACGCGCCAGCCTGAATTGTACGTTGGTAGATGTAACCGATTGTTACGGTTTTTCAACCTGCATTTGCGGTTACGATGAATACGACATAACACCCACAAAAACAGATGGTGTAATAAATGGTGTTTCGACGTATGATTTGGTGTTGATTAACAAACATATTTTGGGGATTGAAACTTTTGATAACCCTTATCAAATCATTGCGGGAAATGCGTTTGATATAGATACTTCCCAAATAGGAGTTAAATTTTCTGATATTGCAGAATTTAGAAAACTTATTTTAGGAATTTATGATGATAGTTCATGGCCATCGACCCATTATCCTTCATGGAGATTTACTCCGATTGATTACGTATTTCCCGATCCAGACAATCCTTTTAATCCGGCGTTTGATGAATCCATTGAATCATTGGATATCCAGGCAAACAGCAATAACCAGGCAAATTTTGTTGCCATAAAAACAGGTGATGTCAACCAAAGCCATGTTGCAAACGACAATTGCCGCCCTGCAAACAGGGTTGAGAAAAAGCCTGTAATTTTTGGAATCGAATCTGACCAAAAGTCAAGGAGCAATGTCGTCACCTATTCCCTAAATTATGGTGGAGAAACACCCTTGGCAGGGTTTCAAGCCGGCCTCCGGTTCGATCCGGCTGTTTTAGAATTCATAGGAACCTCATCGGGCGACGTGGAAGGTATTTCGCCGGATTGTTTCAACATGAATCGATTAAACGAAGGCGAAATACGCCTTGTTTGGCTGTCGACCGATATGGAATCCCAATTGCTTCAATCCGGCCAATCTTTGTGTCAATTTGCATTCAGAATTAAAAAAACACTGGGTGAACAAGAAATACCCTTATTGACCTTGGATGATGCCATTTTGGAAGGCGAAGCCGTTGGTTTCGACAATACCTCTTTCCGTACGGTCAGTCATCAAGTTTCGGCGAAGGCGCGTAATCCCGAACCGAAAAATTCAGATGACATTCAAACTGAATTTATTCCCAACCCGATCACGGGACCGGCACGATTTATCGTTGATTCACCGACACTGGGTGCTGCGCGACTCATGATGTTTGATGCCTACGGCAAACGTGTAGGTTACCGTGAGTTTTCGTTGGTAATCGGTAAGCAGGAAATGCTTTTGCAGGAAACCAATCAATGGCCGTCGGGCATGTATACCTGGGTGCTTTTGGTTGGTTCCAAACGTGTTGCAGAAGGCAAAGTCGTGAAACCCTAACCAAGTATAATCAGAGGTAAGCAGGAGCCGGTTTTTGCTGGTTCCTGCTTACTTTTAAAAGATTGCAATCCATGAAAAAATGCATCCTTGCGGCCATTTTCGTGTGGTCCGTCATATCTACAACAATTGCCCAATCGCGCCTTTATGTTTCCAATTCCGCAACGGGCGACAACAACGGCATTTCCTGGCAAAACGCCTTCACCAATCTGCATGATGCCCTGACAACAGCCCAGCCAGGCGACAGCATCTGGGTAGCCGAGGGGATGTATTTGCCCACCAACGGCACCAATCGGGATTCCTCCTTTATCCTGCCTTCCGGTATACGCCTTTTCGGTGGGTTTTCCGGTATGGAATCCTGGATAACACAGCGCGACTGGCAGGCACATTCCACCGTGCTGAGCGGCGATATCGGTGTGTCGGGCGACAGTACCGACAACAGTTTTACCATCCTTTATACCGAAAACCCCGATAGCAGTACGGTTGTCGATGGCTTTATTTTCCGGCACGGTATAGCCAACAACGATGAGAGTATTCCAGGGGCTAGTCCGAAAAAATGTGGCGGCGCCATGTACATCATGGGGCAAGACGGGTGGGCATACATCGACGTTCAAAATTGTGTTTTTGAATACAATTATGCTTATCTAAATGGCGGGGCTGTGTACATCAATGGCGCGGGTTTGGGTTCCGTTGCACCAAGGTTTTTGAATTGTGTGTTTAGGTACAATCATGCCAGACTTAACGGGGGTGGTGTGTACCGCAACGGAAGCAGTTGGGCGGAGCGGGTTCCAGATTTTGGAAGCTGTAATTTTGAAGGAAATATTGTTAGTCAACGGGGCGGAGGTGCATATATCTCAGACAATCAACGAACAGATACCATTGATTTTTATGCCTGTACTTTTTTAAGAAACAAGGTGTTAACAATTGAAGGCGGTGGATTGCACATCCGTACAAATAGGCAATCAGGATCATTAATTAATTTGATTCACTGCATTTTTGATGGTAATGAATCTCCAAAGTGTACGGCACTTGCTGCCTTTTCCGGCTCAGACATACCTATTGGGTTACTTAATATTGATAAATGTATGTTTATCAATAACACTCGAGAGCCTACAGGGGAATCTACAACAGCATCTTTAATTTCTATAGATGAGATAGGTGACAGCATTTCGGCTGTTATGATTAAAAATTCACTTTTTTATAATAACACATTAAATAATAAAAGCTTGTTTTCGGGAGGCGCTTATGGTGGAAGTTCATTGATGGAGAATTGTATAATTATAAATAATTCATGTTATTTTGTTGGATCATTTGGAGGGCTTGGTTCTAAATCATTTCAAGTGAAAAATAATTATATTATTGATAATAATACAACATGTATATTTTCTTTGCTTTCTTCAACAAATTCGACATTTTCAAACAATTTATTAATAAATAAAGGAAACAGTCTAATTTACATTTCAACGGATGGTATAAATTTTAATAATAATACTATGGCTGGTGAAAAACTTTTTTTTAACAATTCGCTTCAATCATCAATATTATTTAAAAACACAATTTTTATTCCTGGACAAAACACATTTTCTTTTTTTGAAATTTCATCCAATTCAATGCCTATTGTTGTTGAATATAGTTTCATTTCAGATTTAATAACCTGCCCCTCCTCCCAAATCACTTGTGGCCCCGGCAACATCTTCGGCATCGATCCCCTCTTCGTCAACCCCGACTCCAATAACTACCGCCTGCAACCTTGCTCGCCCCTGCGCAATGCGGGTACCAATGCCGCAGTTCCGCCGTTCCTGCTCACCGACCTCGATGGCCGGCCTCGCATCCTCGGCGGTACGGTAGACATCGGGGCGTATGAAATACCCGATTTCGCCACCACCCTCGAACCCACCGCCACGGGCGCTTGCACCGATGCCGCCAACGGCTCTGTAGCTTTTGAAACCGAAGGCGGCTGCGCACCTTTCACTTACCTGTGGCAACCCGGCAACGGCGGCGGCACCTCGGTCGCGGGACTAACACCCGGCACCTATCTTTTTACCGTAACCGACGCAGGCGGGCGCAGCTTCTTAGACACGGTTTTGGTGCCGCAGTTGCCCGATCCGGAAATCCGGGCCGACAGCATGCCCATATCCTGCTTCGGCCAAGCCGACGCCTCGCTCGCCGTGGCGCCGTTCAGCGGCCCGGAACCGTTCACTTTTGTGTGGACCGGCGGCGTTACCGATTCGATTTTCGGTCCTGTGGGGCCTGGCACCTACACCGTCACTGCCACCGACTTCAACGGATGCTTCACCACCTACACGTATGTCCTCACCGCGCCCGACAGTCTGCAATTTTCAACTGTGGTTCAAGACGCTACCGGCCCTACGGAGCCCGACGGCAGCGTGGGCGTCACGGCGGTGCTGGGTGGCACGGGGCCGTACGGTTACTTGTGGTCCGACGGCAGCACAGGGCCCATGCTGTCTGGCGTGCCTCC
>JBBSDH010000302.1:0-4459 GCA_038249605.1 Chitinophagales bacterium | reverse complement strand
GCAGTTTCGCCGACGGCGAAACTGCTTTTTTTATTTCAACATATACCCCCGAATTTCAATACCATATTCAACTGCCAGCAGAGTATTACGGTAGCGATGAAGTTTATACCCGTCTGCCGTACCTGTTCAGCAGATAATTGTACGGTAGGCCAGCGGATTATTACGGTAGCGATGAAGTTTATACCCGTCTGCGCAGGCTGTTTTTTAATACCGTATTCAACTACAAGCGGAGTATTACCGTAGCCATAAAGTTTACGCCCGCTTGTGGAAACAAACCCGTAAGATCATAGGTGTTGCCTTGCTCCAACCGTGCGTACGGATCATCACCGCGAGGGTCGTAAGAGGGCGATTGGAAACGGTAGGCCCAGCCGTTGGCAAAATATTGGGCATCCAACAGGTTATTCACTGATAGGATGAAACTCAGATCTCCACCCAGGATGTTGCGGATGTCGTAATTGAATCTCAGATCGGTGACGAAATAGCTGGGCAGGGTCGTGATCTTATTGCCTGTGTTGTCTAGGAATTGTTCATCCACATATTTGCCCCGCAAACTTGTGCTGAACCTATGCCTGTTGTTTTCCACGGCCATCCATGAAATTTCCGCTTGAGCGATCAAGGCTGGTGAAAAAGCAAGCGGCGTATTTTTGTGCTCCACCACCAATTGTTCTCCCGTATCCCAGTTGTCGATGTATTCGATGAAAGCCAACGCACGGTTTTGGCTCAACGTAGAATTTCCCTGCAAACTCCATTTCGGTGTGATTTGCCAGGCGCCTTCCAATTCCACCCCCACACGGTAACTTTCAGGCACGTTGGTGCGTGTAAATGCCCCCACATCGTTCAGTTTGCCGTCGAGCACAAGTTGGTCGCGGTAGTACATTCCGTAGGCATTCAATCCCGTACTCCAGGTTTCCCGCGCTGTTTTTACGCCCAATTCGATATCGTACAAGCGCTCGGATGTGGGTCTGCTTTGTGGGCTCGACTGCGTGTAATCCTCCCGGTTGGGTTCGCGGTTGGCGACGCCGAAAAAGGCAGTACTGGTCCAACGTGGCGAAAAACGCCACATCAAACCCAGTTTTGGATTGAAAAAGTGCAGGTCCGCCGTTTGGTCAACATTTTCCAGATCCTGATTGTAACCCAGGAAGCTGTATTTTACGAAACGGTATTGCATGTCGGCCATCAGGCTCAGGCTGCTACTAAGTGCCCAATCGTATTTCAAAAACACGTTGCCGTCGTCTTTTGCACCGTCGTTGTCGTAATACAGGTGGTCTTTGTCAATGGCGTACTGCGCCCAGATGACCTCACCAAAATGCCTTCCTTCGTAACGGCTCATGGCGCCGCCGAGCAACAAAACACTGCCTTCGGCAAAAGAGCGGCGAAGGGCAAACGTTCCGCCATAAAAGTGGTTGTCGAGCCAGCGGCGGCGTACCAGGTCGGTGGTTTCCAGCGTGGAATCGCCCAAAACGGGGTATGGTAGACCGTAATCCGCAAAATCCTGTCCCGCTTTGTACTGTTCAAAATAACCGAACCCACGGGTGTAATGCCCGTTGAGTTGCAAACTGAAACCACCACCAAGCAAACGTTTGTAATGCAAAAGGAAATGGCGCTGCGTGTAATCGTCCACTTCGTTGTTGTAAGGTTCGCCTGCTTTTTCCGCACCGGCGCTGTTGTAAGTGCGCAGCGAATCCACGTTGGCGTATTGCACCGGCAAACCGTTCCAGGCCTGGTAAGTAATTTCCTTGCCCGAAAGCAGGTGGGCAGTAAGCGACTGTTTTTCATCGATGTATGCACCTAAAACGTGCAAACCGTTGAGTTTTGCCGAAGCCCTGTCCACGAAGCCGTCGGACCGCACCGTCGAAAGCCGTGCGCTGAAAGCCAGGTGGTTGTTCACCAATCCGCTGCCGAGGTAAATGCTGCTTTTGCTTGTTCCGAAAGAACCGAGCGTTTGACTGAGTGTAGCAAACGGTGTGGGGGAGATGCGCGACAAATCGAGGTTCACCGTAGCGCCGAAACTGCCCGCGCCGTTGGTACTGGAACCCACGCCGCGTTGCACCTGAATTTCGGAAGCGGAAGCGGCCAGATCGGGCAAATTAACCCAAAAGACTCCCTGACTTTCGGCGTCGTTGAGCGGTACGCCGTTGATGGTTACGTTTATCCTGGTAGGGTCACTGCCCCGAATACGCAAACCCGTGTACCCTATGCCCGTACCTGCGTCGGAGTTTTCCACCACAGAAGGCATGGTGCTGAGCAGGTAAGGCACGTCCTGGGCCTGATGGTAACGCGCCAGTTTTTCACCGCTGATGTTGTTGTGCGGTACTGGCGATGAAGCGCCTGCCCGCGTGGCCTGGATGACCACCGTTTTCAGCGAAATGGAATCGTCGGCTCGCTGGGCGGCAAGGTAGTGGGTAAATAAAAAAAGTGGAATGGAAAAAAGCGCACTGCAACGTGCATGGTTGGAAAAAAACATGGTCAAATACGAAAGTTGTGAAACATCCGCCTGCAAAGGGGCTTCGCAGGCGTAGTGAAGCTTCACTACCCCTCATTTCCTTTCCGGCATTACCCGGACAGGTTCGATGGGTGTAATCTCAGCGCGACGGGCAAAAGGTCGTCGGCACCCCAATGATGGGTCAAAGATAAGGATGTATTTCGTCAATCAAAGAAACCCAATCGCTTCGGATAGTCTTTCGGCCAACGGCCCTTCCAAAATCCGGAAATTCAAACCTTTTTCCTCCAACAATTTCAAATACATCTCAAAAAGCGCTTCCCGTTCTTCTGGGTGTTCGCGCAAAGGATCGTGTTCCCAGGGGAAATCAGGGGCACACAAAAAATACAGATCGGCAGGCGCTACGGGCAGGTAGCTTTGTTCCCAGGTTCCAGCACCGTCGAAACGGTATTTTTCCCAAATCTGAAGCACCGTCCAGTCGGTGTCACAAACCAAATAAGGTCCGGCCTGTGAGGCGTACCAGTTTTCCCACAAACTTTGTCCCCGGGCAATGCTTTTCAAATCTTTGCGTTCGTAGGGTCTTCCCAGCCATTCCACATACGGGCGTGCGAACTCGGGCGCCCAAGGCGCACGGAGGTTTTGCGCCAGCTGTTGCGCCAGCGAAGTTTTGCCCGAAGATTCCGGTCCTGTGACTACGATTTTATACATGCTAGTGGCAAACATCGTACTTTTACAGCGTGTTTTAAACAAACATACATCAAGCATACCATGCACGACATAGAACCGCACTTCAACTGGCGCGATTATTACACCGCTTCCGAGGATCCTCGTTCGCCATTTTTCAGCCAGGAATACAGCGAAATTGACTTTCCGCACAAGTTTTACAATTTTTTGCTGCATCCCCAGTGGGATGAGTTCGGAGCGTCTACCATGTACCTGAAAGTGTTGTACGCCGATTACGATCAAGGCTATGCGCTCATCGAACTTATAGGCGAATGGAACGACACACTGCACAACGACATCATGCTCCTTAAACGCAATGTTTTAGAGCCAATGATGGACGAGGGCATCAAAAAGTTTGTCTTTTTTGCTGAAAACCTGCTCAATTTTCACGGTGGAGACGACGACTACTACTTCGAATGGTCGGAAGAAATGCAGGACGAAGGCGGTTGGGCCGTTATGCTCAACACCCGCAAACACGTGGAAGAAGAAATGTTCGATGCCCGCCTCGATCATTACCTGCACATGGGCGAGCAATACAATGACATCATCTGGCGCCCACACAAACCCGATGTGGTGTTTCAACTCGTACAAGCCCTGGTTGATGGCCGCATCAAACGCCTGGCCGAATAATACCCCACCATCCACCCTAACAAACATCAATATAATCAGGAAATCAATCCTGCAAATCCATACTTCCTTGAATCCTGATCCATCCCCCAAACCTTTCCGCAGCGGTTTTGTCAACATCATCGGCAAACCCAACGCAGGCAAATCGACGCTGATGAACGCGCTCGTTGGCGAACGCATGAGCATCATTACCCACAAACCACAAACAACCCGCCACCGCATCATGGGTATCCTTGGTGGGGAGGATTTTCAGATCGTATTTTCAGATACACCGGGATACGTCGGCCGACCAACGTACAAAATGCACAATGCCATGAACCGTCAGGTAGAAGGCACGGTGGAAGACGCCGACGTGATGTTGTTTGTGCACGACCTTACCGAAGAACTTGACGACGAAAACCCGGTCATCGAGGTGTTGAAAAAGGCTGAAGCGCCCATTATCCTCGTTTTGAACAAACGCGACCTGGTAGATCCGCAACGCTCCGAAGATGTGGCCAACTGGTGGAAAAAGCACATCAAGTTTTTCGAAGTCATTTCCATTTCGGCCATGAAAGGGGAAAATACCGAGCTTTTGCGCGAAAAAATCCTCGCACACCTTCCCGAAGGCCCCGCCTATTTTCCCGAAGATCAACTAACAGACCGCCCAGAACGTTTTTTTGTAGGTGAAAT
>JBBSDH010000301.1:0-4475 GCA_038249605.1 Chitinophagales bacterium | reverse complement strand
TGCGCGCTACGCGCGTGTTGTGCACGGTGTTGTCTAGCGCCATAGGGCTCTCCGGAGCTGGAGCTCCGGAGTACGTGCGCGCTACGCGCGTGTTGTGCACGTGTTGTCTAGCGCCGTAACGCTCTCCGGAGCTGGAGCTCCGGAGTACGTGCGCGCTACGCGCGTGTTGTGCACGGTGTTGTCTAGCGCCATAGGGCTCTCCGGAGCTGGAGCTCCGGAGTACGTGCGCGCTACGCGCGTGTTGTGCACTTGTTGTCTAGCGCTCGTAACACTCTCCGGAGCTGGAGCTCCGGAGTACATGCGCGCTACGCGCGTGTTTTACTCGACTACCTGCAACACGCCCTGAACCATATACTTCCCCGTTTGCATCCGGTAGAAATACTGCCCCGCCGGCAACTTTGAAGGCACAAAACCATCTTGTCCGCGGAAGGTGCGTTCCATAATTCTTTTTCCCGCACTGTCGAACAACACAAACCGCACATCGGTGTCCAGGTTGCTGCGCAGTTGCAGGGATTGACCGGAAATGAGCGGATTGGGATACACACGCAAATCGGGCTTCACCGTTGGTTTTTCCTGTATGGCTACCGTGGGCAACGAATCGGCAGGCATGGTGATGATGAATTGTCCCAAAGTTTGAACGTTTAAAGGTTGACTAAAACCCAATACGCTTCCTGCGCCAGGAACTGCCAGATCGGCGGTGTCGCGCACCATCCATGTTGCACCGTCGGCAGTGGCAAGGCGCTGCCACAAAGTGTAGGCCGAAGCAGGTTGTCCGGTGGGCAAATCGAGGTTTTCAAAATGCATGCTCCACAAAGCAGCGTCCTGGTTGTCGTCGAACAAATGCGCCACCCAATAGGAATTGCTCACCGTATCGCCTGCGTTACCTGCCGGCCAGACGTCGGGCAAGATGTTGATTTTTGTTACGCAAATTTCACCCTGGGGCAGGGTTTGGTTTGCATCGAAAAACAAGGTCATGTCTGTACCTTCAAAAGGCACGCCTGCCTGGGAAGCAAATGCGCGGAAACTGTTACCCGGACCCACCGGCGCTGTGGAAACGATGCGCGTTGCACTGCCCACCAAACTCATGTGCCGTGAAGCCACGCCGTCGTAACCCACGCCTCCCGGTTCGTTGAACTGGTAATACGCAAGCAGATCCGGGAAGTCGGTCGGTTTTTTGGTAAGGTGCATGTATTCGCGCACCTGATCCTGCGTGAAGTCGGTGTTCCATAGGCAGACCTCTTCGATTTGTCCGCGGAAACGTCGATCGCCGTTGTCGAAACCAATCTGCAAGGGCTGGTCGAGAGATTCGGGCAATTGTACTGCCGTGTGTGTCGCAGGCATGCCATTTAGGTAAATCACCGCTTTTTGAGGTGAAATGACAAGTGTTACATGTGCCCACTCGCCGTCGGGCAAGGTGAGCCCCGAATCCCACCACCAACCGGAATTGTCCCAGTGGTAACGCAATTCGTTGTTTTCCGTTATGCTTAGTCCACCGGCTATGTTGTCGCCGCGCATGAACAAGATACCGGCAAAATCGGTTTGCGGACCGTCGGCTTTCACCCAGGCACTCATGGAGATGTGGTTGCTGCTTTGTCCGGCGCTCACCGGACCGCCGGAAGCGGCGTACCCGTCACCGTCGAGCAGCAGCGCATTGCCGGGCAAGGAATCGACCCGACAGCCGTCGATGACGAGTATTTTCAACGTTTTTTCGTACTGGCCATTCAGCACCATGTTGGCAAAATAGATGCCTTGTGCACCGAACACCACACGGGGATTACGCAACGTTGGGTCCGACACAAACGCGGGCGCCGGCGAAAACGTCCATTCCCAGGTAGCGTCTGCATGTTGCACCACCGAATAATCGTCGAAATACACCGTATCGCGGGCACAACCGATGCTCAGGGCGCTGGCCATGGGCTGTGCAACCACAGCCGAGGGTTCGAACAGGTCGGACTCCCAAACACCGAAACCCCAGCAGCCGTTGCGGATTTTCCCTGTTTTGTAAAAAGGTTTCAAGCGGTTGGTTTCGGCCGAAAGGGGCAAGTCGGTGCTGTACGGCTGCCAGTCCGAGTGGCTGTTGTTGCGGTAATAAACACCGCGGTTGGTGCCGAGGTAAATGCCGCCGTCGGTACCGTATTGGGCCATAATGTTGCTGATGCGTATGGCATCGAGCAGCGGTGTGGTGAGGTTTTCCCACGTTTGTCCGCCATCGGTGGTTTTGTAAATCTTTTTGCCGTTGCTGCCGTACGTCACTGCGACCCACAAAACGTTTTCATCATTGTCGGCGGCGGCCAGTTTTACACGGTCGTTGTTGTTGGGCAGGGGAAGCAAGGCGCAGGGTGTCCAGCTCGAACCACCATCGTCGGAACGCCAAATGGCGTCATCGGTTCCGTTCCACTGTGAGCAGTAAATTACATTGGCGTTGGCACGGCTGATTTCAATGTCGAAAACCGTATTGTCCGCATTGCCCGGGAAAGTGTACAGTGCATCAAACGACGTACCGCCGTCGGTACTTTTCCAAAGGGTGTTTTCACTTCCGAGGTACACGTGATTCCAGCAGCGTGGGTCCCACACCATTTCGCTGTTGGCATAGTAGGCGTAGCTTTCGTTGGGAAAAAGTCCCACAGTAAAATTGCTCACGCCGTCGTTGAATCCGCCTTTCAGACGTTTGCCTCCGATGTCGGAAAAATAGGTTTTGCGTGCGTCGCCCGGGTTCACGTAACCCGTAGGCGATTCGGCGCCGCCCATGCGGTAAAATTTCCCTTCGGGAAAAATTTCATGCCACGCCATGTTGCCGTTGTGGTAACGGCCGCCCACAAGCACGTCTTCGTTCCAGCCCGAGTCGAAACCCCACATGTCGGAACCCGAAATGCCGTTCATACGCGCTACGTGGCTGTTGCCGAAGTTGGTGGAGTAATTCAACCCACCGTCGCTGGCGATCCACAAATCATTGCCAATAGCCACAAGACACTGGATGTCGGGGTGGCTCCACGCAAGGTTACCCACGTAGCCGCCCAAGGGTTGCCAGGTAGCGCCCGCATCCGTACTGCGGAACCAACTCGTGCCGCCGGCGATGAGTTGGTTTTCGTTGAGCGGGTTCACCACGATGGCCATGTCGTAAAAACCCTGCTCGAAGCCTGTGAACAAGCCGTTGTTGGTCATCAGGTTGGTGTGCGAAGGCATGGCATACGGCACTGGTGAGTTACCTACGGCGTTCTGTGGTTGGGTGTTCGTCCACGTCAAACCACCGTCGTCGCTTCGGTACACACCGATGTACCCTTTCAGGTTGGCGCCACTTCCGCATAGATACAGGTAAACGCGGTTGGGGCTCGACGGGCTCACGGCCAACAATGCCCCGGTACAGGCTTCACCGGAAGCAGGCGTCCAAAGACCCGTATTGTACGTCTGCCAGGTGGCGCCAAGGTCGGTGCTGCGCAGGAAATCCTGTGCGCTGCCTTGTTTGCGCACGGCGAAAAAGACGCCCGGATTGCCCGGCTGGTTTTTCACCGTCCAGGTGCGCTGGTTGTGTATTTTCGTCCACGACAAGCCACCATTGTCACTCCGAAGCAGACCAGTTTCTGTTGCGGCCAAAACGATGTCCGGCAAGTCGGGGTGGATGGCGATGGCATCGGTCCATAGGTTGTTTTCGCTGTACACGGTATTCCAGGTCGCCCCGCCGTCGGTGGTTTTGATGATTTTTCCACTGGTACCTGCATACACAACGTTGGGATCCGAAGGATGTATTTGCACCGCGCCGATGGCGTCGTGCAAAACATTGGCCGTTAGCAACGTCCAGTTCAGGCCTTTGTCTGCCGTGCGCCATATGCCACCTGTTTCGCCGCCGGCGTACAGGATGTCCGGATTGGAAGGCGCAATATCGAAACTGTAGATGTTGGTTTGCCAGGTCACCTCCGTTACGCCGTTCACGTCGAAGGTTTGTTTGGGGCCCACAAACGACCAGCTTAGGCTGTTGCCGCGTTGCGCTTCACTTTGGCGTTGAGCCAGCCGGAGTTGTTCCTCCGCTGCTTGTTCCTCTGATGTTGGCAGCAACAAAAAACCGTTTGCCTGCACAAAAGGCCTTGCCCAGTGCATCCAGCGTTTGTAGTATTGGGTGTAGCTGGTTTTTTCAAAAGCATGGTCAGCAAACCAAACGCGGTAAGCAGCTTCAACATCAAAAACATTTGGATTTTGGGACGCCATCAAATGCATCCATTCGGGCGCATCGGATCCGACATGAATGGGCGTAGGTTGTTGCTGGGCAAAACCGATCGAGGCCCAAAAGGCAAAAAGCAGGAGGAAAACATAAGATTTCATCCTGCAAATATAAAAAGGGGAGTTACTTTTCGATGCCTTAGTGTCGTGGGGTTGGGCGGGCGGCCCAGCACCACCACCCCGCCAAGGAAAGTAAACACCCGGGGGGTTGACCGGCACCCCAAGAGGGGGGCGGTTTGAGCAAAAAAAAGTGGGGAGGGTGG
>JBBSDH010000300.1:0-4476 GCA_038249605.1 Chitinophagales bacterium | reverse complement strand
GTCATCAAGTACAAGGAGTCTAAAACAGGACAGGTGCTTCAGGAAGGCATCAACGAAGCCGGCGCTACCGCGTCGTTTACGGCTGCGGGTACCGCCCACAGCCAACACGGTATTCCGCTCATTCCTTTTTACATCTACTATTCCATATTCGGTTTCCAGCGTGTAGGCGACCTCGTGTGGGCCGCCGCCGATGCCATGGCCAAAGGTTTTCTCATCGGTGGCACCGCAGGGCGCACCACCCTCAACGGCGAAGGTTTGCAACACCAGGACGGACACTCCATCCTACTCGCCCAAACCATGCCCTCCATCATAACTTACGACCCTGCATTCGCTTACGAACTGGCTGTGGTCGTACAGGACGGCATCAAAAGAATGTACGCCGACAACGAACACACAATTTATTATCTCACGGTGTACAACGAAAACTATCCGATGCCTGAAATGCCCAAAGGTGTGGAAGAAGGCATCAAAAGAGGCTTGTACAAGTACCAGGCTTCGCCTAAAAAACCCAACAAAGGCCTCAAAGCGCATTTGATCGGCTCCGGATCGATCATGATGCAGGTGTTGAAAGCAGCCGAAATCCTTGAATCGGAAGGCATCAGCACCGACATCTGGAGCGCAACTTCCTGGACCGAGCTTTACCGCGACGCCATTGCCTGCGATCGCTGGAACATGCTGCACCCCGGTGAAACGGAAAAAGTGCCGTATGTGAAAAAAGCGTTGAAAGGGGAAGAAGGCGTGTTTGTGAGCGCCAACGACTGGATCAAACTCACGGCCGGTCAGCTCGCTCCGTGGATGCCCGAATCTTTCCTGGCTCTGGGCACCGACGGATTCGGCTTGTCGGAAAGCCGCGTCAACCTGCGAAACTATTTCGAAATCAGTGCGCCCTATGTGGCTTTTGCCGCTGTGCGCCAGTTGCAAAAACAAGGCAAAGTGACCGACAAAGCCGTGAAAGATTTTATGGTGAAATACGGCATTGAAGCTGATAAAAAGGACCCGATGTCGGTGTAATGGTACGCCAATTGACCTTAATACTTCTATTGATGGCTAACCATGCCTCTGTACAGGGCCAATCGGCCGATATCCAAACCGTGGGCGGCGCCGTTGCAGTGCCGCCCACGCTTGTCATCATGGGCTCCTCCACAGCTGCGGGCTCAGGCGCGAGCACGCCCGACAGTTCGTGGGCAGGGCGCTACACCCGCTACCTGAAGCAATTTTATCCGGAAGTTCGGGTGATCAATCTGGCAGCAGGCGGGTATGGCACCCATCATTTGTTGCCCGACGGATGGACCATACCTGATGGGCGGCCCCTTCCGGACCCCGAGCGCAATATTTCCCGGGCTTTGACACATCATCCCGATGTCATCATTCTGAACTTGCCTTCCAACGACGCATCGCAGAGTTACCCTGCCGAAGAGCAACTCGCCAACTTTGAAACCATCGTCGGGCAGGCTCAGGCAGCAGGTGCACTGGTTTGGATAACCACCACCCAGCCCCGCAATTTCGAGCCCCATCAAATCGAGATCCAACGGCAGGTGCGCACAGGCCTGATGGTGCGTTACGGTGATCATTGCATTGATTTTTGGGAGGTTCTGTCCACATCCGAAGGCCTCGTCGACCAGCGTTACGACTCCGGCGATGGCATACACCTCAACGATGCCGGGCATCGTTTGCTGGCCCAAAAAGTGGTGGACAGCAATGTACTGCTACAATGGCTGGGCATTTCACGCATACGGAAATGGTGGGATGGGGTTTTGGGTAGGTTGGTTCAGGTGATTTGAAACCAGTAAAGTTTGCCCTGGATTAATCCCCCCTTTCTTTGCCCTTCTTTGACAAATCAAACATCGCCAGCGCGTGTAACCAATACTTTTCTCATATTTGACCTGCCCAACCAAACTAACCCGAATAAACCAATGTGCTATTTATGAGAATACTCTATACGTTGCTGGCTTGTTTACTGGGTTGTCTGCCGACTTTGTCGGCCCGACACATCATTGGCGGTGAAATGAGTTACCGTTTTGTTGAGGAAATTTCACCCGGCACTTACCGGTATGAAATCCTGCTCATCATTTACCGCGACTGCGACAGTGGTGGAGGCTCGCTCGACAACCCCGCCCAGATGGGTATTTACCAGGGAAACACCATGAGCGCCGTGCTGGTTGATAACTTCGGAGTCAACCGCGAAAGTATTGGCCCCGTGGATCCCGTGATACCCCCTTGCGCAGACGCCAGTCAGGTGGGCAACGCCTGTGTTGAACGCGGCACCTACCGCTTTACCGTCGATCTTCCGCTACAATCCATCGACAGCTACCTCATCGTTTACCAGCGCTGCTGCCGCACCGAGGACATCGTCAACATCATTACGCCCGACGACTATGGCGCTACCTACATGGTGGAAATCACACCGGCGTCGATGGCCCTGAAAAACAGTTCGGCTACTTTTTTGGAATTCCCACCTACATTCATCTGCAACAATTTCCAATTGAATTTCGACCACAGCGCAGTTGACAGCGATGGCGACTCCCTGGCATACAGCTTTTGCAACCCGCTGCATGGCGGTGGCTCCGGCGGCGGCGGCGGCGGTTGCGAAACACCCGTGCCCTCCCCACCCTGCGCCCCACCTTTCGAGCTGATACCCTTCACCGCTGCCTACAACATGCTCAACCCCATGGGCGGTAATCCGGTGATCAGTGTACATCCGACTACCGGCATGCTTACCGGCACGCCCAATACCCTCGGGCAATATGTGGTGGGCATTTGTGTACAGGAATACCGCAACGGTGTTTTGCTCAGCACCGTCCTGCGCGATTTCCAATTCAATGTGGTGGACTGCACGCCGACCGTTTTTGCACAAGTACAGGCCGACAGCATCCTCGGGCCCAAACAATACCTCGTTAAACGCTGCGGCGAAAAGGTGATCACCATCCTGAACACCACACCGCAAACCAACGACCTGGCCGCCTGGGAATGGGAAATAGACCTCGGTGCCGGAACACCTTTCAACACCACCAACTGGCACGCCACCTTTGCCATACCTGATTTCGGTACCTATTACGGCCGTTTATACCTCAACCGCAACCTCAACTGCGAGGACACGGCCTTCATCACCATCGTAGCATACCCCGGCAGCACGGCGGAGTTTACCTGGTCGTGGGATTCCTGCACGATCGGTCCCGTGACTTTCACCAACCTTGCAACATCGGAATCTTCAGGCGGACTGGTTTCCTGGGATTGGGGCTTCAGCACCTCTGCCATTCCTCCCACTACACAACTCAACCCGGTAATCGATTTCCCGGATACAGGTTATTACAGCGTTTTTTTACACGTTACAGACAGCGACGGTTGTGAAGACATGAAAACCGTGCTTGTTCCTTGGCTGCCACAACCGCCGCCGATTATACCACCTTTTCCAAGCCAGCGTATTTGTATGCCGGATGAAGCCTATTTCGCGTTCCCCGACAGCATTTCGCTCACTGGAAGCATCATCAACTGGAATTTCGGCGACGGCAATACGCTCCTAAGCGGCGGACCAAACGTGGTACACACCTATGAAACCATGGGCATTTACACGGTGAGTGTAAACATCACCACGCCTTCAAATTGTGAAACCTCGGCCACCTTTAACCAGTTGGTTTCCGTATTTCCCAAACCCCAGGCTGCGTTCGGTTTCAACCCCAAAAAGGTGAGCAACCTCAACAATAGGGTACAATTCAACAACCTGTCGGATTCTTCGGCGGCATTATTCAACTGGCAATTCAACGACGCTGATTTTTCATTGGAAGAAAATCCCACGTTTGTATTTCCCGATACAGGACTTCAAACTGTACGCCTGCTCGTGACCAACATCCATGGTTGCCAGGATTCGGTGTTCGCTACGCTGGATTTTGTGCCCGAAATCCAATTGTACATTCCCAATGCCTTCGCGCCCCACAGCACCAATGGACTGGGCAACGACCAATTCGGCGTGTTCGGGCCCGTGCCAGGCTTTACGTATTACAACCTCACGGTTTGGAGCCGTTGGGGCGAAATGGTGTTTGAGGCCGACAGTCCGGAAAAATACTGGGACGGCCGAAGTCTGCGCAACGGCGATTACATGCCCGTCGGCGTGTATGTTTACCTGCTGGAGATCACCGACCCGCGCGGACGCAAATACAAATACGAAGGAAGTGTAAGTTTGCTTTAGTCATCTTTGTATTCCGGCAAACTTGCAGCATCTTTGCCGACCGCAGGTATCCTGCGCATGTAAAACTGTTTCCCGGCTATGGCATACGAATTCAAATTGCCTTCCTTAGGTGAAGGCGTAACGGGCAAAGTGCTCGATATTATGGTAAAACCCGGCGATGCGGTTCAAAAAGACCAAATCGTGATGATCATCGGCACCGATAAAGTGGACGCCGAAATGCCCATCGATGCAGAAGGCACCGTGGAGGCCATTCTTGTAAAAAAAGGCGACGATGTGAATGAAGGAACGGTCGT
>JBBSDH010000299.1:0-4511 GCA_038249605.1 Chitinophagales bacterium | reverse complement strand
TGGGAAACCCGTTTGCAAGACGGCAGGATGTTGGTGGTAAAAACCGATGTTTACGCCGAAAGCGCGGAAAACGACATGGTGATCTTTTTTGCCGAAGGCGGCAAAAAAAAGCAAAAAACGGCGGAGGCTTACCTGCCGGTTTTGGGCTGGCTTCGGCATGTGCGGCAACAGGCAGGCGTGGCCAAACCGATCGTCTTGGTGGTTGTGTTTCCGCTCGAGGGCGAACTGATGGTTTGTTAGCCTATTGGAAATATTGGGCGATCACGAAAGCATAAACGCCAAACGCGATGCTTCCGACGGCCACACCTACTCCCAGATGGCGGTCGTCGCCCGTTTTGTACAAAAACAAGGCTGCGACGAGGCCAACAAGGGCAAGGATGTAGTACGGAATCATGTACTGGATCACCATAAAGGCCACGAAAGTGAAGGCGGCACGGATAGCAATGGGAAGAGCCGTTCTCATGTGCGTATGTTTTTGTCGCAATGATACTTCTAAAATCCGTTTTTATCTGTTAGATCTGTTCAATCCGTGTTCCATCGCATCATGGTAATGGAACACGGATTGAACGGATCTAACGGATTTTTTTAAGGAATAATAATTCTTCCCGAATCCATCTGCCTACCAGACTTTTCAACTACATGCCAAACATACCAACCGCCAGGCAAACCGCTGGGGCGCCAGGTATACGCACTTCCGTAGGCGATGCCGGTGTGTACCTCGCGGCCCAACTCATCGGTCACCCGGATACGTTGGCCATTGAACAATCCTTGATTCATGCGAAATACCGCCACATCTACGACAGGGTTTGGCGATACCGTACAACCATCATTCCAGCCCGGTTCGGCTGTTCCGATGAAAAAATCCACGGTATATGCAAAGACCTGATCACATCCCCAGGCATCGATTACCGTGAGTGTGTAAATGCCGGGCAACAAACCCTGAAGTGACGCGCTGGTATCGCCGTTATTCCAAAGGTAAACGAATGGCTCGGCGCCGGTGAGGGGTTGTACCTGTATGCTGCCGTCGGGACAGGCGCCACAAGTCGCTTTGGTGATGTCGCTACCGATTTGAATGGCTTGTGTTTCGTCAACCACAAGGGTTTGTTCGTACGTTTTGCCTTGTTGGTCCGTGATGGTGAAGTGGTAGGTTCCTGCTGCAAGTTCGGTTGTATCCGACCCTGTTGTGCCAGCTTCTGAGCTCCAGGCAAATGAATAGGGTTCGCAACCTCCGATGATGTTGAAGGTGGCGCTTCCGTTGTTTGCATTGATGCAGGTAGGATCTACGACAGGGTCAGTGGAGGCACTTAGGGACAAACTTTCCAAAGCCCCGATGTCGCTTTGGCCGTCGAGGATGCGCGGGTTGCCGGCAAAATCGGTCAGAATACCGAGCTGCGCGTACAAACTGTCCAACCCGGCATTGATGGCTGGCGAGCAGGGCAAAAGGCTAAAATCGCCGGCTGCGGTATCGACAAACATGGGATCGACGGCGAAAAGGTTGCCGGAGGTGCAGGTCGCAAGACCGGGCAAAGCGTCGCAATCGGTAAAATCGGCAAGGATATTGTTGGATAGTTCGTAGGGCCTTTGGTTAAATGGCAGACCGTATCCAACATTGATGAGATTGATATTAAAGTTGTTGAAGAAGATATTGTTTAAAACCAAGTTGGATTCTATATTTCCATTGAATTGATAATTTAGATCGAATTCATTATTTGCAAATATATTACCGCAATACAAAGCTGGCTTAAATATATAAAGGACGATGCTTTTATTATTAAAGAATAAATTATTAAATACGAAAATTTGAATCCCTGGATTGGAGCCACCAACTAAACGTATATATGAGGTTGCAGCAATTATCTTATTACTACTAAAAAAAATTTTACCAGTAGCTGAAATATTAAATGGATTACTCCCAATGATCTCACAGTTTACAATAGAAATCTCTTCAAAAAAGCCGACGATTTCATTTTCCTTTGGGTAATTGGTGTTAAAGAAATGGCATGAACTTACTAACACCTTTCCAATAGTTGAGTTAAAATAACCAGAATAAATTAAACAATCATTAGCATACGAAGAAAAACCTGTCGCTATGTTGTTTTTAAAAACACAGCCCATGAGATTAAACTGTTTTATTGGAGCACTTTCCGAATAAAAAACTAAGCCACCACCAATTCTTGAATAGTTCTCTTCAAACAATGTATTTTGTAATGTTATCAAAGACCCACTCTGCCTGCCACTCAAAAAAACACCCCCGCCAAATTGTGCATTTGCACGGTTTTTGATAAAATTACATTGAACTACATGCAAAGTATCGGAGCGACTTGCATCCGCGAAATAGATTCCTCCTCCAGATTGGGCGGCAAAATTTCCAAAGAATAGGCAATGTAAAAAGTCATCAGGATAATCAACAAAACTGCTGCCGCTTCTGTAAACGGCACCTCCATTGGAATTCAGACTTCTATTTTTTGTAAAATCACAATGGGCAAATCTTGGGGCAACGGATCCCATCGGCCCTGCGGTAATGTATACCGCGCCGCCCGAAGTTAAAGATGTGTTGTTTTCGAATGTACAGTTGGATATTCTAGGATAAGCTATCGAATTAAACCCATTGATGAACAATGCGCTCCCGCTTGTACGCAATTGATCGGCTTGTTGTGTTTGGTCGTTGGCTAGTGCGTTTTTAAATACAAATCCATCTACCACGGTATTCGAATCCGGAAAAGGCAAGTACATCAAATTATAGGTGTTGTCGGTACTGTCGCCCGGCATGCCGATGTCGCCGTCAATTAAAGTTGGATTTGTCTGAATATCACGTTCGTCAATACTGCTTTCTGTTCCTATAAAACTACCGTAAAGTTTTACCCCACTTTTTAACTCAAAATAAACGGTACGGTCATCTGTATCGGAAGTGTGAAGGCTGCCTGAAGCAACCCATATTTGATCACCTGCCTGGGCACTTTGCAAGGCTACATGCAGGTCGGTAAATGCGTTGGTCCAATCTACGCCGGTATTGATGCCGGTAGCTGTTAGGTTGACGTAATGGATGGTTTGAGCTTGATTGAAAGCTATATTTCCAAAGAAAAAGAATAAGAGTTTGAGGAAGCGCATGGGTAGACTGATTAAACCCCGCCCGTCGAAAGCATCGACGGGCGGGGCATAGTTTTTAGTTAAAATTTGACGATTTTCCGGCTTACGGTGCCGGATGCGGTTTGCAAGGTGATGGTAAAAACGCCGGTTCGGTTTTTAAAATCCATCGAGGTCAATGGCAATTCTGTTCTTCCTGCCGAAAGGAATAGGTTCCTGACACCAACAGCCGTACCTGTTACATCATGCACTGAAAGAACGATATGTTCTGACTCGGGCATGTCGACAAGCAGTTGTGTTGCCTCGGTGAACGGATTGGGGAAAAGTTGCATTTCGACCCCGCGAACAAACTGTTCATTTTTTAAAACCATCGATATTTCAGTGCCTTGCGGACCAAAAGCCAAAGCTTCAAGACGTGAAGAGCTTCGATCAAGCGTCAGAACGTTTGGTTGCACATCTTGTATTACGGCAAATTCGAGGTAGCATAACACAGCGCCTTCGTTTAAATGCAAAACTTCTGTTTCCGGATGGTACCAAAGCAAGCGAAGTTGGCCCTCGTTGTTTGCCGGTATTCCGTAAAACACTTGGCCTTCAGCGTCGCCGGGATCAACACCAAGCAGGTGTACACGGTCCGGATCAAACCGGATCGACATTTGCCATGCGCCAAGGGTTGATTCGCGTTTCAGAACCACTGGAACCCTTATGATTTGTCCGGAAATTGCACTGCCTTGTACCATGCTGATTTCCACCGTTTCTACCCTATCTTCGGAGTTGTTTCCGGTAAAGCAGGAAACTGGGTGTGTGTTATCGAGCCAACTTACATCGCCTGTTTTTACAACATAAAAATTAATGCTATCTGACGCTTGTGATATGATTTGTGATGAAATTGATTGACAATAAGGGTTTATGGAAGGCGGAACGGGCAAAGTATTGGGAGGTATTTGGTTAAAAATTTTATAAGCTGGGACATCGTCTTCAAGAACACTATTAATGCCTAATATTATTTTACGAAACTCTGCAATATCAAACGTAGTTACAGTACCACTACAATTAGCATCGGCTGCAACAAGGTGAAAGTTTGTTGTAAATGGTTCAATATTTAATATATGTTTATTAATCAATACAAGATCCCAGGTACTTACATTTTCCGTAAAACTTTCAAACCCCACTCTCTCCAACGACACTTCATACGGATATGCCGACCTACAAGCACAAAATGACCACTCGGTGGTTTGGTTTTCAAGCACTTTAGAAAAACTGCAACCCGGGCCGTGCATTGGGTCTGTATCGGCTTTAAGAAGGTATTCACCGCCACAATCCTGCGTCATTTTGTAATGGACATTAACTTGCAGCTTGTTGAAACAAACCGGTGGGTATAGGCCCGTGGTGTAGGCTTTGTTGAGTTCCGGGACACAGGGATTGTATCC
>JBBSDH010000298.1:0-4558 GCA_038249605.1 Chitinophagales bacterium | reverse complement strand
TCCCCTCACGAGGCCGTAGGCCGAGGAGCCCTGCCTGCTGCCTGCTGCCTGCTGCCCGCTGCCCGCTGCCTGCTATTTCAGCCTCCCCAACACTTCCCGCATTCTTCTGATGGCTTCACGCAGTTGTTCTTCCGAAGCGGCGTAGCTTAATCGGAAACAATTTGGATCGCCGAAAGCGGAGCCTGAAACAAGGCCTACATAAGCATGGTTCATCACGTAGTCGCAGAAGTCATCGCCATTGTTTATTTTTTCATCACCGTAAGATTTGCCGAAAAAGGAGCTCACGTTTGGGAACACGTAAAAAGCGCCGTCGGGGTGGTTGCATTTGATGCCTGGGATTTCTTCCAAAAGGGAAAGCACAATGTCGCGTCGTTCACGGAAAGCTTCACGCATGGCTTCTGTAGGGGCCAGATCGGTAGTAAGTGCGATGGCGCCAGCCTTTTGGCTGAACGATGCGGCGCCGCTGGTCACCTGTCCCTGAATTTTATTGCAAGCATCGGCGATGAACTTGGGAGCGCCCATGTATCCGAGGCGCCAGCCCGTCATGGCAAAACCTTTGGCAAAGCCGTTGATCGTAATGGTTTGGTCTTTGACCTCTGGGAAGCTGCCGATGCTAACGTGTTCGTGGGTAAAATTGATGTGCTCGTAAATTTCGTCGCTCACCACAAAAACATTCGGGTATTTTGCCAACACGTTTGCGTAGGCATGGAGTTCTTCCCGGGTAAACACCGATCCTGTGGGGTTGCAGGGCGATGAAAAGATCACAAACTTTGTTTTGGGTGTAATGGCTGCATCGAGTTGTTCGGGGGTAGGTTTAAAATCCGTTTCTACACCACCGTATACTGGGATGGGAGTTCCTTCCGACAATTTGATGATTTCCCAATAAGACACCCAATACGGTGAAAAAACGACGGCTTCATCGCCTTTGTTCAGGAGGGCCTGGCAAATGTTGTACACCGTTTGTTTGGCCCCGTTGCTAACGACGATTTGCTCGGGTTTGTACTCGAGACCGTTTTCGCGTTTGAATTTTTCGCTGATGGCTTTGGTAAGTTCAGGCAAACCGGGAACAGGTGTGTACTTGGTGTAACCGTCCTGCAAAGCCTGGTTAGCGGCATCTTTGATGTGTTGCGGCGTATCAAAATCGGGTTCGCCGAGGCTGAGGCTGATTACGTCGTGTCCCAGGGCACGTAATTCGCGGGCCATCCGGGACATTTTGAGGGTTTCCGATTCGGATAGGTCCTGAACGCGTTGGGAAAGGATCGAGCTTGTGTTGGAATTCATGGCTGTTGTCGTTGAAGAGTCGCAAAAATAAACCAGAAATTGGGAAAGCCCGTTTTTAAGCAGTCTGATCGTTAAATTATACCCCTTCGTCAAAAAAACCATGGGCAACTATCCTTGTTGGGCGAAGATTTATCCCAATATTTGTGTTTCCTGTAAAAGGAATGTTTACCAAATTCAAAACTTACCAACTACCATGGCTCGATTGACATCATTTTCCCGCCTGCTGATCACCCTCGTGATCGTAGCGGGCGTATTTTTTGCCGTTAGAACTTTTCTGCCCAATCTGTTGGGTGGAGGCAAAGACACAACAGAAACCACTGCCACAACCTCCGGCGATAACACATCAACCGGCGGCGATGCTGCTGCTTCCGGCAAAACATCCTCTTCCTGGGGAGGCGGAAGCAAAAGCAACGCACAACCTTTCCGCTACCAACCCACTGAACCGGTCAACGGCAAACTCAAAGGCGTTGTGGAAATGGGCGCGACGGGTTTCAACTCCTTCATCATTAGTGTAGACGCCCAGAAAAACTGGAAACTTGAAAAAGCGGAATACGGCGCCAGCTTGGTTTATGAAAAATTGGCCACCGATTCCGACATCAAAAGTGGCCTGAAAAACTACATAGCCGATATGCTGGCCTACGGTGTTTCGTCCAAGGACATCCATTTTGTGATCAGCTCGGGCGCTAAAAAGGTGCCCATGACAACCAAAATTTCCTCTTTGCTCAAAGGCATGGGATATTACGTGAACGAAGTGACTCCCAAGCAGGAAGCCCAATACGCCCTCAAAGCAGCCATGCCTTCGCTTTTTGATGCTAAGTCGTTTGTGGTGGATATCGGCTCGGGCAACACCAAAATTTCTTGGGTAAGCGGAAGCACCATTGCCGGACTTGAAACTTACGGCGCCAAATATTTCCAGGACAACATCGCCGACAACGTTGCCTACGCCGACGCCAAATCCAAAGCATCACAAGTTCCTGCCAACCTGCGTGGAACATGTTTCATCATCGGAGGCGTACCGTTTGAACTGGCTAAAAAAGACCGCAACGGCAAAGAACGTTACACCGTGCTGAAAATGCCCGACCAATACACACCCGACGGCGCCAAGCAAAAGTGCGGCATCAACATCTTCAAAGGCGTTGCCGACGCTACCGACTGCAAACAGTACGTCTTCGACTGGGACGCCAACTTCACCATCGGTTTCTTGCTGACAATTTAAAAAAGCAGAAAGCTGAAAGTTAAAAGTGGCCCATGAGCGCATAAATCAACCAAAAAAAGATTTGGATGATTTATGCGCTCATGGGCCACTTGTAGCTTTCAGCTTTCCACTTAGTTCATCCCTTAACAACCTCAGGTCAAGCATTTGCTCGCCTACTTTTTTACCGATTCGGAGGCCTTCTTTGCAATCCATCCGGAAATGAACACCCAGGAAAATTCGAGAGGCTGCGTTTTCCAGGGCCATTGCTCGAAAGTTGCTGTAATTGCGGGGCTTGCCTGCGAATTCTCTGCGATGGTCGTGTGTACGGTCGGTCAAGGAGAACTCACTTCCTATTTGGCTGGTAAGAATCTCGGCGACGGCAGCACCATACGCCGCATGGCCAGACGGGTAAGCCGGAAAGGAAGGAGAATCGTGCAAAGGTTTCCAGTCTGCCTGAATGAATGCATTGATGTATGATTCAGGACGTTCTGAATTGTACTGGTATTTTCCCTGCCAACACACCACAGAGGCATCGTTGAGAGCCCAACCGACCATCAGGTAGGTTTCGAGTACAACTACAAATGGCACATCTGATTTTTCGATCGCCTGATTTGCGATCATGATCCAGCGCCCTGCCGGTGTGAGGGTTAGTCCTTCCACATCGTCACTCCAAAATTCAGCAATCCAACGGTATTCTTTGGACAGGTTTTGTGAAATGGTGAACACTTCCAGTGCTTCTGTATGGTACGGGGTGCCCGGCAGGGTATCGTACACAAACGGCGGTTTTACGCTGATGGAATCTGCCCAGGTGGCAAAACGCCTGGCTTGTCCCCAATGGGGCAACATGGCTGGCATCGGATGGTCACCTCCAGGCTGCCACTTGCCTTTCCCCATAGGTGGCTGATAATTGCGGTCGTAATTGTAAAGGTAACCATCGTGTCCCTGTTTGTCGGTAGCTGACCAACGCCAGATCGCCTTCGCCGTTTCGAGGCCATAGGTTGCGGATGCCAAGTGAACTTCAGGTGTTGCGTTGCTTTGTTCCGACCATTTTTTTTCAAGTTGACCGATTTTTTCCCGCATTGCAATGGGTGCTTCCGAAAAAAAATTGCGCAAACATTCAGCATAGGCGGCATTCAAACCATCTGGCAAGTAGTAACCTTCTGGGGGAAGTGAGGCCGACTTATAACCTTCGCAATACCTTTCAAGACTTACATATTCTGACAAGGCCGGCAGTGAAGCTTCGTATCCTACCATACCCAAGTAAGCAAACATCCGGGAAGTAATCGGTGGCCGATAGCCCGATGTGAAACGCTCGAGTTCAAGCGCCAAACGGTTCCATTCCTGCACAATTTCACGGGCTGTCTGATTTTGCCTGCTTTCCCCGGCACTTTCATTTCGGCATCTCAAAATCCCACCAAACAAGATTAAAACAGCGCCAAAAAACGCCAGGTACCGCCGTTTTAACTTAATATCATGGACAAAGTGCATCTTAATCGGTTTTGTTGGATTACAACATTATGCCGCAGCGGCAGGAAAATCCAGCCTGAACGTCGTTCCTTCACCGGGTTTGGAAGCAACATTGAGCGCCACCCGATGTAGTTTAAGTATGCTGTCCACCAGTGAAAGGCCTATGCCCGAACCCCGAACACGTGTGTTTTGCGAACTGCGGTAAAAGGGTTGAAATATGTACTGCATATCGCGCTCAGGAATACCGGGACCGCGGTCGGCAATTTCCAAACTGTGGTTGCCGGCACCATCAAAAAGGATGCGCACATCCACGTGTTTGTCGGGTGAAAATTTGCAACCATTGTCCATCAGGTTCAGGATTGCCGACCGCAACAAGGGTTCATTGCCTTCAATACAAAGCTCTTCTTCGCTTTCAGGCATGCCTGAAATATCAAAACTGATGTGGTAATCGGGATGCAAATGAAGCAGCGATTCGCGACTTTGCAGCATGAGTTCATCCAAACGGATACGTTCAAAAACAATGTTTGGTTGTTCGGAGTGCACACGTGCGAGTTGAAGCAATTTGTCTGCTACATCGGCCAGTTCGCGGGTATCTTCCAATACGGATTCCAGGGT
>JBBSDH010000297.1:0-4594 GCA_038249605.1 Chitinophagales bacterium | reverse complement strand
GGCCCATTTTTCAGCCTGATCAAGCACTTTGGTATCTTCCGGAAAGGCTTTAACCACCTGTATCACCAAATCGTTGAGCTTGGCCGCGTTGTTTTTGATCTCTTCTTTTTGGTAGCGTTGAGCTGCTTTCAAATACTTGCCGCCGTCCTTCACAGCGGCGTAGTATTTCATGTCGGCTTCGTAACCATACACGTTGGAGCGGGCAGGCATCGCAGCTTTCATTTTAGACTTGGCTTCGGTGAGCAGGGCTTCGTTTTTAAATTCGATGGCCTTTTTCAGCGTGTTGTTGCAAGCCTGTTCGATGCGTTTGTCCACCGTTTCGGGTTTTTCCACGGCATTGATCTCTTTGCGGTACTTGAGCAGCAGGTCGAACACACGGCTGTCGGCCTCCGAAGCGCCTTCCAGAATGAACTTGAGGTTGAAAGGCGTGGTTAGGTCTGTTTGTGCGTTCAGGTATTCGTTGGTGATTTTCAACGAGGGTTTGTTGGCGCGGTTGAGGGCTTTCACGTAATCGAACAGGAACTGCGGATCGCGGTTTCCATCGGCGTATTCGGTTTCGAAATCAACCGATTTATCGCCTGTTCCAGCAGCTTTTTTTCCAAAATCTATGAGTCCGTCAACTTGCATACCACCCACGTTTTGAAGCACGATTTTACCTTCAGCATCAATAAACATGAGGGTTGGATAAGCGCGAACGGGGAACTTTCCGGCAAACTCAGCGTTTTCCGGCTTCTCCATGTCAATCTTCAGGTTGATGAAATTTTGGTTGAAAAATTCACCCACTTTGGGATCCGGGAACACCTGGGCAGCCATGCGTTTGCACGGACCGCACCATGCGGCGTAAGCGTCTACAAAGATGATTTTGTTTTCAGCCTTGGCTTTGGCCATGGCTTCGGGCCAAGTGCCCTCAAAAAATTCGATGCCTTGGGCATTGGATGCTCCGGCAGTGAGAAACAAAAAGCCGAAGACGAAAAGGAGTTGCCTGATCATGGGAAAAAAGGATTGTTGTTGCGTTAGGGAACGCAAAATTACGGATTTTAAAACTTTTAGGCTTTTATGACTTTTTTGCCGAGTTCTACAAGGTCGTTGACCTGCAAAGCGCCCACGTTTTTCATCACGACTTTGCCATTTTTATCGATGAACATGAGGGTTGGGTACGCCTGCACGGGGTATTTTCCTGCAAACTCCCTGTTCTCCGGTTTTTCCATGTCGATCTTGAGGTTGATGAAGTTTTTGTTGTAAAATTCACCGGCCGTGGCATCGGGAAACACGTTGCTGGTCATGTATTTGCACGGACCGCACCACGCGGCGTAGGCGTCTACAAAAATGACTTTATTTTCTGCCTTGGCTTTGGCCAGAGCTTCGGGCCAGGTGCCTTTGAAAAAATTCACGCCTTGAGCGGAGATGGTGCCTGCGGCAAAAAAGAGGAAGCCGAAAGCGAAAAGCATTTGTTTGATCATGAGTAACTAAGGTTGTTTGAACGTTGAAGAACGTAAAATTATGGAAAATGTTGGATGTGCATCTGCGTTAACCTTCTGCATTAATCGGCCGAAATCTGAATCATCCGAATACCGTCTCCAATATCTCCACCGTATTCACCTCGCCGAACCCGGGCACGTGCATTTCATAAAACTGCAAAAGCCGTTGCAACATGTTTTTGCGCTGTGCGCGGTCCAAAACTATGGCATGGCATTCCTCCAGCGGAGTGAGCAGGAAAGCGCGCAGGAAGTCTGATTCTTCCAAACCCAAAAAAGGTCCATGCAGTGGTTTTTCAAGCAAAAAAACGCCTTCCTGAAGATCAAAATAGGTTTCGCCGTTTTCATCCTCATCCTGCGGCTGGAAGCCAAGATAAGCGCTGAGTTGCACCAAAAAATGCAGGTGCAGGTTGGCTATGGGCGTGTCGGTGCGGTCAAGCCAAAGCAGTTGTTCGATCAAAAAATCGAACAGTTCTCTGTTTTCCTCGGTTTCGCGGATGCACTTTCGGCAAATCTCGGCCATGAAAAGGGCTACGGCGCCGCGTTTTACATCGAAAGGAATGCGTTCGTACACCAAACCGGAGCGGGCTTCCTTCAGCCTGCTGAGCGCGCCTTCTCCTTCCCGGAAATAGGCCACGATTTCGACCACGCTCATGTGCTGGAACAAGGGGTAAGGCATGCGGGCCCGTGCGCTGCGCACGCTGCCGGCAATGAAGGCATGCAACCCGCGATCTTCCGTAAAGATGTCGCAGATGACGCTGGTTTCGCCGTATTTGAGCGTGCGGAAAACGATTCCGCGGGTAGATAGCAGCATGGCTTAACCGAAAATTTGTTTGAACTGTTTGTACTCCTGCGGCATCAGATCGTGAAACCGGTCGGGGAACAGGAAATAATGGTGGATGGCTACAGCCAGGATGGGTACGTTGGTGAGGCCAATCACGATCTCCACATTGTTGCGCGGCATGCCACTTACTGTTTCAAGCGTATCCCACACTTCCGGGCCATCAAGTGCGGGATATTTTTCATCGGGGTAAGTGATGGTAAAAGCGCGGGCGTATTCGTGCACGGCCACATTGTACCACTTAATGGGGTTCAACCAGGCCATCATCACCTGTTCGGCTGAAAAAATGAGGCAACCGTCGGCCTCGTACAGTTCCGAAGCGTGGTTGAAAGGGTATTCCGGCGTGGGAAAAGGGAAAGGGAAAACGATCACCTTTTCGAATTTGCGGAAAAGCAATTCTTCCCTTTTGAACGTGATCATGGCGGCCTGCGCGGCGATGCTGAGTTTTACGTCGTCGGGCATCGCCTCTTCGGGCATGGCGAACGGATCCCAGTCGGCGCCCATTATGAGCAGTGCCGTGCGTTCGCGGAATCGTTTCTTATCGGCATCGGTGAGGCGGCGGTAAAAGCCGTGGTACCGTTCGAGCAGGGTTATTTGTCCGCTGTCGAGCTCGGGCGGGTGTTTGCTGAACCACCACCAGTTGATTTGTGGCGCCATGACATAAATGACGGCTGTGGACACCACAAAAGGCACCGTCCAGATCGCATAATCGCTGTCTACCGACCATGCGATGTACAAAAACAGCAGGGCAAGCAGTATAAAGGGCAGGGCGACAAGGTTGGCAAACGATTTCATGCGGGCAGGCTTTGGTGCGAAAGTACGGGCGAAAGGCCATCTTTTTTGAAAAAACGGTACTCTTAACGCTGCTTTAAGGTTATGGTTGAAAATTATTTGCCGAAAGGCTATATTTTTTACTTTGAACGACCGTATCTTTGCCCCGCTTAAAAAATCAGCACGGTGCCTTAGCTCAGCTGGTAGAGCAATGGACTGAAAATCCATGTGTCCCCGGTTCGATTCCGGGAGGCACCACCGGGCAGGAATTTTGGGCCCAATGTACAACGCCTGCGGTCATGGACCGTGGGCGTTTTTTTGTTATTTCCCCTATCTTGCACCCTATTTTATGTCCGACGATATCATCATCCGAATCCTTCTGCTGCCTTTGTCGCTGTTGTACGGCCTGGGTGTGGGCCTGCGCCTGCTGATGTACCGCGTGGGCATCGTGCGGAGCGTGAAGTTCAGCATGCCCGTCATTTCGGTAGGCAACCTCTCGGTGGGTGGCGCCGGCAAATCGCCCCACATCGAATACCTCGTGCGTTGGCTGGGCGACTTTCTCGAAGTGGCTGTACTCAGCCGGGGCTACGGCCGCAAAACGATGGGTTACCTGCCGGTCACCATCATCGATACGGCCGAGCAGGTAGGAGACGAGCCCCTGCAGATCAAACGCAAATTTCCGGAAGTGCCCGTCGCCGTGAGCGAAAGCCGGGCACTGGGGGTGCCCGAACTTGTGAAACGCAACCCGGAATTGCAGGTGATTTTGCTCGACGATGCTTTCCAGCACCTGGCTGTGACGCCTGGACTCAACATCTTGCTTACGGAATTTAAAAACCCGTTCACACGCGACTGGCTATTACCCTCGGGCCGCTTGCGCGAATGGCGCGCCGGTTACCGCCGGGCAGACATCATCATCGTGTCCAAGTGCCCGACAGAACTTACCCCCGAACAGCGCCGCAAACTCCTCCGTGAAATCGATCCTTTTCCGCGCCAACGTGTCTATTTTTCGCGATACCGCTACAGCATGCCCTACGACCTGCTGCGCCCCGACGTGCCGCGCATGCTCGATACCACCACCGACGTACTGATGCTGAGCGCCATCGCCAACACCGATTACTTGCTCGACTACATGGCCACCACCGTGCGCTCGGCCAAAACCATGGAATTTGAAGACCACCACAACTACGATCTGGCGGATATGGTCGACGTAAAACGCCGCTTCGAAGCCATGACTTCCGACAACAAAATCATCCTCACCACCGAAAAGGATGCCGCACGCCTCGAAGCGCACCACGACTTTTTTTACGAAAACAAACTGCCAGTATACGTGCTGCCTGTGGAGGTTGTCTTTTGCGACAACGACGAGGCGGAGTTCCAGGAGGATGTTAAAAATTTCCTGCTAAACTTCAAACTCTGACCTGGATTTTAGGGATTTTAGGGATTGGATTTTAATGGGATTTGAAAAGATTTGGGAAGATTGGATTGGATTTTTAGAGATGGATGGATT
>JBBSDH010000296.1:0-4597 GCA_038249605.1 Chitinophagales bacterium | reverse complement strand
GGATTGCGGCGGCGACGGCTCTGGGTTCGATCGCATCAACAAACCTGCGATGCCTGCCGAATTTGAAGGCCGATGGAACCACTGGGCGTTTACCAAAAACGCGGCCACAGGCAACATGAGCATTTTTCTGAACGGACAACTCTGGCATTCTGCCACAGGCAAAACCAAACCGATCGACATCCGCAGTTTCCGCGTTGGCAAATCGCTGACCAACGATAACCCGTACTACGGCGCCATCGATGAATTCCAGGTTTGGGACAAAGCCCTCAATGCCGCATCAATCCAAAGCTGGATGTTTAAAAAGGTGGACAATACCCACCCGGATTTCAACAGCCTGGTAGGCTATTACCAGCTCAACGAAGGCAACGGATTTGTGGCCGGTAATGCTTCGAACCTCAACATCGACGGGGCCATTGTTCAGCCCAAGTGGCAGCAAGTACGCGGCAGCGACCTGTTTCACGATTTTTCCAAATCCAACCTTTTGCCAGCGGTTGCTTTCCTGCAAGGCGACTACGCCATCATCGACACGGCTTTGCCGGTATTGGACTCGGTGGTGGCCACGCAACACCAGGTGATTGCTTACGGGCTGGACGGTACTACACTTGTTGCCCTTGATACACAGCTTGTTTACCCGGCCGGCCAGCTCCCCGTATTCGACGAGTCGGGCGCCGTGGTGGATTCGGTTTTCATCGCTGCCGATGCTACGATAAACATCCAAACCATGGTGCATTACGCCAAAAGACAAGCGAAATACGAACTTTTGTCGCTGGTGACGCCTTACGGCAACGGACTCAATTTGGGCCAAAACGGCAAAACATTTACGTTCGACGTAAGTGATTTTGCACCGATACTGAAAGGCGCACGCCGTCTTTCGCTGGAATACGGCGGTGAAAACCAGGAAGAACTCGACATCGAGTTCTGGTTCATCACCGGCACGCCCGAGCGCGAGGTTTTGAATGTTCAACCCATTTGGCCACAGAGTCGTGGCGGTTTTGCCAACATACAGACCGACAAGCAATTTGAGCCGCGCCAAATGCCTTTGAGCGTCGATGCTTCGTTTTTCAAAATCCGTTCTGCCATTACAGGCCATGAACAAAACGGTGAGTTTACGCCCCGCGAACACTACATCAACATCAACGGTGGTGCGCAGGAATTCCAATACAATGTGTGGAAAGCCTGCGGCAAAAACCCCATTTACCCGCAGGGTGGAACGTGGGTGTTCGACCGTGCCGGCTGGTGCCCGGGCATGGCCACCGATGTGCGTGAGTTTTCGCTCGACGGACTCGTGCAGCCTGGACAAACCGTGGAAATTGATTACGGCGTAAACGGTGGCAACCTTACGGCTGCCAATTACCTGGTGAACAACCAATTGGTGAGCTACGGCGCCTACAACTTCCAGACCGATGCTTCCATCGAGGCCGTTGTTCGTCCGAACAAAAACCAGGTGGAATTTGAGCGCCTCAATCCAGCCTGCAATACACCGACAATCAGGGTGAAAAACAGCGGTTCCGAGGTTATCCAATCCATCAAACTGGTATACACCACAGGTGCGAACTTTGTAGAACAATTCACATGGACAGGCACTTTGGGCCGACAACAAATGGCCGACATCGTGTTGCCTGCACCGCCTGCCGGATTTTGGGATGCCGGGACGACGTTTACTGCCATCATTGTGGAAGTAAACGGCGTACCAGACGGCAATGCGCACAACAACTTTGCCCGCACCAATTTCACACCAGCCAAGCTGTTCAGCTTTGTCAACAACATCATCCAATTGCGCGTGGTAACCAACAACACGGGCGCGGATTACAGCTACCGCATCAAAGACGGTTCGGGTGCATTGGTGCTCGAACGCAACATGACCGCGAGCAATACCACCTACACGGAGGATCTGCTCATGCCCGGTGGCTGCTACACGCTCGAATTCGACGATACAGGCAACGACGGTTTGTCGTTCTGGTTTTTCCCGGAAAACGGCAACGGCAGTCTGCGTTTTCAACGCAAATTACCGACAGGCGTCATTGCGCCTATTCAAGCATTCAATGCAGATTTCGGCGCAGGCGTGCAGTTTGATTTTGTATTGCCCCAGCCGGTAGGCAGCGAAGAAACGGTCGATCATATACAACTGTTCAGCGCCTACCCGAATCCGGCCACGGATGTGTTGAACATCGATCTGGTGGGTTACGAAGGCAAGGAGCTGCGTTTGCAGTTGTTCGATCTGACGGGTAAAATGGTTGTTGAAAAAACATTCCAAAGTGTTTCTGAAAAAGAAACCACGCAGATGGAACTTGGTAACCTGGCGGCTGGCATGTACATCCTGCGTTGTACGGATGGCAGGACAAGTTGGGCGCGGGAGGTTGTGAAAAACTAAGTTTGAAGCAGAAAGTAGAAAGTTCAGAATTTCTGCTTTCTACTTTCTGCTTATTTCACCCTGGAATATCCGCGTAATTGGGGCTTTCTTTCAGATTGCCGGTACTGGCGATGTCGTTTTTAGAAGGTAGGATTTTAAGTTGGTAAAGGTTGCATTTAGCTTATTAAAAATGTTAATGGGTTGGCACCTTATTGTCTTTTGCCCCCAAACAAATAACAACCAATCTACGTTATTTTACTTCATATTTGCATCAAACAATTCTCCAAACAAACTTAACTGATGCGGCTTCGTCATGTGGTTCTTGGTCTGTGCCTGATCGTGTCCTGCAAGGAACCGCAAGACTCCCAAAACCAACCTACACCTGCCGAACCTACGCTGCCTATAACTGTTCCGGAAAACGTAACATTTGAAACAACAGTAATTCGGCTTGCCGACATGCCACCCCCCCCAACCATCAAGGTCCCGGATAAAACGGGCAGTTTTTACACCAAAGGCAACGTAAAAATGCCTTTGTCGCCACCCGAAAACGTGCCGGCAGGTTTCCGTGCGCACGTGCAGAATTTTACCACCGACGATGGGTTAGCGCTCGATGCGGTCTCCTGTGCAACCGTCGACAAGTCGGGCAACCTCTGGTTTGGGACTGGCGGCGGCGGCGTGTCTCGTTTCGATGGTATTGCTTTTACCAACTACACGACCGCGCACGGGCTGGCCAACAATGAGGTTTACAGCATCGCTGCCGACCAGCAAGGCAACCTTTGGTTCGGTACGGAAGGAGGAGGCGTTTCAAAGTTCGATGGAGTTGTTTTTACCAACTACACCACGGAACAAGGTTTGGCCAACAACAAAGTGCTGAGCATTGCGGAGGACCGGTCGGGCAACCTCTGGTTCGGCACACGCGGCGGCGGCGTGTCGCGGTTCGACGGCAAATCCTTTACCAATTTTTCCACGAGTCAGGGCATTGCCGACAGTGTGGTTTTGTGCATCCAACAGGATCGGTCGGGCAACCTTTGGTTTGGTACGTTTGCAGGCGGCGTTTCTAAATACGATGGCAAAGATTTTACCAATTTCACCACCGAAGATGGTCTTGCTCAAAATTCTGTTTTCTGCATGGAGGAAGACAAACAAGGCAAGCTTTGGTTTGGCACCCGCGGTAAAGGCGTTTCGGTGTACGACGGCAAGGGATTTACCAACCTTTCAACGGCACATGGTTTGGCGGACAACAGGGTCTGGAGCATCACTTCCGACCACCTGGGAAAACTCTGGTTTGGCACCTATGGCGGCGGTGTTTCCCGATACAATGGCGCCTTGTTTGCAAATTATACCATGGATAACGGGTTGGCAAGCAATGCCGTTTGGCGTATTGTTGAAGACAAAACCGGTAACCTCTGGTTCTGCAACTGGGGCGCAGGCATCACACGTTTCGACGGAGATGCTTTTTCCAATTTTACCACCAGCCACGGTTTGGCCAACAATTACGTGCGCAGCATTGCGGAAGACCAGTCGGACAACCTGTGGTTCGCCACCGATGGCGGCGGCGTTTCGCGCTACGACGGGAAATCATTTGCCACCTATTCACTTGCTCAGGGAATGGCAAGCAGCAAGGTTTCTTGCGTTTTTAACGACAAAAAAGGTTTGCTTTGGTTTGGCACCAACAATGGTTTGTCAAAATTCGAAGGCAAAACATTTACCCACTACTCAACTTCGGATGGCTACTTCAACAATGCTGTTACGTTTGTTATGGAAGACCGTTCCGGCCAACTTTGGATCGGTACCGAGGGCAACGAAGTCGCTTGTTTTAATGGAGAAACCTTTAAAAAACATAACCTGCCGGATGATGTAAAGGTGGTTCTGGGAATCAAGGAGGATAAAAAAGGCAACCTCTGGTTTGCGACCATTGGCGGTGGGTTGATGATGTACGATGGCCGTGGGTTTAAGCGATACACCAAAGCCCATGGTTTGCCAGGCAACGAAATATGGTGTGTGCAGGAAGACTCCGAAGGCAATCTTTGGGTGGGCGGTGTGGAAGGACTGAGTCTAATGTCTGCACACAAACCTGGAACGTTCCATCATTTTACCACTGCAGACGGTTTGCCCCACAATTCTGTTACGCAGGTTGTAGCATTGCCCCACGGTGTCATGGTGGCTGGAACTTCCTTGGGACTTTTAATTTTTAAACTTTCAGGAGACAAAACCTTCCCTAAACTCGAGATACTCGAGGTGTTGAAT
>JBBSDH010000295.1:0-4635 GCA_038249605.1 Chitinophagales bacterium | reverse complement strand
GTGGTGTGTAGAAACTTAAAGTAGATTTAAAACTACCTTTGTGCCAATGTTTAAACACGAACCATTGTCTTTGCACCCCATCCTGGTCCGGGAAGTAGCCCGGGCACTAAGCGGTATTTTTAATGAAAACCGCTATGCCGACAAGGTTATCGAATACGCCTTGAAGCAAAACCCAAAAGCAGGCAGTCGCGATAGGGCTTTTATTGCCGAAACGACGTACCTCGTGGTTAGGTACTACCGTTTTTTTTGTGCTGTTTTGGGAGAAGAACCCAAGGATTTGGAAAGTTTTTGGCGCCTCATCGGCATCGCAATGCTTGTTCATCCGGATGAAAAATTACGCCGTGAATCGTTGCCGCCCTGGCAAGAGTTTAAAGACCTAAATCCTGAAGCGGTGCGTTCGAAAGCAGAAAAATTGCTGGAAAACCGCGCATTGGCTGAAAGCATCCCTGATTGGCTCGATTCATTGGGGGCAAAAGAGCTTGGCAACCATTGGCCTGCAACCCTGCATGCGCTCAACGAACCGGCAAGGGTTGTCCTGCGTACCAACACCTTGAAAACGACCCGTGCCGAGTTGCAAAAACGTTTGCTTGAAGAAGAGGTTGAAACAGAACCAGTTGGGGACGGCGACGCACTGGTTTTGGTGCGCCGTAAAAATGTTTTTTTGACCAAAGCATTCAAAGCCGGATGCTTCGAATTGCAGGACTACTCCAGCCAGCAGGTAGCCTTACTCCTGTCGCCCGAACCCGGCATGCGTGTGGTGGATGCCTGCGCAGGCGGTGGCGGCAAAGCCTTGCACCTAGCCGCACTGATGCAAAACAAAGGTCTGCTTATAGCCCTGGATACAGTGGGATGGAAACTCGACGCCCTTCGTTTGCGCGCACGCCGCGCAGGCGCCAGCAACATTGAAGCCAGAACCATCGAATCGAGAAAGGTCATTAAACGATTGTATGGGACGGCGGACAGGCTGCTGCTTGATGTGCCATGCAGCGGATTGGGCGTTTTGAGGCGAAATCCAGATTCCAAATGGAAACTTTCCGAAGAAAGCATCGCTTCGCTTCGACAAACCCAACAGGAAATCCTTCAGCAATACAGTCCCATCCTTAAACCTGGCGGCCGCATGGTGTACGCTACCTGTAGCATCCTGACTTCCGAAAACCAGGCGCAGATCACAGCTTTTTTGGCGTCGGAAGCCGGAAAAAATTTCCGACTCGTCTCCGAACGCAGTATTTTACCGCAGGATGAAGGTTTCGATGGGTTTTACCTGGCATTGCTTGAAAAACAACCCGAAACAAAAACTTAAAACAGCAAATCATGCCACTTGCATCTTTTTTCAGGCGCTATGCATCGTACAACCACTGGGCGAACCGTTTGATGGTTGATTGGATACGTACTTCAGACCGTACTTTGGTCGACTCACCTACGCCTTCCAGTTTCCCTTCACTTCATTTGACCCTGCTTCATGTTTGGGATGCCCAATACATTTGGACAGAGCGCCTGCACGGTACAAGCCCCCACATTTTTCCATCGCATGAACACCAAAGATTGCTGGAGGAAACATATGAGGGCGTTATTCGATCATCAGAAAAATTGGTGCACTTCCTGCAGGATCAGGAAGACGAATTTTTCGAAAGCCTTTTGACCTACATCACCTCCAGCGGCAAGATCATTACCAACCAGGTTTCGGACATCCTGACACAGGTATTGCAACACAGCACTTACCACCGTGGACAACTCGTGACCATGGGGCGCAGTCTCGGACTCGAACATCCGCCGCAAACCGATTTCATTGCTTTTACACGCCTTACACCCTGATAAACCATGCACATCATCCATTTTTCCGATTCTCACCTGGGTTTTCAGGCTTACGACAACGTGGATGACAACGGCATCAATGCACGGGAACAGGATGTTTACGATGCCTTTACACGTGTGGTTAACCGCATTTGCGAAGACAAGCCCGACCTGGTAATCCATTCAGGTGATTTTTTCCACCGGCCAAGCCCGAGCAACAGGGCTCTTACTTTCGGACTGGAGCAGTTGCGCCGTTTGTGCGATCTGAACATACCCATTGTCGTTATTTCCGGCAACCACGAAACACCCAAAACGGTGTACACCAGCCCCATTTTGCGCGCATTGAGGACGCTCCCGTGCGTGTATCCGGCTTTTGGTGATGTTTGGGAAAAATGGACATTCGGCAATGTCACCGTTCACGGTTTGCCACACATCAACGACAACAGGAAGCTTTTTGAAGCGCTTGAAAAATTGCAGCCCGATGCCGGCAAATTCAACATCCTGATGCTGCATACCTCTTTGGGTAAGCGTTACCTCATGGAGGAATATGGTGAACAGGTTTTTCCCGCCGAATACGAAGAGAAACTGCTTGGTTTTCAGTACGTAGCCCTGGGGCACTGGCACAACGCACAACAGGTGAGTTTACACCCCAATGCCTGGTACAGCGGTTCTACAGATCGTTTCAGTGATACCGAAATAGATTCGGATAAAGGATTTATACACCTGAATGTGCATGCCGACGGGTCGTTCGAGCGGCGTTTCGAAACCGTTGCAACCAGGCCATGGCTGAAGTTTGAAGCGCACCAGTGCCATGCCATGAGCGTAGATGAACTTCGTTTAAAAATAAAAACATTTGCCGAGGAAAACGAAACCCGCGGAGCTATTTTAACTCTGATATTCAACGATATACGGGTTGAACAGTCGCTTGAAATCAGCAACCAACATTTGCGCGAGTATTTCCCGGAATGTTTTCAGATGCTGCCCAAGAGGCGCATGTTTAATGAAAAATCACAGGCAATCCAGTGGGAAGCGCAGTCTTTTGACAGTCTGGACAAGCTTTTCGCAGCTTACGTGCATGAAAAATACCGCGACGATGAAGCCATGGCGCAAAAACTCGCCGATAAAGCCGCATCGTTTTTCCATCAACATTGAACCATGATCCTGCAATCCCTTCAACTGCACAATTACAAACAATACGGCGACCTTAAACTCGAATTTCGGGAAGGACTTGTGGGCATCATCGGCAAAAACGGTGCTGGAAAATCCACCCTTTTTGAAGCCGTGTTGTATTGTCTTTATGGAAAAGACGAAATAAACCACAAAGAACTTATGCGTTCTTCGTTTGCCGACAGCAAACTGCCAGTGAAGCTCCAACTCGATTTTTTGGTTGGTGAAACACTGTACAGCATTCAAAGGGAACTGCGTGGGAAAAAACTGGATGCTGTTTATGCCAAACTTTTCAAAAACGATGAGCTGATAGCAAACAGTTTTTCCGCCGTGAACGAGACGGTTGTCAAACTGCTTAATCTTGACCGCGAGGCTTTCAAACGTTCAGTTTTTTCCGGACAAAAAGAACTTTCCGAATTATCGGATACCAAAGGGGAAAAACGCACCAAAATGGTTCGCCGGATGCTTGGGTTGGAAACCCTCGACGATGTACAAAATGCCGTGCGCGCCGAACGCAATGCCTTGAACCAACAAATGACCGGACAATCCCAACTGCTGCTGGATGAAACGGTTTTGATGGGTCTGCGCAATGATTTGGATGAAAAAAATTTGGCCTGGGAAGCTCAAAACAGCCTTTTGAGAGAAGCTCAGGCAAAACAAAAGGAATTGCAGGAGCAATTTCAAAAGGAAAAAATTTGCTTCGATGCAGAAGAATTAAGGTCGAAAAACTTCAACCGTCTGAACAGCCGTTTGTCGGAAATCAACGAGCGGCAGAATGGATTGGTAAGTCAAAAAAGCAAATTGGAGACGGACATAACGGCCATGCAAGCCCAGGAAACGGAGTTGCATGCTCAGGAATCGGTTATGACGGCTTACAAAAAGGCACAGGAAGCATTCAAACTGCTGGATAAAGAAAAACAACGCAAGCTCAACCTCGACGGCCGCAACCGCGAAATGGAAAGTTTGCGCGAGCCACTCGAAGAAAGCAAACGTAAAATAGAGGTTTTGGAAAAGGCGTTGGCGCTGCGCGATCAGGTTGGTGCAGATCTGGTTGAGATAACCAATCGTTTGTCGGATCTGGAAGTCGCTCTTGAGGCCAAACGCGGTGAAATAACTTTGCTGAAAAACCAACAGGCCGCCATCGAAGAACGCATTCGCGACCGCCGTGCAGGCGTTGAAAATCTGCATAAAATTGGCAAGGATGGCACTTGTCCGACCTGTTACCAACCTGTACGCAACGCCTTCGATGACGTGCTTTCTATGTTGCTGAAAAACATCGAGGAACTTGAAAGTAAGGAAAAAACAGACTTGCTACTCAAACAGGAATCGATCATTGAAGAAGGTAAGGCAATCAAGGCAACCTTGGAATCGACCCAAATCCTGGTGCAACATCAAAGAGACTCCCAAACTCGCCTGAAAACCTACGAAAAACAGCACAATGAAGAATTTTTGGCTTTGCAAAAATTTGAGGCACAAGCCTTAAAAATCAGGCTGGTGCTTGCTGAAATAGGGGAGGTGCATTTTAATGAAACTCAGTACATCGAGCTTAAAAAACACATCGAAGAGGGCGCTGAACCATTTCGAAAATACGAGAATGACCTCAATTACTTGTACCGCGCGTTGCCTGAAAACCGTCGGAATCTGGAAACCTTGTTGTTGCGTTTGACAGAAACCGTT
>JBBSDH010000294.1:0-4656 GCA_038249605.1 Chitinophagales bacterium | reverse complement strand
TTTCAAACTGGTTTTGGAAAAAACGCCGTTTTGGATTCTTTCCCTTGTTTTTGGTTTGATCAACATTTATACCCTGAAAGCCCAGGGTTCTACCAACGACGATGTAACCAATTTCAACATCGTGGATCGACTGTGCATCGGTGCGTATTCGTACTGTGTGTACCTGTACAAACTGGTGTTGCCCATTCCCATGTCGCCCTTGTACCCGTATCCCAAACCATTGCCCATGGTGGTGTACCTGGCACCCATCGCGATTGCAGGCATTGCTTATGGTGTTTGGCGTTTGTGGAAAGCTGACAACAGACTGGCCGTTTTTGGTGTGATGTTTTTCACGTTCAACGTGATGTTTCTGCTCCAGATCGTGGGGGCCGGGCAAGGCTTCCTGGCCGATCGTTTTACCTATGTTCCTTACTTCGGCTTTTTTGCAGTGGCGGCCGGATTGTATGATCGTTACAGCCAAAACGATGCGATAAAATCCGGACTCAACCTATTTTTCGGAGCTTTTTTGGTCATTTGCGGCATCTGGACAGTTTCCCAAATCGGTATTTGGAAAAACGGCGAAACGTTGTGGACCCATGTGATGAAATACGAAAAGAAAACTTCGTCGCTGCCTTACTGGAACCGCGGACAATACCTGCGCGAACAAGGACAATTCGACAGGGCCATTCTCGATTACGACCAGGCCGTAGCCATCAATCCGAAAGATGCTGAGATTTACAACAGCCGGGGAAAAACACATTTCGACATGGCCATGTCGGGCAAATACAAAGACCAGGCGGGTACGTTGGTGCAAAAAGCCGTCAGCGATTACACGTCTGCGTTGGCTTCGGAGAAAATCAAGCCCAAATCAAAAAGTGAAGTCCTGATCAACCGAGGCGTTGCCATGGCTGCGCAAAACAAATATGAACCGGCATTGAAGGACATCAACGAGGGTTTGGCCATCGATTCCACCAATAAAAACGGCTATTTAAACCGCTCTTTGGTGTATTACAACTTACAACAGTACGACAAAGCCGTTGCAGACTACTCCAGCTACCTGCGTTACGATCCGAACAATGCGAATGTTTGGTACGAACGCGGCATGTTGATGCGAAGCATGAACCGGAATGAAGAGGCTATTGCCGACCTTTCCAAGGCCATTAAATTGGCGCCTCAAATGGGGTTGGCTTACCTTGAACGTGCCCGCGCACATGCGCAGGCGGGCAACAAACAGTCTGCTACACCCGATTACCAAAAAGCTTCCCAATTGGGCTCTCCGGGCAACCAGTTTGACCAGCAGTTGATGGCCAAATAAGACCAGGATTTTAAGGACTTGTCCCGCAGGGATCCGGATTGGGATTTTTGTCCCATGCTGCGCATGGAGAAAAAAAAGGATTGGGATGATTGGATTGGATTTTTAATGGATTGATTTTAGAGGATTAACTGGATGCCCGAACGTAGGAGCATCCCAAAATCTTTCAAAATCAATCCATTAAAAATCCAATCCAATCATCCCAATCCTGTTTTTCTCCATGCGCAGCATGGGATAAAAATCCCAATCCGGATCCCTGCGGGACAAGTCCTTAAAATCCTGGTCTTATTTGACTTGGAAGTTAAACGTGATGGTTCCGCAATCCTTTTCTTTGCTGGAGGCGGCGAACTTGTGCTGGCTGGCCCATTGTTTGGCTTTGGTTTGCAAGTCGCTGTTGTTGGTGGTTGAGCCTTTTTGGGTAAAATCGGCACTGAAAACTTTGCCGGAAGCATCCACACATATTTCGATGACCACGCGGCCGGTTTGTTGTGTTTTGTCAACCATGGTGGGTCGGCCCACTACTTTGCGGCCGCTGAGGCCGCCGCCGATGGAGGGACCGTCGCCGGTGCCTATACCGCCGCCTGTGCCACCGCCGGAACCCGAACTTTTACCGAAGGGGTTGTCGCCGGTACCTGTTGGACTGCCTTGGTTTCCCGGTTTTCCGGTGTTTCCTGAGCCTGTTCCTGTACCGCTGCCGAATGCACTGCCGAATTTACCTTTTTGTGCTTCGCGGTCGGCTGCTTCCTGTTTTTTGCGGTTTTCTTCTGCCAGTCGTGCCTGGTCGGAGGCTTCTTGTTTGCGGCGTTTTTCATCCACTTCCTGTTGCTCTTTGCGCTTGGTGTCTTCCTGTTGTTTGCGCAAGGCAGCCACGTTGGGATCGTCGGTGGTGGAGGAGGAGGTGGGTGTGGTTGGCGTGCTGCGTACAGGTGGAGAGGGCGCTGGAGGGTTGGGATCGGGCAGGTCGGCCGGTTTGTTGTTGGCGGTAGGGGCACTCATTTGTTCGCCCTGTGGTGCGGGGTCGTTGCCCTGGCCTTCATCGGGCAGCCCTGCAGCGACATTGTCGCCGCCGCCGCCCCATTCGATGTTCAGCGGTACAAGAATATCGGGAGCTTCGGTGATGGCTTCCTGAGCTTCAAAACGGTAAAGAAAAAGGATGACCACCAGTACAGCGTGGAAGATCAGGCTGGAAATGAGGGCTTTTGGACGGTTTTCTTCGCGTGTGGATAGGGTAGCGGCTGTCATAGCAAAGGTAATTGTGCGGAAATAAAACGATCCGGCAGGCGTCTTTATTCTCCTGTAGGTTTGGGATCGGTGGCCAGGATGGTTTTGAGTTTCAGTTTGTTGGCGATGTCGAGCACAAAAACCACATCTTCGATCGGCACAGTTCTTTCGGCCACCACGGTGATGGTGGTATTTTCGGGCGTTTTGCCCACGGCGCCGATCTTGGCGAGCAAAGCCTTTTCGAGGTTTGCTTCTGTGGTTTTTTTATCGTCGAGGTAATAATCGCCGTTTTGGTCGATGGACACTGCCAAGGCAGGCGATGCCATGGTGGTGGAGCTGCTGGAAGGCAGCTGCAGGTTGAGAGCGTTGGGTGTTACGAATTTGGACGTAAGCATAAAGAACATCAGCAGCAGGAAGATCACGTCGATCATGGCTGCGAGGCTGAATTCGGGTTCCACCCTTTGACGGCGTTTCAGGCCCATGGATACATATTTTTTACCATGAAAAAATAAAGGTTCAACGTTGTGATGCTCAACGGCTGGGTTCCTGGAGCAAGTCCATAAACTGAACAGCGGTATATTCCATTTTGAAAATGACCTTGTCGAGGTTGGTCACCAGAAGGTTGAATCCAGCCATGGCAATGATGGATACAAAAAGACCCATGGCAGTGGCCGTAAGGGCGTGGTAAATACCGTTGGAAAGTACTTGAGGAGTAATGTTGATGGCCGTCGACATGTCCTGGAACGAAATGATCAGACCGATTACCGTGCCGAGCAGACCGATCATGGGCGCGATGCCGGAGATGGAAGCCAGGGTAGAAAGGTTCTTTTCAAGTTTGAGCAGTTCTAGGTTGCCCACGTTTTCGATGGATTTGTTGATGTCATCAAGTGGTTTGCCGATGCGGTCGAGTCCTTTTTCAACCATACGGGCCATGGGTGCGTCCACGCTTTGGCAAAGTGCTTTGGCAGCCTGCAGGTTTCCGCTTTCCACACTTGCGCGGATGCTGTTCATGAAGTTGTGGTCTACCTGGCCTGCGCGTGTTAGCGTTAGGTAGCGTTCGATGATGATGTACACGGCAATGATGGAGAGGATGAACAAAACCAGTATCACGATGAAACCAGAGGTGCTGCTCCCGAGGATGATGTCGAAAAGGCTTTTGTGTTCCATAGTGCTTTCGGGTGTTGTGGCAGGGCCCGACAATTGAAGAAAAAAGAATGACGCCAGCAAAGAATAAGGTAGCATAAAGGAAAATAGTAGGTGAAGGTTAAACCGGTGGTTTGGCGAAGAAGGAACGCCAAAAGTAGCTCTTTTTGTATAAGACCATAACATTAACCTTTAAAAACTGACCGATAGGCGGCACTACGATCCATACTTATTTTGATAAAATACTGAAAATTTGGTGTTTCGGATTTGCTTTATTCGCAAACCCCTTTAACTTTGTAGCGAAAATTCGCTATATTCATTGTCAACTCTAATAAATGCACAGCAACATGTCCGATACGATGATCAAACAGGATGTACTCAAAGGTGGTGAATTCCTGATCCGCACCAGCAAACCAGAAGATGTTTTTATCCCCGAGGAGTTGAATGAGGAGCAATTGATGATCAAACAAACGGCCCATGATTTTCTCATGCAGGAAATTGTGCCGAACCAAAACCGTATTGAAAAACAAGAACCCGGTGTAACTGTTGGACTGTTGAAAAAAGCAGGCGATTTGGGCTTGCTCGGTGCGCACATGCCGTTGCAATACGGCGGCGCCGAATTTGACACCAACACCAATACGGTCATCAGCGACGTGTTGGGGCCATCCGGTTCCTTCATTGTTTCTTTCGCAGCGCACACCGGCATCGGCATGTTGCCCATCCTTTACTTCGGCACTGAAGCCCAAAAACAACAATACCTCCCTGGACTGGTTTCCGGTGATCTGAAAGCATCCTATTGTTTGACGGAACCCGGAAGCGGCTCGGATGCCCTTGCCGCTAAAACACGGGCCGATTTGAACCCCGAAGGCACCCATTACATCCTGAACGGACAAAAAATGTGGATTACCAATGCCGGATTCGCTGACGTTCTGATTGTATTTGCTAAAATAGACGGTGATAAATTCACCGGATTTATTGTTGATGCCAAAACACCCGGTATT
>JBBSDH010000293.1:0-4663 GCA_038249605.1 Chitinophagales bacterium | reverse complement strand
GGAAACTGCCGCCGAGCAAGGGCGTAACGATGTTGCCAACGAGTATGCCCAGGAAAATGCCTACCAAACCGCCCATTTGGCAAATTACGATGGCCTCGGTAAGGAATTGGGTGAGAATGCTGCGGCTGGTAGCGCCGAGCGCTTTGTAGATACCGATCTCTCGTGTGCGTTCGGTAACGCTTACGAGCATGATGTTCATGAGACCGATGGCTGCGCCGAGTAGGGTCATGAGTCCGATGGCGATGGTGGCCAAACGCAGGTTGGTGGTATTTTCTTTGAGTATGGCTACGAGACTGTCGCTGGTGAACAGTTCAAAATCGTCGGGCTGGCCGGGCCTGAGTCCGCGGATTTGGCGAAAAAGTCCCGTTGTTTCAGATTGTGCCGCTTCCATATCGATGGCATTGTTTACGGCAACCAACAATTCGTATTCGGTATTTTCGGTACCAAATATGGTTTTAACATCGATCAGGGGTGCGTACACGGCCCTGTCGCTGGAGTTGCCCATGGAAGCGCCTTTGGACTCGAGTACGCCGATGACGCGGTAACGCTGGTTGGCAACCACAACGATTTGGTTGAGTGCTTTTTCCGGTTTGTTGTCGAACAGTTGTTTTACTATATCCTGTCCGATTACAATTTTAGGTGTTCCCGACTCAATTTCTGTAATGGAAAAGTTGCGGCCAAAGGTTATGTTCAAGCCTTTGATAGCAAAGTAATTTTCATCCACCCCGACAAATCCGATGTTGGGGTTGGTTTTGGCGTCGTTGTATTTTACCGCTGCGCTATTGGTTGCCCAAAAAGCAACGGATACTCGGGCAGGAAACTGGAACCGTTCTTTAAATTCCATGGCCTGTTTGTACGTGATTTGTTCGCCGGCTTTTTGTCGTCTACCGCCACGGTTACTTTTCACTTCGCCCCATTTGCGTTCAATGCTGAACGAATTGGCGCCGAGACCGGAAAAGTTGTCGTTTAAGGAGTAGGCGATCGCGTCAATGGCCGTAAGAATGCCTACGAGCGCCATGATGCCGAAAGCAATGATGAGCAACGTAAGCACAGCGCGCATCATGTTGGTGCGGATGCTTTGGAAAGCCATGGATAATATTTCTGAAAAGGGCATCTTCGTGCGTATTGGGTTGAACCATACAAGTGTTAAATCTACGTTTTTCCTCGTTTGCAAGAGTAGCCTTTAGAGGCGTTGACCTTTTTTTTCGATCAACAACGTTTTTTTGCAGATTTGTGCCAACAAACAAATGCCCATGGAGCTCTTCCCCACCCCAAATTGGATTTCCCGTTTCCCCCATCTGCGTGTCGGACAAACCACCCGTCACGGCGGCGTTAGCCTTGCACCCTACAGTTCCCTCAACCTCGGAAAAAGCACCGATGACAACAAGGACAACGTGAAGGAAAACCGACGGAGGTTTTGTTATGCTCTCGGATTCGCCCCCGACCAGCTCGCCTGGTCGCACCAGGTTCACGGCACAGAGGTTCGCATCGTGGAATCGCCCGGCGGCAGTGAAGGTTACGATGCACTCATTACACGCACACCCGGCATTGTACTCGTGGTGTCGGTGGCAGACTGTACCCCCATCCTTGTTTACGACGCCCTTAACGGCGCTATGGCGGCCATCCATGCCGGCTGGAAAGGAACGGCAGGCAAACTGGTTCAAAAAACACTGGAAACCATGGCACAAACCTGGGGCACCCGCGGTGAGGACTGTTGGGCCATGGTGGGCGTCTGCATCGGTCCGGAAGCTTTCGAAGTAGGCACAGAGGTGGCTGAAAAATTTGAAGATGTGTATAAACAATGGGATGAAAATCGTGGCAAATTCACTGTTGATTTGAAAAAAGCCAACTTGGCGCAATTGCTTGCTTTCGGCATACCTGAAGCACAGATCGATGTATCGCCCCACTGCACAGTAACCCACAACCGGGATTACTTCTCCCACCGTGCCGAAAAAGGCATCACGGGCAGAATGCTGGGGTTTATCGGCCAGAAGGTCGCCTTGGAGGGTGAGCTTTAGCTCGCCGCACGTTGCATGAGTTTTTTCGCAGGCAAACGAGGTTTTAAGGCGAGCTAAAGCTCACCCTCCATGTTTTTGGTTTTCCACAACAACCAACCACACGCCAGAGCAGCAACCGCAAGTCCCAAAAACTCCCGCATAAGTTCGATGTGTGGTTCCTCGGCTTGCATGCTACCGGCTATGTTGGGCATGCCCATACCCATCCAGGCAAGAAAAGCAGGCACCAGAGTGATCATCCATGCCACGGAAATGCCGAGCCAAAGCCACAACACTGTGCGGTTGAGTTTTCCCAAAGCAGCAAGCGTAAAATGTACAGCCACACCGCCGTAAAGCAAAGCCCAAAGCAAAGGGTCAGGGTCGTTGTATTGCACCAGGGTAAAAAGTGCAAAAATCAGGGCGAGCACCCAAAAGGCAACTTTCATGGTAAAAAATTTGTGCTAAAGGTAAAAAAAATGGCGCTTTGCGGAACTTCCTGTGCCCTCCGGCTATTTTGAAGTACCTTTGGTGATCAGGATTTAAGGATTGTTCTGGAATTGAAACTTGGAACAACCCTTTCCATGAAAAAATACCTTGCAGGAAGATGGCCGGGAATAAGAAGCAACAGAAAATAGAAATACTCAACCGCAGGGCGCGTTTTGAATACCACTTCGTTCAAGAAATCGAAGCGGGTATCATGCTCACAGGTACCGAAATCAAAAGCATCCGGGAAGGCAACGCCAACCTGACAGATGCGTATTGCCTGATTGAAAATGGTGAGTTGTGGATTCGCAACATGTACATCGCCGAGTATACCCACGGTACCGACAACAACCACGAACCAAGGCGCGTGCGCAAACTCCTGCTCCGCAAACCTGAACTCCGGAAACTCGAGCGCAAAGCCAAAGAAAAAGGCTTTACCATCATACCCTTCAAACTGTATTTCAGCGAACGTAGTTTTGCCAAACTCGCCATCGCCCTGGCAACCGGCAAAAAAGACTTCGACAAACGCGACACCATCCGCGAGCGCGACGACAAACGCGACCTCGACCGCCTGCAAAAACAATACAAAGTACGCTGATTGCCCATGAACAGAACCATAGCCCATTTTTTTTCCTGGATCGGACTGCCGCTGCTCATGCTCACCTACATGCTGCTGCTGTTGCTGCTCATCAATCCATTCGCCTTTGGTGTCCGCAATGTTTCCGACACCCAGGCCGTGGTTTTGCTGCTGTCTGTTTTTGGCATCTCTTTCGTTATCCCCGGCATTGGACTGGCTGTCATGAAACCTCTGGGACTGGTGAGAAGTCTCAGCATGCCCGACAAGCAGGACCGCACGGGTCCCTACATTATATCGGGCGTTTTTTACCTTTGGTTGTTTAAAAATCTACTTTCCAACGGGCACACACCGTCCCTTTACACCAGCATCGTACTGGGCGCTACCATTGGACTTTTCCTTGCTTTTTTCATCAATATTTTTACCAAAGTAAGTGCACACGCCTCAGGTGTGGGCGGCCTCGTGGGCGCACTGCTCGTCACGGCCATGACCTGGCCTCAAAGCACACTCGGCATGCCCATTTTTGGTGGCACCCTCGAACTTAGCATGAACCTAGTGCTGGTATTGGGCATGATCTTCGCCGGCCTTGTAGGCGTTTCACGCCTCGCCCTCGGCGCCCATACACCCATCGAACTTTACATCGGCTATGCGACAGGCTTTTTCTCCATGATGCTGGCCTGGGCGATAATTTAGTCGACTGATTTACGCTGCTTTCAGCTTCGCTATCCGCGACCGCGACAGTTTATCGGCCGCGTATTCTTTGGTTACGTTCAGGATTTGTTTGCCTTTGGTTTTGCCTCCATCGGGCATGTCGAACATGGCGTCGGTGAGGATGGCTTCGCAAAGGGAGCGCAGGCCGCGGGCGCCGAGTTTGTATTCCAGGGCTTTTTGGGCGATGAAATCGACGGCTTCGGCATTCATTACGAGTTTCACATCCTCGAGGTCGAACAGTTTTTCGTACTGTCGCAGAAGGGCGTTTTTAGGCTCGGTAAGGATGAGGCGCAGTGTAGGCACATCGAGGGGTTCGAGGTGCACAAGTACGGGTAAACGGCCAACGAGTTCGGGGATGAGCCCGAAATTTTTAACATCCTGTGGTGTCACGTATTGAAGCAGGTTTTCGCGGTCGAAAACCTCATCGGTTGATTTACCATAGCCGATCACCTGGGTATTTACGCGCCTGGCGATCACTTTGTCGATGCCGTCGAAGGCACCGCCACAGATGAAAAGGATGTTGGTGGTGTTTACTTTAACAAGTTTTTGCTCGGGGTGTTTGCGGCCGCCTTGCGGGGGCACGAGCACTTCTGCGCCTTCGAGCATTTTAAGCATCGCTTGTTGCACGCCTTCGCCCGACACATCGCGTGTGATGGACGGATTGTCCTGTTTGCGGGCAATTTTATCTATTTCATCGATGTACACGATGCCGCGCTCGGCTGCGTTCACATCGTAGTCGCACACCTGCAACAGACGTGAAAGAATACTCTCTACGTCTTCGCCCACGTAGCCTGCCTCGGTGAATACCGTGGCATCGACGATGGCGAAAGGCACATTGAGCATACGGGCGATGGTTTTGGCCATCAGAGTTTTACCTGTGCCTGTTTGTCCTACGAACAAG
>JBBSDH010000292.1:0-4683 GCA_038249605.1 Chitinophagales bacterium | reverse complement strand
TATTGATCGTTCATCCGGTTCGTTTGGTTCGATACAGGTAATGTCGTAAGTCGATGGGAAATGGTTGGTAGTGATCAGTAGCCGGTGGTCGGTGGTCGGAAAGGGAATTGCTTGAAATTGGTTGTATGTGAATGGTATTTAACTATATATAAATTTATTATTTGTATAATTTAAATTTAAAAATTTATAAAAAAAATTACCTCATGAACTTCATGAGGTAATTTTTAAGCCACAGGCTACTGAGGGTTACGTTTACCAAACCTGAAAAGGTTTGGTAAACGTAACGTAAGCCTGGCCTCATTACAAAACGCTTCGTTTACTGTTTAACCACCTTAACAACGCTGTTGCCTTTTATTTCGCTGTCGCAAACGATGTAATAAACGCCCGATGGCTGACCGCTCAAGTCGAAGGATGGCGTCCACATGCCGGAGGAAACGTGCTGCGGATTGGGTTGTTCCAAAATCAGGCGTCCGGTCATGTCGTACACACGCCACTGCAGTTCCTGTTCTTCTTCGATCATCACGCGCAGGTGCACCATGCCCGTTGTCGGGTTCGGATTTGCCTGGATGGAGGCCAAACCGTTTTCGGGATTGTTGGTAGCAACCACCAATTGGTGGGGTGGCAGCGAAATATCATCCACCCAGCAGCGGTCGTTGTTGGCCGATCCGATGCCGTCTTTTTCATACACCCAGCGGAGGTTGCGCAGGCCGGCGTTGATGGGGTAGGTGATCTCTTCCCAGTTCAGGTTGCCGCTCCAGGCGCCCATTTCCGCACCGTCGATGTAAAAACGCAACAAGTCGTAGTTCTCTTCGGTGCTCACGCGACGCGCGAAACTTACCTGACCGGTATCGGAAACAAGCAGTGTTATTTCCATGGTGGACGACTGGTTGTGTGTGATGTTGCCTGAACGCGTACTGTAGGCGCCGGTGTAGGCCGTGGGTGTGGAAATGACCCAGGGTTTGTCGCCGCCCATAACCCAGGGGAAAGCGTCGAAGTTCTGGCTTTCAAAACTCTCAAGGATGGGGTTGATGATCAGGTTTTGCGACTGAACTGTTGCACCGTAAGCGCCGGCACTGAGTTGGTATTGAAACATTGCCGTCTGTACCTGTGGTGCAAGCGGTGAAACATCAACGGTGAACACATGTTCCACCATGCCGGTTAGGGCATTGATGGCGCCCAGACTTGCGGCCGGACTGATGGTTAGCCACGGACTGTTGGTGCTGAGTACACCAACAGCGCCAGGCGACAAACTTGCGCCGGTGTTGTAATTTTGGATTTTTACCAATGCTTGTTCGCCGCTTTCGAGCCTTTCGTCGCCGTCGCCGCCAGGGAAATCCTGGATGCTGATGATGGTGGCGTTGAGTTTGGGCGCTTGCAATACGATGGACAAGGGCACATTGTAGCCAAGGGTATCGTTGAAAGTAAGGTGCAGTACGAGCGAGGCGACGTGTCCGTCGGGTACGTTATCGGCTACGCTGAATGAGAATGCACCGGGGAGGGCGATGGTGGCGCTGTCGGCCAAATCGCCTGCGAATTCATCGATGTCGCCGAGAGAAAGATAAGGGTCGGTACTGCTGAGGGCAACGCTGGTTGCCGTGGCAACATCAACGCCGATGTTGCTGAGTTCGAGATCGATGAAAACCGTTTCACCAAAGTCGGCTTTTTGGTCGTTGTCGCCCGTGGGATCTTGCAGTTGCACGTTTTGGCTTACTACATATGGACCGGCGGAGGGCACCACTGCCACAGTACCTTGGAAAGGAATGTGGTTGAACTGCGATACTGTAATCACCAAGTCGCCCACCGTGGTAAGCCCCGGAAAGTCGAGTATGGCTTGTCCGTCTTGTACAAAGGCTGTTGCCAGTGTTTGGCCTTCCCAGTACAAGGAAACCAACGCGCCTTCAACGCCGCTGCTCACCGTTAGACTGCTTGCACCGAGGAACAGACCAGGCTGGTGGGTTGCAGTGAGTGGCTGGGGCAGGCGTGTGCGCGGCACGGTGCTTGGCTCGGCGAAGGGGTTCCAAAAATCGGCCATGACTTCGCCTCCCTGGTCGTAGGCAGCAATCATAAGGGCGTTGCCGAAAGACAACATGCTTCCAATAGTTGGCCTCAGCGTGATGCCATCGGCATCAACGAGGAACTGGTTCATGCCGTCCTGGCCTTCCATGGGTGGCGCCCAACTCTGGAAATCGCTCGAGAAAAAGCCTCCGATGCCGCCCCAGGGCTGTCCTGTGGCATAGTCGCCTGCACGTTGCCAAGCTTCTCCGAGACAATCGCCGCCGCCGTTGTTGGTGAAATTGCCTGAACAACACGCAACGGCGATAAGGAAAGGATACCGGCCATTGTTGCGCAGTTGCGCAACAGCGTCGGTATTGAAGTTGCCACTCACAAGGCCTTGTTCCCAGCCGTGGCCGGTGTAGTTGTAAAGACTCACGCCCCTGTTGTTCATCAGTTGAATCAGCGAGGTATTGATGGGGCTGCCAGGCTGGTCGGCCGATTCGTCGCCGGGGGTGGGGGAGATGTCGGAATGGTCGCCGTCGTAAAACTCCCAAACCTTTTCGTAACCGTCGGCCAAGTGTTGTTCTTTCAATCCATTGGCATGCTGGAAGTCGGCCTGGTTGTCGTCCCCGTAACCCTGACCTTCGTTGGATGCAGAAGCCATGGCGGTACCGGCCCAGTTTTGCGCTACGTCGACCAGCGGATTTTTTTCGTATTCCAGGTTGCGGGCGACCATGATTTTAAGCTGGTCGATGGTAGCGGCATTGAAGCGGCCTACAAAAATTTCAGGGAAGTGGTCGTCGCCGTCCATGTACCCAAAACAGTTGTCGCACGAGTAGTTCTGGCCGCCGCTGGGGCGCAACTGTGGATTGATGGCGTTTTCGTCGCCCACCAGCAGGAGGTAAGTGATGCCGTGTTGGAGGTAATATTCTTTTACAAAATTATACACCGTGGTTGCATCCGAAGCGCCAATTTCCGAAACAGGAACTACGGTGGTGTGGATGCCCATCTGGCGTTTCCAAATTACAAGCGGTTCCAGTTCAGGAATAAAATCATCCTGGACGATCACCAACATTTTTTCCATATCGGCATTGTTGCTGCGGTTGGCCGCACGCGCGGTGTAGTTCACCATCATTTTTGCGTACAAACTTTCAAAGCTGGTGGGCAGGCTACCAGAAACAGCAGCAGTAACTTCATTTTCGCCAACTCCTCCGGCGTCGTATACACGCAGTTTGAGGTGGTGGTAAACACGCAGTACCTTCTGCACCGGATTGTATTGTACGGGGTACAGCCAAAGCGATTGGCCTCGAACACCGCGCATGTTGAACGGCCGTTGCAGGTCGGTCATGCGGCCGGGATAAAAATCGTCATTTTGGTAAGTAGCATCAAACGAATAAGGAACCGTAGCCGGATCCACGTTGCGCAGGAGGTTGCCTTTTGATGGGGCGACACGTACATCAAACATGTCGGTATAATCGCTTTCCAGGATTTCCACGGCCATGGTTCCGGAATTGGGAACATGCAAGGCCAAAGCATATTTGCTCAAGTCGGGCATACCGGCCTGAAGCAGGGGCGTGCCGCCGTCGAAACCGACGATAACGGATTCGCCGAGCGAGGTAGTAACCGTGGTGAATTTTGGATTGCCCATGGTGAACTCCAGGATGGTTTCTCCAGTCGATTTAACGGGTACCTCCAACCGGGTTTCTCCATCCGATTGGGCAACCATGGCTGTTACCGATAGGCAATAAAGTAGAAAAGCGATGATGTTTTTCATGTCAGGATTCAAATGAGTTGAAGATGCACAAGATTGATACTCGATTCAAAAGGACTTAATTTAACTTAAAAATGGTATTCAAATGAATGGTAATGGTTCATTTCAATGGGAAACCATCAGTTGTCGGCCAACGCCTCCCAGATTGATCCAATAATAACCCGAAGGCCAAAAAGCCGTCGTTATCGTCGTTTCCAAAAGGTGTTTGTTTTCAAACATCAGGCGTCCGTACGCATCAAAGACCCGGCAAACAACCGGTTCGCTGTTTTCACTTGTGATGTTGACAATATCCGTCGCAGGATTTGGAAAAATGCTAACAGAAAAGGATGAGACGGGTTCGTTGGAGGCTGTTACGCCGGGCGTGTTTAAACTGAAATACACGTCTTGAAAATTACCTTCGTTGCCCAATTCATACACCCTGAACCATATCCATGCTGCACCGGGCGTTTGTCCGGGCTGTACAATTAGTTTCAGGTAGGGTTGTATGGTATCGAACACGTGGCTCATGGTACCGTTGGCTGGTATACCGATGTAACACAGGCCATAATCGCAAAGATCGATGTCCCAATCGTCGGGTTTGTTCACTTCCAACCGTCTCCAACGGAGCTTCAACGTGTCGCCGGAAGGATTGTCGAAATGGATGTAAGCTTCGTTGGCCTGTTCAAGTGCCACTTCCTGTGTGTGCAAAGGGCCGCCCACAGGAAAGAATGTTTGGCCGAAGGCCGAAAAATAAGATGCAATAAGTATAAAAAGTAAGTAAAGGCGTGTCCGCATAATTGATTGTTTGGCCTGCCCTTTTTTGAGGCTGAAATGCAAGGTAACGGATTGATAGGATATAACCAGACGGATTATCGCTAAAGTTGTCTTAACCCGGATTTTTGGGATTTTTTGTTTGGGGTTTTATTTGGGGTTGTGTT
>JBBSDH010000291.1:0-4687 GCA_038249605.1 Chitinophagales bacterium | reverse complement strand
GTTTCGCGAGACTTATATTTTGCTCAATTAGGCATGAGGAGGGCGAAATGCGGGACATTTTAACCGACGAATAACGACATTGAGCGAAAAATAGGGCCGCGAAACTGTATGTTATTCACTGGACGCGGCACTAAACCCCGCCTGGAAACTTCTCCGCAAACGCCTTGGCGAAGTACGTCAAAATCACATCTGCGCCGGCCCGGCGGATGCTGAGCAGGGTTTCGGGCATGGCGCGGTCGAAATCGAGCCAACCGTTTTGGCAGGCGGCCGAAAGCATGGCGCATTCGCCGCTAACGTGGTAGGCTGCTATGGGCAGGTTGCTGTTGTCGCGCAGGAGACGGATCACGTCGAGGTAATGGAGCGCCGGTTTTACCATCAGCATGTCGGCGCCTTCTTCGGTGTCGAGGCGGGCTTCGGTGAGGGCTTCGCGGCAGTTGGCCGGATCCATCTGGTAGGTTTTTTTATCGCCGCTTTTGGGCGCCGAATCGAGGGCGTCGCGGAAAGGACCGTAAAACGCGCTGGCGTATTTGGCGGTGTAGGAAAGGATGCCCGTGCCGGTGTAGCCCGCCGCGTCGAGGGCCTGGCGCATGGTGCGTACTCGGCCGTCCATCATGTCGGAAGGCCCCAGCATGTCGAACCCGGCTTCGGCCTGGGCTACCGACATGGCGGCGAGGATGGGCAGCGTTTCGTCGTTCACGATGCGGCCTTCGCGCACCAGACCGTCATGCCCGTCGGAGGAGTAGGGGTCCATGGCCACGTCGCTGATGAGGTTGCATTCCGGGAACCGTTTTTTGATTTCCCGCGCGGTTTGCAGGTAAAAGTTGTCGGGGTTCGTGCTGTACGACGCCACGGTGTCTTTCAACGCGTCGGCTACGGCTGGGAACAAAACGAAGCTGGAGAGCCCGAGTTCCATACACGATTCGATTTCCTGAAGCAGCGTGTCGGGCGAAAAGCGGTACACACCAGGCAGGGAATGTATTTCCTGTTTGAGCCCTTTCGTATCGAGCACAAAAAGTGGGTAAACAAGGTGTTGAACCTGGAGGTGGGTTTCGGTGACAAGGCCGCGGATGGCGGCCGATTGCCGGTTGCGGCGCGGACGTTGGAGCATGGTGTGCGATTCATGAAGGGGGGAAAAGAAACAGGGCACTGACCATTACTGGTAGCACCCTGTATAACCCCAAAAAACCAAATGAAAACTTCTTAAATATTCACGCCCAAAAATGGACGAAGATTTGCTCTTGAAATTTTATTCTGAAAAAACAATTTTTAACAAACTAAAAACTGCCTAACAAAATGAAACTGAAAAATATTTTTACTGTTGCTACAATTGAACGATGCAAAGATAAGGTACTTGAAACGTTATTCCAAAACTTTAACAAAAAAAATTTGCGATAACTTAACACAGCATTTTATTGTTTTACCGTTGATACAGCAGCGTGCTGGGCTTTGCCTTAATTTTGCGCTACAAAGGTAAATGATATGTCAAGCAATAGGTACACTTCTAAGGGATTTTTTTTTCAGGTATTTTTAGGTTGTGCACTTGTCTGGTTAGCAGGGTGTACGGGCGACAACGATAAGGTGGTGCAGGCACGTGTATCAGAGAGGGTGGTCGCTTTCAGGACAAAAAAAATGGAAGAATGCCGGGTAGCTTTGATATCGGATGCCAACAAACATGTTGATTCCCTGATGCTTCAGGACGCGAGAGATCAATTGGGCGATTCATTGCTCAACCGCCGTCCGGGCAAACCCTTCAAACCTGCTCCCATTGCTCCCATCGATTCGCTGACGGTGAAGCCGGTTTTTGAATCCGGTGGCGGTCGCTGATCCTATGTTTTTTATCCGGCGAAGCAACGCCGGGGCCTTTTTTTTCGCCAACATCCAAGTGATCCCCGCTTTTGCGTTTAGAGCTTGAACGCGTTTAACCATTTTGCACTACTTGTATCCCGTTTGGGCCGGCTTGTTCCGGCGAATTTGCACACGTAACTTCCTGATGATCCTCGTTGGACTGTCCGGGTGGTGCACCCATGCACAGGCTCAAACACCGTGGTCGAACTTGCGTACCCGTGTGGTTTCCATGCCTGCCGACTGGGCGCCGCTCGATTCCCTACCCATCATGCCTCCGCTCATCATGGTAAGCGACTCACTTAGCGGCCGCCGCTTGCCGCTTTCACTTTTCCAGCTCAGCGGCGCCAATTGGCGTTCCGATTCGGCCGCCTTGCCGCCTTGGTGCCGACCGTGCGGACCCCTCTACGTTAGCTACCGTGTACTTCCATATCCTGTTACCGCCTTCCTGAGTCGAATCGATACCGCCAATGCCGTGCAACGCCGCAGCGGTGCCGACGCCATCGAGTTTGATTACAGTCCGTACGAAACCACTTCCGCTCCCTGGGAAACGGCAGGTTTGTTTTCCAATGGCACCTACACCCGCGGACTCACGGTGGGCAACAACCAAAACCTGGTGTTCAACTCGGCCCTCAATCTGCAACTTGGCGGAAAACTGGGCAACGACCTGGAGATCCAGGCGGCGTTGTCGGACAACTCCATTCCCCTGCAACCCGACGGTACCACGCGGCAGTTGCAGGAATTCGACCGCATTTACATCCGCCTGAGCCGCCGAAATGTGGCCCTTACGGCGGGCGATTTTGACCTGGTGCGGCCACAAGGCTATTTTTCCAATTATTTCAAACGCCTGCAAGGCGCCATGGTGGAGTACCAAACGCCTTTTACACCGGGCGATACCGTGTCCGTCCGCGCTGCCGCCGCCGTGTCGCGTGGCAAATTCAGCCGGCAAATCATTATCGGACAGGAAGGCAACCAGGGTCCTTACCGCCTCCAGGGCGCCGAGGGTGAACGTTTCATCATCGTGCTCGCTGGTACAGAAAAGGTGTTCATAGACGGCCTACTGCTGCGCCGCGGCCTCGACGACGATTACGTGATCGATTACAACCTCGGCGAACTGAGCTTTACCCAGCGCAAACTGGTTACCAAAGACAGCCGCATCATCGTAGAGTTTGAATATGCTGTGCAAACGTTTTTGCGTTCCACGCTTGCTGCCCAAACCGAATGGAAAAACGACAGGGGCAAAGTGTATTTCAATCTGTACTCCGAGCAAGATGGTCGCACCACCGAGGACCTCAGTCCGGAGGAACGCCGTCGCCTTGCGGAAGTGGGCGACAACCTCAACGACGCCTTCGCCTCCGGTGTGGATACCCTGGAGGCGTTTGATCCCGACCGCGTGTTGTACCAGTACCGCGATACCGTAGCTTTCGGCGTGCCGCAACGCATTTTGGCGTACAGCACCAACCCCGACAGTGCCCGCTACACCGCCCGATTCACCGAAGTGCCCATGGGACAAGGCAATTACATCCAGGTGCCTACTGCCGCCAACGGCAGGGTGTACCGATGGGTGGAACCCGATCCGCTAACGGGGCAACAAACCGGCAACTTTGTACCCGTGGTGCGCCTCACAGCTCCCGAACAACGGCAGTTGTATGCTTTGGGTGGACAAGTGAACACCAAAAACCAGGGCTTTGCCCGGGCCGAATTGGCGCTGAGCAACCGCGACTTGAACCGATATTCGCCGCTCAACGACGGCGATAACCTGGGAACGGGTATTTTTGCTTCTTTGAATCAACCCCTTCTGCAAGGCAAAAATGGCTGGCAACTCACCACAGTCGCCAATTACGAACACGCTGCAAAGCAGTTCCTGGCGCTGAATCCTTACCGGCCACCCGAGTTTGTTCGCGACTGGAACCTCGGCGACACCACACGCAGGGCGGAAAACCTCGTGCGCGGCGGGTTGGTGGCGGATAAAAAGGATTGGGGACAGGTGAGTTACACTTACGGCGGATTCTTCAGGCAAGAATTGTACAGTGGCAACAGGCATTTTGCCACGCTCAGGTTTCAGCGCCACGGGTTTGAACTTTTTGCCGAAGGCAATTTTTTGCAAAGCACGTCGCCGGTGGAAAACACACGGTTTTCACGTCCCAAAGTGGATTTTTCAAAAACATTTTTTAAAAAAGATACGGCATCCACCAAAAATATGCTGCTAAAACTGGGCGTGTACGGCGAACGGGAACGCAACGAAAGGCGCAGCGGAACTGCGGATACCCTCAACCTGGCCAGCTTTTGGTACGATCTTTTTAAACTGTATTTCCAAACGCCCGAGCAGGCTGGTCGCATCCGTTGGGGCGGGTTTGCCTCGCGAAGACTCGATTTTTTCCCTTCGGGAAACATGTTTGTGCAAAACACCACCGGCGACGAGCTCAATGTAAACGGTGCATGGACGGCCAGGGAACGCCCCGGCAATGCCCGGCAAAACCTGCTTTGGAACATCACCTACCGCCGCCTCGGCATCAACGACCCCGAACTGACCAACCTGGAAGCGCAGGAAACCTACCTGGGCCGACTGGATTACAACCTGTCGCTTTGGAAAAATGCCCTGAGTTTTACGAGTGGTTATGAAATAGGTTCGGGACAAAGTCCGCGTGTGGAGTTCAGTTACCTGCCCGTGAATCCTGGCGAAGGACAATACACCTGGATCGACCGGAACCAGGACAGCGTGTTGCAGGTGGATGAAATGGAAATTGCGGTGTTTCAAGACCAAGCCAGTTATGTGCGGGTGTCCGTGACGACGCCCGATTATGTGCGCACCAACAACGTAACTTTCAACCAAACCCTCCGACTG
>JBBSDH010000290.1:0-4737 GCA_038249605.1 Chitinophagales bacterium | reverse complement strand
TGCGTGATTTGCGCACGCCGTTCGGGGGCGTGAAAAACTCCGGCGTGGGCCGTGAAGGCGGCTGGGATGCTTTGCGTTTTTTTACGGAGACGAAGAATGTGACGTACGGGTTGTGAGAGCTTGGAATAAGGTAATGATGTTAAGAGACCTGAATTGAGATTTAGAGATAGTAAACTTTTTGTAAATAAGTCTGGCGGCAGGCTGCATATTAATGGGGTATAATGTTTTATAAAAGTTAAATTTTAGGGTATAAAATCCATTTCATTTAAAATAAATGAAATATCAAATGTCAAAGTATTAGATTTGATCCTTACCAAAAAATTCAACCACCATGAATCACAATCCAATCCTAAAACGCATACCCAAAAGCACGATTTTACTCTTCATTTGTACTTTTTTGCTTTCATTTACTTCCAATGGACAAATTTGCCCCCCCCCGCCGCCGGGAACTTTAATTATTGATGAAGGGTTTGAAAATTGCCCGGTACAGGACGGTATAATGAAAGACGGCGCGTTTAACGAAAACTGCGCACCGCCTTGGGGGGCAGCCAATGGAACCCCATCTATTTGTGACAATACTGATGATTTGTACTACAATCCGATTATTCCATTTGACGGAGATCAATTTGCATGCATTTCCTCCACAAATTTAAACAACGGTTCAGGTTCATGCAACAATAATGAAGCCATTTTTCAAGCTGTTACATTATGCCAAGGAGTCAGCTACATATTAACGTTTTCCTATTACAATATTTCATACGAAGCCGGAGCAATTTCAGTAGCATTAACCAATGGGTTGGTTAATGCTTCAACGTTTGATAATGGATCTCCCTGTTTCATAACAGATGCAGGGAGTCAGACGTTAAACACAACTTTTGTTCCTGCGGGCGATCCGGCATGGATTACAGTTTCATTCGAATTCACACCTGCTAATATAGCCAACAATCAGCTGGTTTTTTGGGTAAATACCACTCCGGTCAATGGGTCTTTAGGCTTCAATGCCGGATTGGATGGCATTGCGCTTAGACGTAATTGCGTTGTTTCCCCGGTTACACCATCATTCGAGTTTCAAGGCACTTGCCCAAATTACACTTTTACGGGCTCAACCAATGATGCTGGAATAACTTCGTGGTGTTGGGATTTTGGAGATGGGACCGCCGCGAACGGACAACAAGTTTCCCATACGTATTCGGTTTCAGGCACCTATAATGTTTGTCTTACCATAGCTGACAATTGTGGCGGTTGTATTGAGACAATATGCAGAACAGTAGTATGTGATTTAGTCCCACCACCACAGGGTTTTGCTTGCCCTTGTGAAGGACAAGGAACACTGAATATCGATGCCAGTGAAACAAGTCCATTTTACAGCGCAACTTTAGGAGGCACACCATATTCATTGTTGGAAGCTGCCTTTAACTACGATCAAAACGACGACGGCTTCTTAAGTCAGGATGATCACCAGGGTTGCATAGCCATTTTGGGAAGGCTGATAATGGACCAGAATTTGGGCATAAGTTATTGCGACAACGTCCAAATGCAGCCTTGTTCGGAAATCGTGGTTGGTACGAATGCCATTCACCCAACGTTGAGTCTGGATAACAACATCATTTTTTCCTGCGAAAGGATGTGGCATGGAGTCACAGTTACTCCGCATGCGGCTTTGACTTTCAAAGGCAATTCGATTCGAGACGCCCAGTTTTCTATTACTGCACAAGGTGGATCAGGGCTCGGTGTCGACCCGCCAACCCGCATGATCGCTGTTGGGAACACCTTTTCCAACAACCATGTTGGCGTACTTTTTCCCAACAATGCCTTTACTACCGTTGAGCATTTTCCTTTCACCAGCAATACCTTGAACACCATTACAGGCCAATCTTTGCTTCCGCCCTGTGATGCAAATTTGCCAAATTACAGCAGCACACAAGGCGGATTTGCAGGGATGGTAACCTTGGGCACACCTCTTACTGTTGGCACACCCGGATCTGGCGCCCTTGTCAATACCTTCAGCCAAATTAGAAACGGTATCATCAGCGAAGGCGCTGTTTTGGCTGTTCATCAGGCTGACTTTCAACAAATTATCGGCGCCGGATTGGGCGGGCTACCGACCTTTGCTGCTTCAAACGGCAACAAAGTGGCAGCAAACGGAGGCATGGTAACTGTTCTCAATTGCAACTTCGATGCTGTTTTCAGAGGTGTGTATGGACACGAAAGCCAACGTATAACTGTACAAAACAACACCATGGACCACATGTACTGTGGCGTGGAAACCCTGGGCGCCCACAGCACCAATATCAGCAATAACCCCTCCATCGGATTTACCAACCGGGGTATTTTGTGTCACGAAATGGTTCCGGCTTTGGGGTTTAATTCGCATAAAATCCTGAACAGCACCAACATGTTCCGAAGTGCTTTCCCGGGAGCGGCCGACAGCCCTTTGCCACCATACCCTGCAGCCATCGATATCAGCAATGCGCAAAGTGTGGATGTAGGTGATCTTCGTATCAACAACAACCATTTTACCGGTTCGGGTTTCAACGACGGTATTCGCATAAACGGCGCGGGAAGCGCTGATGTTGATGAAAACCATGTTAACTTCCAAACGACCAATCCGGGCATAGGTATTCAGCTGACCAATACCCACAACAATTACCTGTACGACAATGAAATCGTTGATCAAGCAAGCTTTAGGCCGTCTACCGGTTTAAGCCTTGCGGACGGAACCGGAAACCGTTTTTGTTGCAACAATACAAGAGGAAGCCGCTTCGGATCGCGTTTCTGGGGCGCTTGTGGTTCTACCGAATGGCGTGTAACCACCATGCAAAACCACGCTTTTGCTTTGTATTGCGAGGCAGGAACGGTGATTGACCAGCAATACGATTACGGTAATATGTTCAACCAAGGCACTGGCCTCGCATTTCATAATGGAGACGATATTGAGGTTTTGTTTTCTCAATTCCAGGTTATTGATATGATGCAACCCAATTGGCCAGTTGCTACATTAACTCCAAACAGCATAACTGATTTTTTTATCCCTAATGGTAATGGAGCAAGTTGCACGGCGCCTTGCATCCCGCTGCCGTTTGTTCCTGATTATCCCGACAAAGATGTAAGGCAAGTAGACTTGGTCACAGCTGTTGATGGCTGGACGGGCGGCCAATACAGTACAGCCTTGCAATTTGAAAGCGAGAGAAGGCTTTACGAGCGGATGCTTGAGCACGAAGACATGGTTGGGTCTCACTCAGCTACGGATTCGTTTTTCAACACCGCTTCATCCAACAGGATAGGCGCTTACGCCAATGCAGAAGCAGGGGCTAAAGCCATTTATGATTACCCGGCAGGCATTTCCGGCGGATTGCAGCAATCGGTTGCCCAATTGGAAGCCATTCAATCGACTCTTGGGGTGATGCTGGCGGGTTTGGCCGACGCAACAACGCATGCGGATTCGCTTTTGATTTACCAGGACGCCAACGCGCTTCATGTAACATCTCGAACGGTTGCTTCCAACCTCTTCAGTTACGAGAAGCAAGCTTCCGATTTCCGGAACCAGTCGGCCCAAAACGCAAATGCTCTGGTTGATGCACTGCCAGCGGACAATACGCTGGAAGTGAACCGCAAAACAATGCAACAAATTTACCTCCAAACGTTGGGAGTCGGGAAACCTTTGCTTACTGCGGAGCAACTTGAAACAGTGGAAATCATCGCATTGCAATGTCCACTTGAAGGAGGAAGTGCGGTCTTTGCCGCGCGCGCACTTTATCGGTTGAACGAAGACCGGGTTTTTATGGACGACAGTCTTTGTTTAGGCGCTCAGGAGCGTCGGCAGATTTCAGAAAGTACGTCAACTGTTAGCCCGGTAAAGTTGGCGCCCAATCCGGCAACAGAAACAGTTTTTATCTCCGGCCTGCAGGCATCGCCCGAAAAACCTGCCGTGGTTTCAATGATCAATACTTCCGGTGTGGTGTGTTTGGAACGTACTGTATCTCAAGGTGAAACAACCCTGGATGTTTTCGCCCTTCCCAACGGCCTCTATTTTTGCCGGATTTGGTTTGAAGGTCAAGGGATGACCACCTTCAAACTGGTTGTAGCGCACTAATTTATTGAACCTAATGCACCAGGGCAAATGCATTCCCTGGTGCATTTATCTATAATCAATATGAAAAAGCTACTCTACTTTTTGCTTTTTTGCCCAGCTTTGCTTCAAGGTCAAATGTTCGATAATACCTGGATATTTGGGTACAACAACGATACGATCTTAACCAATACGAAAGGCATCCAAATGCTTACTTTTTCGGATGCGAAAGTAACCATCGAACAAAACCCTGAGCTGTTCAGGTTCAATTTTAATGGAACCAATACGTCTTTTTCAGACTCATTCGGGAATGTTTTGAATTTTACCAATGGAGTCCACATCGGCAATGCGGCCTGGGAGATTATGGAAAATGGGGATTACATGACCGATGCGGCAGAAGTACAAGGCGAGGTGGCCCCCCAATGGTTCTTGGCATTACCTTTTCCGGGCCATCCTCAAAAACAACTTTATTTTTACGAAAATAAAGCGTTCACAACCGCACTTTCCGTTCATGCAACCAAATTGTTGTATTGTATGATTGATCTGTCTTTGGAACAAGGGCTAGGGAAAGTCGTAATCCGAGATAGTTTGTTGATTGAAGATACCCTGGCTCTTGGAAAAATCACAGCCGTGAAACATGCCAACGGACGCGATTGGTGGGTTTTGGT
>JBBSDH010000289.1:0-4741 GCA_038249605.1 Chitinophagales bacterium | reverse complement strand
TAATGGCAAGCAGGTCAACGTTCATGCTTACAATGTAAAAATAAAGGCTGAATGTGACAGAAATTTCGGGCAATTAAGCAATGCCAAACAATGGGCTGATTTTTTGAATAAAGTGTTCGCCCTCGACGCACTTTAAGATGCATGAGGCACCGTTTTATCAATTTTTTACTGTTGTTTGCCCAAACCCTTGACCTTTCGGATTTTGACGTTGGGAACACCCGCAATACCCAATACTTTACCCGAATATTGAACGTAATGAATCATCGCACCTACTAAATTGGATAAAACACCTGAAATTTTAAAATGCTCAATGGCTGCTTGATCCCGCTCAGCAACAACTATTGGTGGTACATCATCGTACATTCTAACATTGTACAATACCTCGTCTAATCCTTCAGTAATTCCTCTATTACTAATACTCAACCCATTAATCAGGACCACCTTTTCATCTACAGACAAATTACGCCAGCCAAAGTGTTTGAATTTTTGAAAAATTGTAAGGTAATCATTGGAAAAGACCACCAACCTATTCCATTCTTTCACAACCTGAGCAGGTACATAATCAGGTGATTCAAATATTAGGTCATAAATATTATCCGAATTGTTTATTAACTCGGGATACAATTTTACTAAATCAAACAATAAAACTATTTTGTCTTCTGTAATTAGGCCATTCCAACCTCGCTCCAACAGTCTAGTCGCCAACGATTCAACCAGTCCACGATGGTATGCAATATCAAAAAACAAATTGGCTAATACAACCGGGAAGTGATTGTGCTTTTTTACACAAGCGTAAAGTTGTTCAGGGGGTAGCTTGGATATATTACTTTTTTGTATGGAAAACAGATATTGCGTTAAGTTCTTTTTATCTACTTTCGTTAGTGCCATCCAGGTTTCATACATTTTGGAATACCTGCAAGCCACGAAAATTTGGTGCAATTCTATAGCCCTTAAAAAATCGTATTGTTTGAATTTGAATTCAGTTGGATAGGAGCATGAATCCTTTCGCTTTTTTTCATCCTCAAACCTTTTGTAATTTTTCCATAATGGTGTCCGGGTATTGCCGTGTTTTTTTCCTTGCAGGCCTTGAAATGAATTCAATCCTATATGAGATGCCTTGTTTGTCATAGTATTTTGAGGTTGAGTTTATCAAATTTGCAAACCTGTACAGACCAAATGATTATAAATACAAACTATATAGGTTGCACCTACTTCATTGCAATGATACGAGATACAAATGTGCCTCTACAAGCACGATCCGAATGTTAAAAAAATCATTAAAATAAGTATAGGTTGGGCTTGACTTTATAACTTTATTTAAATAAGTGGCGTTCACCTCTCTCGGGAATTAGCCTCTGAGCCTTGGGTGGAAGGTTGGTTTGGTTTATCGTAACGGGCTTCGTTGAAGCTGCTACGAAGAAAAAGAAAAGCCAAAACCACCAGGATTGCAAAAACAATGCCACCTCCAGAGCCTCCCGACAACGGCGTGCGGTCCTCAACCCACATGATTTCACGGTTTCCCCTTGTTACGCGTACAAGACGTGTTCCAGGACGCAGATCAACATTGATTTGATTGGAAGTGTTCATAATTGCTGCTTAAATGTGTGAACATTGAATTTACAACACAAAGTTCAGCGTCTTAAGGTTCAGTTTCACATTTAGCCTATTGGGGCTTTTACCATATCTTACTTTAAAAAAGTTATGGGCAGGCCTTGCTTATTGAGGGACAAATACAGTAGCCGCAATCCTTAACGGAATTAATCAAAACTGCACCCCCGAACTTCTCAATGCAACTCTATCGTTTCCACTTCTGGCACATCGTGTAATACCAGCTCGATGTGCCTGGTATGCGCCTTGGATTTAAAATTCTGAATGATTTCCAGAATGTCGTAGTCGATGTACACACTGTCGGTGCCATGGATATCCACACGCGAATACTGGGGGACGGCGTCGAGCAGTTGGGTTAGTTTTTTCTTGTTTAAAAAACTCACATTGAGGGCAAGGCGGAGGGTGAAATGCAGGATGTGGCCCTCCATTTTTTCCTTCACCGTAAATCCGGCACGGTAGGTGTGTTTTAACATGTAAAAAATGGCGTAGCCGATGCCGATCAACACGCCGATCAGCAAATCGGTGAACAAGATGGCCAGGGCGGTTACGATAAACGGCATGAACTGTTCCCTACCCTGCCGATACACTGACAACACCATACTGGGTTTGGCCAGGTTGTACCCCGTGCGGATGAGGATGACGGCTAAAACACTGTACGGAATCATGTTGAGCAGGGGCACGGCAAACAAAACGGCCAGCAACAACCACAGGCCGTGTAAAACGGACGATATCCTGGTTTTTCCGCCCGCCTCGGCGTTGGCGGCACTGCGCACAATGACAGCCGTAATGGGCAAACCACCCACCAATCCGCTCACCATGTTGCCCACGCCCTGGGCCATCAACTCGCGGTTTTGTGGAGAGATGCGGTTGAAAGGATCCAGCTTGTCGATGGCTTCTAAGCTCAAAAGGGTTTCGAGGCTCGCCACAAAACAAATGATGATGGCCGTTTGCCACACGTCCTTGTTTTGAAAAATCAAACTGAAATCGGGCAAATGCACTGAAGAAAAAATATCGCGCGGTACGTTCACGTATTGTCCAGCCGACAATGCCACGGCAGGTGCCCATTGTTTCAAAGCCAAAGCCAACATACTGCCAAAAAACACCGCAACGAACGAAGTGGGCAACAAAGGGAACCGTTGGGCCACGTATTTTTTCCAGACACCAAGCAAAACGATGGTGAACACACCCACCAGGATGGCGCCCGAGGATGTGTGTGCCAACAAGCTTTGCATGTTGCTGAAAACATGCCTGAACGTGATGATGCTGAACAACTCGTTTTGCCAAAAATCAGGTGCTTCGTAGCCGATCAGCAAAGGAATTTGTTTGGAAATCAACAAAACTCCAATGGCAGCCAACATGCCCTTAATCACGGCCGAAGGAATGAAATGCGTAAATCCACCGAGTTTGAAAACGCCCAAAATGATCTGAAGCACGCCAGCCATCGCCACCGCGATGAAAAATAAATCGATGGCCTCAAAACTGCCAATGGCAGCCGCACAAATGGCCGTAAGACCTGCCGCAGGACCGCTCACGCTCAATTCCGATTTGCTGAACAAACTAACCACCAGTCCGCCGATGATGCCGGCCATAAGTCCCGAATACACAGGCGCTCCGGAGGCCAGGGCAACGCCGAGACACAAAGGAAGTGCGACAAAAAATACGGTGAGACTGGCGCGGAAATCGTGTTTTCGAAAGTTCAGCCAGTAAAGGTGTAAGGTTTTTTTGGGCATCGTCATGGTAATTGTATGCGTTGCTTCAAGATACGACAAATAGTTCAATCTATTTCCCCAACCACACCCGGAACTCTTCCGCCTTTTCCCTGCTTACCAAAACATCTTCGGCATCCACGGGGTCTTTGAGCAATACTTTCAACCGACTGTTGCTGTACGCCGTAGTGGTTTTGATGGCGCCAAACGTGCAGAGGTATTTGCGGTTTAGGCGGAAAAAATGTCTGGGATCCACCAAGTCTTCCAGTTCTTCAAGGGTGTAGTCCACCACGTATTTTCGACCACTTTTCAGGCGCATCCACACGATTTTGTTTTCTCCAAAAAAGAAATCGATCTCGTGCGTGGTGAAAGCTGAAAGGTTGTCGCCCACTTTCACCATAAACCTTTCTTTGTAGTTGGGCGTGGAACGGTTGAGCAGTTGGCGGATCATGTCGAGGTCGGGCGCTGCCACAGCCGCGGGTGTACCGCGGAGGGCGCGCAATTTTTCAAAAGCTTGATGCAGGGCTTCAAAACCCACGGGTTTGAGCAGGTAATCGATGCTGTTGACCTTGAAAGCACGCAGGGAATAGGCATCGTAAGCGGTGGTGAACACGACCGGACAAGTGATTTTTACTTGCTCAAATATTTCAAAACTGAGCCCGTCTCCAAGCTGGATGTCGAAAAAAGCCAGGTCTGGCGGCGGATTGTTTTTGAACCACAACACTGCGCTTTTCACCGAATCGAGCTCGGTGATTACGCGGATGTCGGGGTCGCAGCGGCGCAGTTGGGTACGCAGGCCCTCTGCGGCCAAGGCCTCGTCTTCAAGAATGACCACATTCATACTATGGGCACTTTTACGGTAAAATGTTCGTCATTATGGGAAACTTCAATTGGCTTGTCGGACAAAAACTGGTACCGGCCGCGAATGTTCTCCAAACCCACGCCTGAACTTTCGCCCACGCTGGTTTTGGTTTGTACATTGTTGCGCACCACCACATGACCGTTTTGTTGAAAAACCTCGATGGCCAATGGGTGACTTTTGGAAACTTCGTTGTGCTTCAAAGCGTTTTCCACCAACATTTGCAAAGTAAGCGGCGCAACACGCCCATGCCGATCGGCCACGTCGATGCGGGCTTCAAACGAATCGCCGAAACGTGTTTTCATCAAAAAAACAAATGCTTCGAGGGCTTTGAGTTCTTCGTCAAGGGAAACCACTTCGCGGTCGCGGCTGTCGAGCACGTAGCGGTAAACGGCCGACAAACGGCGGATGAACAGCTCGGCCTGGTCAGGATCCTTGTGCACCAGCGTGGTGAGTACGTTCAAACTGTTGAACAAAAAATGTGGGTTCACCTGGTTTTTTAAAGCTTCGTACCGAGCTTCCACCTGTTCCTTTTTCAAACGTTCGGCTTCCACCGTAACATCTCGCC
>JBBSDH010000288.1:0-4762 GCA_038249605.1 Chitinophagales bacterium | reverse complement strand
GACAATTTACGTGGGTCAACAACCTGCAAAGCGGCTTCTGGGCCCCGAACGAAGTGCGCGACATGGGTTTGTTACGCGGTCCGGGCGGCAAAAAAACCATCGTGGTGGTCAACAACAGCGGCGCAGTACAGGTTTTTGAGTAGGCAACAGGCAACAGGCAACAGGCAGCAGGCAGCAGGCAGCAGGCAAAAATACCCAATTGTTTGATTAATAAACAATTGGGTATTTTTTTTCAAGGATTTTTCAAATTATTCCCCCTTCGAGGCCGTAGGCCGAGGAACCCTGCCTGCTGCCCGCTGCCTGCTGCCTACTGCCCGCTTAAAAAATTGGCAGACCCATTTACATCGCCGGTTTTTACGCCAATGAAATCAAGATTCGGGTGGTTGCTGCTCAGTGTGGGCAGTTGGATGTTTTCCGGAAAAACCTCAAAAAAAGCATTGTCTTGTTGTGGAAACTGGTAGGCGGCGTCGACAAAGCGCCACGAATGGTTGCCGGTTAAAGTGTCCTGCACGCCAAGAATGAGTTTTCGCAGTTGTGCGATGTCGAAGGTGGTAACCGATCGGCTTTTGTTGGCGTCTCCCGCAATCATGGTGTAAGGTAAATTAAACGTTTCAATGCCAAGGATGTGTTTGTTGATCAAAACAAGATCATAAGTACTTAATCCATTGAGCCACAAAGAATCATACATAGGCGTCAGCACATAATTAGCGCCGTTTGGAACATTGGAAAAACGGTAATGGCCACTGGTATCGGTGAGGATGGTGAGCAACAATCCGCCGGTTGATTGCAGGTGTATGGCCACCGATTCCATCGGTTGACCGGTTGCCGTAAACACCTGTCCTTCCAGCACAAAGCCCGACTGCCCGAGCGCATCAATGATTTGGGTATGATCCCATCGCCCTGCTCCTGTATTGACATCGTACACGCACCAGTCGATCACCGTCCAAGTGCGCAGCACCCGGAAACAATAGGGCACCGGTGCACCAGTAATCACATCATCGTAGGAAACAGACGGTTGCAGACAAAATTGTCCGGAAAGTTGCGGCATACCGGTGGATGGCGGCAACAAGGCGTTCGAGTTGGAACATGCAAATGCTTCAACATTTTGTGGAAATAAAACGGCCAAGCTACTGACCACCTGTAAAACCATTACTTGGGTGCAGGAACGGATGTTGTTCGACGCGTCTTCCGCATACCATGTGCGTTCCACAGTGCCCGTTTGGCAAGTACTTATATTTACAAAATCTTCATAATCAATTGTTTGCAAAAAACAATTGTCGCTTGCGGAAGCTTCGCCACAAAGACTCAAGTCTTGAAAATCCTGCAAACAGGTGATGGTTGTGTTGGGCGGACAGGTAAGCTGTGGCTTGAGTTGGTCGTAAACTTGAACGTTCACATCGCAAAAATTTTCCATGCCTGCGCCATCGGTAACACGCAGCGTAACTGCAACCGGCGATCCGATGTCGTCGCAGCCCACCACCACCAGCGGCAGCCAGTTTTCGCCGTCGCGGCTCAATGAAAATGTTACAGGACCGCACGCGTCAATGCTGCCTTCGTCGAGCATGGCCGGGGTAACCATTGCTGTTCCCGAGCCAGTGAGCGAAACCTGTAAACTGTTGGTACAAACAACTTGCGGCGGGTTGGTATCGACGACGGTCACGAGGCCCGTGCGTGAGGCGGTGTTGCCGCAGCCGTCGGTCGCCACATACGTCACCACATGTTCGCCCAAAGGTACCGTGAAGGGACCTTGTCCACTTCCAAAAGACCACAGCGCCGACACCAGTACAGCCGAGCAATCGTCGGTCGCACTGGGCATGTTCAACACAATGGTTCCGTTGCAGTCGAACGCACCAGTACCAACCGTAACATCTTGCGGCAAAGCAAGTTGAGGGGGCATTTGATCTTCTATCTTGATCACCTGAAGGTAGGTGACCACGTTGCTGTTGCAAAAATCAGCGACCGTCCAGGTTCGTAAAACGGTAAAAGCGGCTGGTGGACAAACATCGATGGTTTGGTCGCTGTGCACTACGGCCAAGTCGCACCATCCGTTGGGCGCCAAGGGTTGCCCGTTGATGAGTGGTTGGCCGGTTACCGCCAGATTGTTGGGATCACCGCTGCAGACGAGTGCGGGCAAGGCGAATCCGTCGAGACTGGGCGGGAAAGCTATCGAGGAAAGGTCGGGGGCCTGAATCCAGATGTCCTGCATGCAAAACGAGCTGTTGTTGTGTTCGTCGCGCACCGTCCAAGCGCGCTGGAGGCGCGCTGTCACGTTCATGCCGTTGTGCTGGCTCCCACAGGGCAAATCGGAGTAATTGTCGCCTGAAACGTAAAATAGAGCGTCAGGGGGCGTACAGTTGTCGGCTGCAATTGGAAACCCGAGCGATTCCGGCGTGGTGGAAGCCGAACAGGCGATCCACAGTTCGGGACATTGCACTTGTGGCGGCAGCAAGTCGCGCAGCAGCAACGTGCCTGAGCAGGTATTGCCCGAGGAAACATGGGTGATTTCGGCCGTGATGAGCTGGTTCGTCCACTCGCAGGTAACAGGATTGGGTATGGGTTCACCCAGGTTGGAAAAGAGTTCTACCTCGAGTTGTCCGGGGCAGTAGGCCGTTGCGGTGGGCGCAATAAGACCAGATGTTACGAAAACTTCGCCGTTGGGATCAAGCGACACTTGCAGGTTTTGGTTGCAAATCAGGACGCAGTTTTGCGCCTGTAAACCGGCGTTTCCAACAAACAAAAGTGGCACGAGGAAGCGTAAATTACGCCTCAAAAAGGTACAAATGAGCATGTAGACAAGGATTATGGCCGTTTTTTTGTCGTTTTGTGTTCAGGTTTTTGGAAAAACACAAAACGAACAAGCCTGATTAAAAAACAAGTTGAAAGCTGAAAGCAGTGGATGTGAAACGAACAAGGAGTTGTTTTATTTCTCCCTACTTGTTACTTGCTATTACCAACTTGCAACATGACGTTCAGCCGACAATTTCGCCGCTACTCATGATTTCAAATTCATACATTTTCGACGTGGTGGGGTCCATGTAATCGTCGAAACCTTTGCTTGTGCCTTCAGCCACAAAAATCACCAAATCCTCGTCGATGGTACACACTGCACGGCGCAGGCTTTCACCTTCGCCCCGGGTAAATGCGATCACTTTTCGTCCTATAAGTTGTCCGTTGGGCATAAAAGTAGCAAGGTGGTATTCGTAGTTTAGGAGACCGGCTTTCCACCACACCAGGGCGATGAACGGGGCTTCGAATTCGATGCCGAAACAGGGCAGGTATTCGGTGAATTCATCGGCGCCGTTGGTGTCGAGGGGCAGGATGAATTGTTCGATCATCGATTCCGGGAGGACGTCGTTTTCCGTGCTGAACACGAAATGGGTTTCTTCGCCCAGGGTAATCGGCATGGTAACGGCCGGGAATTTGCCCACAAAATCGGCAAAGGTGTGTTTGGGCATCAGGACAGGTACTTTTTCCATCTTTTTCAAAAATTCGCGCAAAGATCGGCATTTTGGACAGGATAAAAAATCTTGTGCAGACTTAACCCAAAGATAACCCACACTTAACAGTACGCGGGCGGCAACGTTCTACTTTTGCCGTCAAAACAACCGTATGGGATTGGCCAAACAATGGCAGGAAGTACTTTTTGAAAAGGTTCACGGCAACAACCTGGTATACAACACCTGCTGGGAAGATCCCCGTTGCGACCGCCGGTTGCTGAACCTCGACAACAGGAGTCGTGTGGTAATGCTCACCAGTGCAGGCTGCAATGCCCTCGATTACCTGCTGGACGACCCTGAATCGGTGCATTGCATCGACTTAAATTACAGGCAAAACGCATTGCTGGAGCTGAAAACAATCCTGTTTCAAAAAGCTTCACACCAACAGTTGTTCGCCTTTTTGGGTGATGGCGCGTGCAACGAAGCGCGCAAGATATACAGGGAGCAGTTACGCCCCATGATGAGCCAGGAATTACAAGTTTTTTGGGATAAAAAAATCGACAGTTTCGATGGCAGGGGCCTCCGCAAATCTTTTTACTGGTACGGCAGCAGTGGCACTGTCGCCTGGATGATTACCCGTTGGCTTCGTGGCAAACCCGGGTTGCAACAACTTGTCGACCGGATTTTCGAAGCGCCGACACTGGAGGAGCAAGCCACCCTTTACGAACAACTTGAACCCCAGTTGCTTACGCCTTTCGTGCGCTGGTTTGTAAGTCTACACCTGGTTCAAAGCATGCTGGGCGTACCCAAAAGCCAGCAAAACATGGCCCGTGCAACTTACGAAGAAGGCATGTCGGGCTACCTCCGTGCTTGTTTCAGGCAAGTCTTCACAAAGCTTTCCCTGCGTGATAATTATTTTTGGAAATTGTATTTCTACGGTCGTTATTCCGCCTCGTGTTGCCCCAATTACCTGCTTCCCGAACACTTCCAGATCCTTAAGGAACGAACAAATCGCCTGAAAACGCACACAGGATCCCTGAGCGGCTTTTTAAAAGCTTTTCCTGGCAAATACACCCATTTTGTGCTTCTTGACCACCAGGACTGGCTGGCGGCACATCTGAGGCCCGCTTTGGAAGAAGAATGGCAGCTAATGCTCGACAACGCAGCGCCGGGTGCAAAATTCCTTTTGCGATCGGCTTCTCCGGAGCCGCATTTTATACCTGATTTTGTCAACAAACACGTCAGATTTGATGCCGACGCAGCAGCAGTCAGTCAGGCCAATGACCGTGTGGGCACCTATGCCGGCCCCTTCATCGGCGCGTTGT
>JBBSDH010000287.1:0-4800 GCA_038249605.1 Chitinophagales bacterium | reverse complement strand
GCGTCCAGTGAATGACGTACAGTTTGGCGGCACTAATTGGGACAGTTGGCGTCGTTTAGGGTACAAATCACCACCTGTATGTTGCCCGGGCTTCCGGGAGGACATACCTGAAACAACGCAAAATTGCTGTTGGAGTTCACCTGCTGGGAGCCCCCGATTGGATTGCCGTTTTGTTGAAATTGCCATGTAAACTCGAATGGCGGCGAACCCATGAGCTGAACCTCCACATCGGCACATTCGTTGATACAAACATCGGGGCCAACAACCGTCAAATTTTCCACAGTGGGTAAGGGTACTGCCGGAACGACAATTTGGTTCGAACTGGTACAACCCAAGGGTGTAGTGATGGTAACAGCATAGGTGCCTGCCTGGGTCACGTTTATGGTTGGCGTATTTGCACCTGTACTCCATTGGTAACCGGTGGCAGGTTCGTTTACATTTATGGACACAGATCCTCCGGGGCAAATGCCGGGTGCGCTGAGGTTGAGCGTAGGTGATAAAGGTGGTTCTACAAACACCATTACCTCGTCGGTATCCGAACCGCAGGGAGGTTGGCTAACCGTCACTGTATAGGTTTGCGCGCTTGAAGGATTAACCGTTGTTGAAGCCGTTGTTGCGCCGTTGCTCCACAGGTAGGTGCCGCCACCTGAAGCGGTGAGTGTGGTGCTTTGTCCGGGACAAATGGTGATGTCAGGACCCGCTTGCGCTATTGGTGGAGTTCCCCCTATGTTGAAGGTGATGGACCAGGAAAGAATTTCACCCACATCGGCTGGAACGTAGTCGTTGATGTACAGAAACCATGTACCGTTGGCATTGACGCCGTTGTAAGTATTGGCAAAAGTGAAAGTGCCGAGAGGCGGTGCGTTGCTGAAGGGCGGCGTAAGGTTGGTAATGCGACCTTCTGGACGAAACGTTCCGGTGTACGGCGGAGCGCCGGCGGTGATGAAATTGGAGGTATTGTCGGTGAAAATTGTATTGGTAAAATTGTCTCCGGCGCCGCCATTGCCAGAACTGAATTCAAGCGCCTGGCCGCCCGGGCCGAGCAGGAAAATGGCTATGTCGCCCACCCAGGTATGAAGAAGGTTTATCTCTACCTGTTCGATGGACACGCATCCGCCGATCACACCGATGCCCGATACGGTGCAGGGCGACTGGGTAATGCCAACCGTTTGGCCCGGCGCTCCGGGTGGAATAAGCAAATTGCCCTGCCCGTTAAAAGTGATCAACTGTGCATTCGCGGCATGACAAGCAACAATCAAAAAGAAGGCGATAAAAGAAAAGTGCTTCATGGTTGGTTTATCTATGGAATGGTGTAAAGATGCTGTTTCAAAACACCATGATGCCTGAATCGTTGTAATCGGGTTAAACATTTGTTTAATTTTGGCTATTTTAACATACAACCGTTAATCTTTTCCTGCATAGGGCTGTCTAAACCCCTACTTTTACAAATAAAAAACGCCTTTTGGTCATGAAACGATTGTTCCCAGCCCTGTTCGTCGCTTTACCCTTGCTTGCCGGAGCCCAAACCATCGATTGGGCCACCGATGTGGCGCCCATTCTTTACAACCATTGCGTGAGCTGTCACAGCGACGACGGCATAGGCCACTTTTCCCTTCTCGGCTACAACAACGCTTACGCCAACCGATACGGCATACAATACATGACCGAAACAAAACAGATGCCTCCCTGGAAAGCTGATCCCGAATACAGGCATTTTACAGGTGAAAACATCCTTTCCGATAGCGAAATCGAGACCATCAGCCAATGGGTGAACAACAACGGTCCGATGGGCGACCTGGCACTCGCCCCCCAGGAACCGGTGTTTATACCCGGCTCTTCCATCGGTATGCCCGACCACATCGTCACTACACCACTCTATACTTCCTCCGCATCAGCCGACGAGTACCGCTGTTTTGTGATCCCAACCGGCTTGCAGCAGAACAAATTTCTCAGCGCCCTCGAAGTGCTTCCCGGCAACCACCAGAGGGTGCACCACGTGCTTATTTTTGAAGACGTATCCGGACAAGGCGCCGTGCTCGACGCCCAAACGCCCGAACCCGGATACCTTTCTTTTGGCGGCACGGGCGTAGCCAATGCTCGCCTTATCGGTGCCTGGGTACCGGGCTCGCAAGCTCGGCTGTACCCCGAAGGCTCGGGCATCAAACTGAATGCGGGGTCCGATCTGATTGTGCAGATGCACTACCCTTCTGGTGTGATGGGCATGAGCGACCAAACTACTTTCAACCTTTTTTACACCGCTGCGAGCACCGGTGTACGCGAACTGCAAATCAATTCACTGCTCAACCACGTGGCGCCATCCCTGCAAAACGGTCCGCTGTTTATTCCCGCCAATGCCGTTAAAACTTTCCACGCGCAATACACCGTACCCTTCCCGGGCTCAGTCATCAGCGTGGCGCCACACATGCACTACATCGGCAGCAGCATGAAGGTTTTTGCCGTCACTTTGCAAAATGATACCATACCAATCATCAACATTCCCGAGTGGGATTTCCACTGGCAAGGTTTTTACACCTTTCAGTATGTGGAAAAAATACCGATTGGCGCAAAATTACACGCTTACGCCACTTACAACAATACCGTAGACAACCCGTTTCAGCCATCTTCCCCACCCCAAAACGTGTGGCTCGGCGAGGCTACTACCGATGAGATGTTGCTGGTGTATTTCACCTACATGGGCTACCAGACCGGCGATGAAAATATTTTGCTCGACAGCAGTTTGCTCAATACCAACTTGCCTCTTGTGCCTGAAACGGCAACATTGGGTTCGCTGAGTGTGTATCCCAACCCCGCTACCAACCACATCACGGTGGATGCAGGTTTGGGCAATGCCGCGGTATTGCGACTGAGTTTGCTGGATATTCAAGGCCGTATTTGGCACGAACAAAGCCTGGGCTATTTGCCGGCTGGACAGCATACGTTCCCGATTAACCTACCTATCGGCATGCCACCCGGAACGTTTGTTGCAAGGTTGCAGGATGGGAAAGGCGAGGTGATCAGCACGACTTTTTTAGTCAAATAAAACACATTAGGGCTCTAATGTGTTTCCTTTTGTGCCCTAATGTGTTTTATTTTTTTCCGCATGTAAAACCAAAGCACTCCAAAAGCGCCAATAAGTAAAGCTGGAAAAACCAGCAGATGCGACAGCGTCGATTGCCCTGCGGCAAGTTCGGCGGCTTCGCCGGAAAGTCCCCGTGCCAATGCACTGGCGCGTGATTTGTCGAGCCAGTTGCCCACAATGGGTTGAGCGATGCCTGTAGCGAACATGCCCATACCGCCCATGATCGACATGCCGAGCGCACCGGATTTGGGGATGTACTCGGCCGTGAAACCAATCATGGTAGGCCAGAAATAACAAACACCGATGGCAAAAGTAATGGCGGCCACATAGGTCATGGGCCCTGTTGCCCAACTCATCATCCAGATGCCCAGAAAAGCGATGATGGACGAAGCCCAAAGCACGCCTGTGGGGTTGATGCGGTGCACCAATGGGCCGGCGAAATAGCGGCCCACGGCCATTAGTCCGGTTACCATGGCCAGAATAAGCATGGGCGCCGCGCCCGAGCTGCCGAGCAGGAGTTCAACCCATTGCTGGGTATTTAGCTCGGTGTTGGCGGTGAGGATCATGCAAAACAGCATGAAGATGTACATGGGGTTGAGCATGCCCTTCAGATTTTCTGAAAAAGAGGCCTGTCCGGCGGCTTCTGCTTCCGGGAATTTTTGCCCCCAGAACAAATAAGCATAAATGGCCGTCGGGATGAGCATCACACCGATTTGGGCCTGCCAGCCCATGTCGGCGCCTGTCATAAACTGCGAAATGAGGGCGCCGAGGAAAATACCACCAGGGAACCACACATGGAAGCGGTTGAGCATGGTGGTTTGGTTGTTCTTATACATGTTGGCCACCATGGGATTGCACGCTGCTTCTACCGTACCATTACCAAAACCAATGAAAAAATTGGACAACAGCAGCAATTCAAAGCCATTGGCGCCTATGGTGAGCAGGATGCCCAGAAGGTGGGCAGCCAGTGCCAACCAAATCATTTTTTTGGCTCCAAACAGATTGTAGAGGTATCCACCCACCATGGTGGCTACCGGGAATCCCCAGATGGCCATCTGATTGATGTAGCCCAATTGGGTGTTGGTCAATCCGAACTCCTTGCTCAGTTCATTGAGGATGCCTGCGCGTATGGCGAAAGCGAAAGCAGTGGTTATCAGGGCAAAACAACTGGCAGTAAAGAGACGGTTGGCGTTGATGTTGCTCATGTACAGGGAATTGTATTTTTATAAAAATTAAGAACGGCCAAATGTATAAAAGACCGAATCGGAATTCGCAAAACTGCTCAAAGGCTTTTAATTTTATTTAAAAACCGCCTTTTTTTGAAAGTTTAAGTGGAATGTATTTTGTTTAATTTTTACATTCTATAAATTTAAAAAGATTAAACAAGAACAAAATGGTAGCGTTTGGTGTCTTAAAGTTAAACAAACCTACTCACCCATCTAAACAGTACTTATTCATGAAAAAATTATTTTTCGGACTCTTCCTCGCGCTTGGCGCGATGGTCTTCACCACCAGCTGCGATGATTCTGACGACGCTGAAGTGAACACGATTTACACCTTATTGGTAGAAACACCTGATCTCAGCTCGCTTCGCGCCGCTGTTGACCGTGCAGACCTGAAAAGTGTACTCGACAACCCAGATGCTGCGTTGACCGTTTTTGCACCCACCAATGCTGCCTTCGCTACCCTGCTGAGTGGCGCTACACTGGAATCGGTACCCG
>JBBSDH010000286.1:0-4887 GCA_038249605.1 Chitinophagales bacterium | reverse complement strand
TGGTCGAGGATGTCGGGTCGGTTGGTGGCGGCGATAAGAATAACGCCTTTGTCGGTCGGGAAGCCATCCATTTCCACCAGCAATTGGTTGAGCGTATTTTCACGTTCGTCGTTGCCGCCCTGGTAGGCGCCGCGTCCGCGTGCACGGCCGATGGCATCCACCTCATCGATGAAGATGATGCAAGGTGCTTTTTCGCGGGCGGATTTGAACAGGTCGCGAACACGTGAAGCGCCCACACCCACAAACATTTCCACAAAATCGGAGCCAGAGATGGAGAAAAAAGGCACGCCGGCTTCACCGGCAACGGCTTTGGCGAGCAGGGTTTTACCTGTTCCTGGAGGGCCTACGAGCAACACACCTTTGGGTATTTTGCCGCCGAGGACGGTGTATTTTTTAGGATTTTTCAAAAAATCCACAATTTCCATTACCTCTTCTTTGGCTTCGTCGAGACCGGCCACGTCGGCGAAAGTGATGTTCACCTTCTGGTTGTTGTCGAACAAGGTGGCCTTAGATTTGCCGATGTTGAAAATTTGTCCGCCCGGTCCGCCCGCTCCGCCGCTCATCCTGCGCAGGATAAACAGCCACAGTCCCACAAAAATGAGCAGGGGCAGCAGGTAAGTGAGCAGGGTAGACGTCCAATTGGTGCGGTTTTCGTATTCCGCTACAATTTTGGGTTGTTTTTCCTTCACCAGAACTTCATTGAGTTCTTTCAGGCGGGTTTCGAGCACTTCAGGTTTGCCGATGTTGAACACATAATGGGGTTGTTCGGCATTGAAGGCTTTGGGGTCGGGTTTGATGTCCTTGTGGTCGCCGAAGCCCAGCGAGTCTTTTTTAATGTACACGTAAGCTTCCTCGTTGTTGATCACGAGCAGTCGTTCGACGTGGCCTTGTCGTGCCCATTCGTCGAACTTAACCCAGGTGGTTTCGCGTTGTTCGCCGAAAACTTTGGCCAACTGCAAGCCCACCAAGGCCAGGAAGATCAGGATGTAGATCCAGGTAAAGCTAAACTTGGGCAGATTGCTATTTTCGCCCTCGTCCTCGCGCTTGGGTTTGTTGTCGTCCATGTTGTCGTCGCGCCGTTTGCGGCTTTTATTATCTTGTTCCATGCTTGGATGGTCGTACTTGAAAGTAGGAGGCGTGAAAGGCAAATTTAAACTTCAGCGAACTCGGTTATTTTCGCATCGCTCCAGAGGTGTTCAATTTCGTAAAATGCCCTTGTTTCCGGGTAAAAAACGTGCGCGACGGTGTTGAAATAATCCATAAGGATCCATTTGGCATTCGTCGAACCTTCGAGGTGCGATGGGTTTAGGAAGAGGTCTTCCTTTACCTTTTTGTGAATGCTGTCGGAAATGGCTTTAACGTGTACGTTGGAATCACCTTCGCAAATGATGAAAAAGTCAACAGGTGCATCGTCAAGTTCACGAAGATCAAGTAATACGATGTTTTTGCCTTTTTTATCTCGGATACCCTCAATGATGAGGTGGTTGAGTTCTTCTGTTTCTTTATCGCGCTTAACAGCCCGCCGGCTCGTTGTGATGCTCAAAATAGGGATGCAGTAGTTTGGTGAAAAAAGTACTTATGCTGTAATAACGGTGTAAAGGTAAAAAAATGATTCCTTTGTCCAAAGAGCGACAAACATCAGGAAGCGCTTTTAAAGTTTCGCTTTCCGATTTTCACTTTTAAGATACATGGCAAACACACTTTTTACCGGAAAGGTTTACCACCACTTCGACGAATTGCCGTCAACCAACGACCATGCGTTGGAATTGATCGCCGAAGCTCACAAAGACACCACAAAAAGCAAGCCACCCGAAGGAACTGTGGTCAGGGCTGACACACAGACAGCAGGCCGTGGACAATATGGCAGTCGGTGGCTGAGCAAAGGTAGTCAAAACCTTACCCTTAGTGTGATCTTTTACCCCGTTTGGCTGGAAACCATTGCTCAGTTTTACCTCAGTATGGCTGTGGCACTTGCCCTTCGCGACACGTTGCTCCCATACCTCCCTGTTACCGTCAAATGGCCAAACGATATTTATGTGCATGGTCGGAAAACGGCAGGTGTTCTTATCCAAAACGCCATCGGCGGCAGCGGTTTACAATCGAGCGTGGTAGGCATCGGCCTCAACGTGAACCAAACCGTTTTTCCATCGGAAATTTCCCAAAAAGCCACTTCCATCGCCCTTGAAACCGGTCGGAATTTCAATTTGGACCACCTTCAGGAAGCCCTTTTCGAAAACCTCGAGCGGCGTTACCTACAGCTGCGCGCCGGACAACGCGAAGCATTGTACAAAGAATACACCGCCGCTTTATATAGGATAAACGAAGTTGCGTCCTATGCACTGCCTGATGGGCAGGTTTTCACCGCCACCCAACGCGGTGTGGATGAAATAGGGCGGTTGTTGCTGGAAACTTCCTTTGGTTTGGAAAAGTTTGAGGTGAAGGGCGTTGTGTTTGTTTAGGAGGAAGCGGGAAGGAAGGATTGACGAGATGCGAAATACGAGATTTGAAATTTGATTTTTTTGGCCCTCACTCCGCCCTTTTGTCTGAATCGGGATTCTCAGGACTTGTCTCGAGAATCCTGATCCAATTTCAAATCTAGTTTTTCGTATCTCGTCAATCAACCCAGTATTCCATTTCCCACCATTCGTCCGATATTTCCCAACATTGATCGTTACAGTCTAACTCTTTTGTAACGTGTTGGTCTGTTGCTTCATTCAGACAACACTAAGCACAGGCAGTTTCGTGTTGCTTTAGTCGATCCGGGAAACACTCGTTACCCAATCGAATTTTCTCAGGGAGCGCATGGCTTTGTTGAGCTCGTCGGTGTTGGTTACCACAAGGCCTACCCGGCCTTCGAAATAGCCACCCTCACCGGAGATCGAAAACGAGCGAATGTTGATGCCCATGTTGGAAATACTGTCGGTCAGTTTGTGGATGGCGCCCGGACCGATGTCGATGCCGATAACCACGATGTTGGCCACAAAATCGGCTTTGACGGTTTGGCCCCAATCGGCTTTGAGGATGCGGTAATCGTAGTTGGCCAACATGTACGGTGCGTTCGGACAGGTGGTACGGTGAATTTTTACGCCTTCCTTGGTGGTCACAAACGCAAATATTGTATCCCCTTGTACGGGATTGCAGCAGGTGGAAAAAGTATAGGCGTAATAATTACCAGGTTCGCCGTTGATGATGACCTCCGGCTTGAAGTTCGATTTGAAACGTGGTGCTTCGTTGGGATATTCCTGTGGCGCCTCGGTGTGCGCTATTTCTTCAATTTCCACCAGTTTTTGCCCGTCAGGGCGGAAGCGTTTCAGTTCGGTAAGGTCGACTTGTTCGAGGTGGATGGCGCTAAGGAATTCGAGGCGGTTTGGAAAGCCGAACGCCTTAGCGAGCATGTCGACATTTTCATCTACCGAAACTTTGAGGTTGTTGAGTTTGCGGGTAAGGATGTCTTTGCCGAAATCCGCCTGTTTGTATTTTTCTTCCTTGAGGGCGACACGGATGCGGTTTTTAGCTTTGGAGGTACTGGCGAACTGAAGCCAGTCTTCCGTGGGTTTTTGGTTTTTGCTGGTGATCACCTGTACCTGATCGCCGTTTTTCAACACATAACTGATGGGTACCAGGCGGTTGTTCACTTTCACAGCCTGGCAGGTGCACCCGATGTCGGAGTGGATGGTGAATGCGAAATCGAGTGCGGTGGCGCCTTCGGGCAAAATTTTCATTTCACCCTTGGGGGTAAACACATGTACTTCCTCGGAGAAAAGATTGCTTTGGAAATCGGCCAAAAACTCGACGGCGCTGCCCGAGTCGTTGTTTTCCAACGTTTCCCTGACCTGATTTAGCCAGTTTTCAAACACATCTGCTTTTCCGATGCCCCGTATGCCTTTGTATTTCCAATGGGCGGCAAATCCGCGTTCGGCAATTTCGTCCATGCGTTCAGAGCGAATCTGCACCTCCACATAACGGCCTTCGGGACCTACCACGGTGGTGTGCAGAGACTCGTAACCGTTGGCTTTGGGCATGGTGATCCAGTCCTTCAAACGCTCTGGAATGGGCTTGTAGTGGTCTGTCACCAGTGTGTAAACCTGCCAGCATGAAAGGCGTTCGTGAACGGGTGGCACATCGATGATGATGCGTATGGCAAACAGGTCGTAAATGTCTTCAAACGCGACGTGTTTGGTTTTGATCTTATTGCGGATCGAATAGATGCTTTTGGGCCTGCCCGTGATGCGTGCATGAATGTTCAATTCTTCAATACCTTGTTCGATGGGCCGCGTAAATTCGCGTATGTACACTTCGCGGGCATGCTTTGTTTGGGCAAGCTGCTCGGCGATGTCGTGGTAATCTTCAGGTTCGGTAATTTTCAGACAAAGGTCCTGAAACTCCATTTTGATCTTGTAAAGACCCAGGCGGTGCGCGAGTGGGGCATAAATTGTGGAGGTTTCGGCTGCAATTTTAAGTTGTTTGTGCTGCGCCATGCTTTTGATGGTGCGCAGGTTGTGCAGTCGATCGGCCATTTTGATGAGTACCACACGTACGTCCGACACCATCGCTTTAAGCACCTTGCTGAGGTTTTCGGCCTGTGGGCTTTCGGAATCGTGCAGGCTGTCGAGTTTGGTCAGGCCGTCGACAATTAGTGTAACCCGTTCGCCGAAATGATCGTGTATTTCTTTGAGCGACACATCAGTATCTTCGACAACGTCGTGAAGCAGGGCGCAAACAACGGCGGTGGGGCCCAGTCCTATTTCTTCCACACAAATACGGGCTACCTCAATGGGGTGCAGGATGTAGGGCTCGCCCGATTTTCGGCGTTGTTCCTGGTGCGCTTTGGCTGCCATTTCGAAAGCCAGGCGTATTTGCTCGCGGTCTACTTTGCTCAGGGTTGCG
>JBBSDH010000285.1:0-4958 GCA_038249605.1 Chitinophagales bacterium | reverse complement strand
CGTTCGTTTTTCCTTTTCGTTTTGTCCCTTGTGATTGTGCTGTACGCCTCCGGCTGCGGCTCAAAAAACGATGCGCCTGCCAAAGGCGACAAGCTGCTTGCCACGGTGTACAACAAAAACCTTTATGTTTCGCAGCTCGACGGCGTGGTACAGGAAGGCGTTGAGCCTGAAGACAGTGCGTTGATGGTAAGCGCTTATACCCAACGTTGGGTATACGACCATTTGCTGATGTACGAAGCCGAACGCAACATACCGAAGGACCTCGACATCGACCAGTTGGTACGCGACTACCGTGCCAGCCTTGTGCGTTTCAACTTTGAGCAACAAATCATTGCCGAAAAGTTGGACAGTACCGTTTCGGAAGCCGAGTTGAAAGCTTTTTACGAGAACAACAAAGACCAGTTTCAGCTTGAAAGCACCATTTTGAAATGCCTGCTCATCAAACTGCCCGGCGATGCGCCGCAAAGCGAGTTGAACAAACTTTGGTACAGTAAAAAATCGGCCGACGAAGCTAAAATCAGCGCCTTTGCCAAACAATGGGCCACCATGGCACTTTTAGACCGTGAAAAATGGTATAAACTCGAAGAGGTGGCCGCGCTTTTGCCCAAAGGAACGTTAACATCCGATAACGTCGGATCGCGGCGCGAAGGCACATTAAGCGATGGCGATTACCGTTATTACTATCGCGTGCTCGAAAGTGTAAAAGGCAAAGAAACTGCACCTTTCGATTATGTGCGCGAACAAGCATCAAAAGTCATCCTCCACAAGCGCAAACAACAATTGCTCGAAAAATGGAAAGAAGAACTTTACCAAAAAGAGTTGCGCAGGGAGAACATTAAAATTATGCAATAATACCCAATGACACATACCCAATCGATTTTATTCAGTATCCTTTTTGCCGCAAGTTTGTCGGCCCCGGTAGGATTGTTTGCCCAAAACGGCAAAGCAGTCATCGACCGCGTGGTAGCCACCGTCGGCAGCGAGATTATCCTGCTGAGCGAGGTGGAAGAACAGTTTTCCTATGCACAGCAGCAGCAGCAGGAGATGTTGCCCAACGATTTCCGTTGCATTACTGTGCAAAACCTCATCGTGCAAAAACTGTTGGTCAACCAGGCCAAACTCGACTCCGTGGAAGTGAAAGACGATGATGTTGAAAACCAGCTCAACGCGCGCATCGACCGCCTGATGTTGTATTTCAACCAGGATCCAAAAGCCATTGAGGATTATTACGGCCAAAGCATCGAGGAGATCAAATCCCAACTACGCGAAGACATGCGCGGTCAACTGCTCGCCGAACGCATGCAGGGTGACATCACGAACAAAGCCACCATAACGCCCTCCGAAGTGCAACGTTTTTTCAGAGAAATCCCCAAAGACTCGTTGCCCTATTTCAACTCTGAAGTTGAGATTCGCGAGCTGGTTTTTAAACCAAAGGTGAGCGCCGAAGAAAAAGCCAAAGCGAAAACACGTGTTGATGAACTTCGCACACGCATCGTCGACGGCGGCGAAGACTTTGCCATCCTTGCCAAACGGTTTTCCGACGACGCCGGTAGCGGCTCACAAGGCGGCGACTTGGGTTGGCAAAAACGCGGAACGTTTGTGCCGGAGTTTGAAGCCATGCTTTACAACCTCGAAATGAACCAGGTAAGCTCGGTCGTGGAAACCCAGTTTGGCTACCACATCATCCAGTCGATCGAACGACGTGGCAACATCGTGCACAGCCGGCACATCCTCATCAAACCCGAATTTACCGATGAAGATTACGAAACAGCAGAGAAAAAACTCGACAGCATACGCACCAACATAAAGAACAACAACGTGTCGTTCAGCGAAGCGGTGAAAAAATTCGGCGATAAAAATACCGCCAGTTACAACAACGACGGCCGGGTAGCCAACCCGCGCTCAGGCAACACCTTTTTTGAAGTAGCAGACCTGGAAACCGACGTGTTTTTTGCCATCGACGGACTTCAGATGGGTGACATCTCCGAACCTATTCCTTCCCGCGCTCCCGACGGCGAACGCTATTACCGCCTCGTATTGCTGCAAAGCCGGTCCAAACCGCACAAAGCAGACCTGGGTCAGGATTACAGCAAAATCCAACAGGCCGCACTTGAACAGAAAAAAGGTCTTTTCCTTGAAAAATGGGTGCTCGAAAAACTCAACAACACATACATGTCCATCGGCGATTTGTATCAATCCTGCCCCAACTTGCAGGAACTGTTGCGCGCAAACACCGTTTCGCGCCCCTGAACCTTTTCTCAACCCTGTCCTTCTTCGCGCCTTCCGCGCGGCAACCATACCAATTGCACATGAAACTGATTGTCCCAGGCTTTTTGCTGTTGACGCTATTCGGCGCTGCACCCATGGCAGCTCAAACCAGTCCCGACTCCCTGCCACCAAGCGTTGCCCCCGATACCCTGCTTCCCAATGTCCCTTACGAAAAACCTGCAGAATATGAAATTGGTGGCGTGCGTGTAACCGGCACCCAATACGCCGACCCCAACGCCCTGATTTCCATCGCAGGTTTTCGCGTGGGCAGCAAAATCCGCGTACCAGGTAGCCAGTTTTCCAAAGCCATCCACAGCCTTTGGAACCTTAAACTGTTCACCGATGTGCAAATCGTACTCGAACGCACACAGGGCGAAATCGCGTTCATCGAAATAGTCGTGAAGGAACTGCCCCGCTACACACGACACACCATCAGCGGCGTTAAAAAAAGTCAGCACGAAGACCTGAACGAAATCATCACCAGACACCTGCAAAAGGGTGCGGTCATGACCGAAAACATCAAATCGACGCTCGTTTATTCCCTCCAGCAACATTACGTTGAAAAAGGATACCTCGACACCAAAGTGGTCATCAATTCCTTTCCCGACGAACGCAATACCAACGCCGTAAGGCTCGATTTCAACATCAACCGGGGCGATCGCATTAAAATCGCCAGCATCGAATTTGCCGGCAATACCAACGTGAAATCTGCCATGCTGGGCAAAAAAATGAAGGAAACCCACCCCAAAACCAAGATTTTCAAAAAATCCAAGTTCATACGGGAGGAGTACGAAAATGACAAAGTCAACATTGAGAAATACTACAACACCATCGGCTTCCGCGACGCCCGTGTGGTGAAAGACAGCATCTGGCGCAACAAAAAAAACCAAGTTATGCTGCTGCTCACCATCGAAGAAGGCAACCGCTACTACTACCGCAACATCATCTGGAAAGGCAACACCATCCATGGAGACGCGTTCCTCAATCAGGTGCTGGGCCTCAAAAAAGGCGACGTGTACAACCAGGAACTGCTCGATACCCGCCTGCAATTCAGTCAAGACGGCCGCGACATCTCCTCCCTGTACCTCGACAACGGGTACCTGTTCTTCCGCGTAGAACCCACCGAAATCGCCATCGTTAACGACTCCATCGACTTGGAGATGCGCATCTATGAAGGACCTCTGGCTACCATTGACAGGGTCATCATCAACGGCAACGACCGCACGCACGAACATGTTATTCGCCGCGAACTTTACACGCGCCCGGGCGACAAATTCAGCCGTGCCGACATCATCCGCTCCCAGCGTGAGATCGTCAACCTTGGCTACTTCAACCCCGAAACACTCGACATTGGCACGCCGGTAAACCCCGACCGCGGCACCGTGGACATCATTTACACCGTGGAGGAAAAACCTTCAGACCAGCTTGAACTCTCCGCAGGTTACCAGCCCGCCACCTCGTTCAGCCGTGGCGGCGTGATCGGAACGCTCGGCGTAACGTTCAACAACTTCTCCATCCGAAACATCAAAAACAGGGAAACCTGGAACCCCTTGCCCCAAGGCGACGGCCAGCGACTCAGCGTGCGCGGTCAAACGGCCGGCGAACGTTTCCAGTCCTACAACGTTTCCTTCACCGAACCCTGGCTTGGCGGCAAACGCCCCAACTCACTCACCGTTGCAGGGTTTTACAACCGCTTTGCCAACGGCTTTGAAGGCTCCGCTTCCTACCAAAAACTCATCATCGCTCAGGGAACCATCGGCTTCGGTACACGTCTGAAATTCCCCGATGACAACTTCATTTTCCGCGCCGACCTCGACATTCAAAACCTCAAGCTGCAAAACTGGCCTGGCTTCATCGACGACTTTGGCCGCAGCATCAACAACGGCTTGTACAACAACAACAGCATCGCCCTTACCCTCGCCCGAAACAGCATCAACGACCCCATTTTCCCGAAATCAGGCTCATTGATCTCGATCAAAGGCCAGTTTACACCACCTTACTCGTTGTTCCGCGACCAATCCTTCTACGCAGGCGACAATGTTCAGGAAATCTACAAATACATCGAATACATCAAATGGCGCTTCGATTCCGAATGGTATACCACCCTGGTGGGCAAACTGGTGCTCAAAACTTCGGCCAAAATCGGTATCCTTAGCAAATGGACCGACATCGCTCCCCTCAGCCCCTTCGAGCGTTTCGATTTGGGCGGCGACGGTTTGAACAACCAAAACTTCGGCTTGAACGGCCGCGACATCATCAGCCTTCGCGGTTATTCACAAGGCGACATCATGGCGAAACTCCCCGGTGGCGCAGGTGTGTTCAACAAGTTCACCGTCGAACTCCGCTACCCCATCTCGCTCAACCCGTCGAGCACCATCTTCGTTACAGCCTTCGCCCAAGGCGGCAACGCCTGGCAAACCGCAAAGGATTTCAACCCCTTCGACCTCAGACGTTCGGTGGGTATGGGTCTGCGGGTGTTCCTGCCCATGTTCGGTACACTCGGCTTCGACTACGGTATCGGTTTCGACAAACCCGACCTTTATTACAGCCGCAAATTTAGCGACTACGCAAGGTTCAACATCATCTTAGGGTTCGAGCCGGATTAAGGATTGCACCCCGACAATTGGTGTAAAAGAAGCAGGGATGTTTGCGGGCTAGCCCGCAAACATCCCTGCTTCTTTTACACCAAT
>JBBSDH010000284.1:0-4969 GCA_038249605.1 Chitinophagales bacterium | reverse complement strand
TTAGGCATGAGGAGGGCGAAATACGGGACATTATAACCGACGAATAAGGACATTGAGCGAAAAATAGGGCCGCCAAACTGTATGTTATTTACTGGACGCGGCACTAGGTTTGTCTAACCACAATTTTAGACCCGATTGGTAAACCTCAGTGTCGTCAAGTGATAATCTACTATGGATGCTCGGAAGCGAATTTATCTCTCGGATTACTTGGGAGGGAAAATCATCGGCTATGCCCCCCTCCCCTCGTTACAAGAAGCTAAGATACAATGAAAATGCGGATGCAACACTTAGTGTTTTCATTTTTAGTGATTTGATTGTTAAAAAAATAGTGAAAAATTGTATTGCAAATATAGTTCTTGATGGCTCGGTAAAAAAGGACAAGGATGTAAGTTTTAGACTGACGGGATTTTGTATATATGAAAATTAGATCAATGTATTCTTTTAGTTTTGGATGCTCGTAAAGAATAAATTTACACTTTTTGGTTACACGTGATACATCATTTAATGTGAAACCGACTGCAGACTATTCAAACACCCCCGACGACAAATACCGGTCCCCGCGATCGCAAATGATGCACACCACCACGCCAAAGTCGAGGGTTTCCACAAGTTTCGCTGCGGCCGCCACCGAACCACCGCTGCTTACGCCTGCAAACACAGCGTCTTCTTTCGCCAAGCGCCGCATCATTTCCAAAGCCTCTTTTTCAGACACGTCGATGATCCTGTCCACCCGCGCGGGTTCAAAAATTTTGGGCAAATATTCGGGCGTCCAGCGCCGGATACCGGGAATGTTGGAACCATCGGTGGGCTGCACACCCACAATTTGCACGTCCGGATTTTGCTCCTTCAAATACCTCGATACGCCCATGATGGTGCCCGTGGTGCCCATGGAAGAAACGAAATGCGTGACCCGTCCTGCCGTATCGCGCCATATTTCCGGACCGGTGCTGTCGTAATGCGCACCCCAGTTGTCGGGATTGGCAAACTGGTTCAACATAAGGAAGCCGCCGCCTGCCACCATTTGGTCGGCCAGCTCGCGCGAGTACTCGATACCGCCCTTCGATGCAGGCGTAAGAATTACCTCGGCACCGTAAGCTTCCATGGTTTGTACACGCTCGGCGGTGGAGTTGTCGGGCATGAGCAACGTGATGTCGATGTTGAAAAGTCGCGCCATCATGGCCAGGGCGATGCCCGTGTTGCCGCTGGTGGCCTCAATAAGGCGTATGCCCGGTTTGATTTCACCGCGATCGAGGGCGCCTTTGATCATGCCGTAAGCCGCGCGGTCTTTCACGCTGCCTCCTGGGTTTTGTCCTTCCAGTTTGCCGAAAACCCGTACGCCCTGTTTGTTGATTACGTGGCGGAGCTCCACCAGGGGTGTTTTGCCGATCACGCGGCTTATGTCGAATACGTTGCTGTTCATCGAAAAAAGCGGTTTGGTATTAAAATTGTTCTTTACTTTGCAGACATGTTGGTTATGCCAACAAGCAAAAACAAAAACAAGGCCTGTAAGGCAAAGAAACGCTGCTATGAAGACACTACAATCGTTTTTCCATTTTTGTTCTGGCGTCGACGAGCGCTTGCTCGAACAATGCCCCACCGACCGCCAAAAATATGCCGGGATCGGCGCCACCGTCTTATTTACAGGCGTATTTGCCTTTTTTTCCTCCGCCTACGCTTTGTACACGGTTTTTGATTCGGCCTGGGCCGCCGTTGGGTTTGGACTCGTGTGGGGCGCCATGATTTTCAACCTCGACCGCTACATCGTGATGAGCATGAAACGCACCGGCGCATGGTGGCGCGACCTGCTCGTTGCCACGCCCCGCCTGTTCCTCGCGCTCCTGCTCGCCCTCGTGATCTCCAAACCGCTGGAGATGAAGATTTTTGAAAAAGAAATCAACGCCGAGCTGGTCATCATGGAGCAGGAAGTTTTTAAAACCCAAGAAGACAAAGTTAAAGCACGTTACCAGTCCCAAATCGATTCGTTCAGCAACGACATCGCCGGTCTGAAAGCCGTCATCGCCGCCAAAACTGCCGACCGCAACAGTATGGTGCAACAAGCCCTGCAGGAAGCGGACGGCACAGGCGGCTCCAAAATGCGCAACCTCGGACCGATATACAAAGCCAAAAAAGCGCAGGCGGACCAGGCCCAGGCCGAACTCGACGCCCTGCTCGCTTTAAACCTACCGGCAATCACCACCAAAGAAGCAGCCAAACAGGAAGTGATGGTAAAACAACAAAGCGACGTCGCCAGTCTGGAGCGCGGCGCTTACGGCGGACTGGCATCCCGTATGGAAGCGCTTTCGCGCCTGAGTGCAGGAAGCGAGGCCATCATGCTGGCAAGTATTTTCATCACCCTACTTTTTGTCGCCATCGAAACGGCGCCCATTTTTGTAAAACTGATCGCCTACCGTAGTCCCTACGATTACCTCCTGCACGACACCGAACACGTGTACGAAATGGAGAACCTCGAAAAGGTGACCCTGCGCAACAACGGCACAAAACGACGCGTGCATTTCGACACCGAAACAGGCGAACATGCCCTGAAAGAACGCATCCAGGCGGAAAATACTTTAACCAGCCATAAGGTGAACGAGCAGTTGGAAACGTTGAAAAAGTCTGGTGTTGGTTGGAAGTGGGGGAGCGCTTTTCAATAGGTTTTTTACCACATAAGTCACATCAGTTTACATTAGGACACATTGGTTTTTATTGGGTGTCCTAATGTAAACTTATGTGACTTATGTAGTAAAAAACACCAAGTTCATCTGAAATTCCAAGTAATTCGTCGTTAAAGCCTTGACAAGCCATTCTTTTCAATACATCTTTGTGATATCAAAACAATATCATAAAAACATCAAATCATGGAAAAGAATTTTAAAGCCACATCGGGCTGGATCATGTTGATCATATTAATCGTAATGCTTGTTGCAGGCGTGTTTTTACTTGTAAAAAGCATCTTCCTGCCCGGCGCCATCTTACTCGTCATTGCCTTGGTTTTCATCATGCCAGGTTTGATCGCGGTAGAGCCCAACAGCGCTCGGGTACTCATCCTTTTTGGCGATTACAAAGGCACCATCAAGGAAAGCGGCTTTCTTTACGTCAACCCTTTTTTCAACAGAAGAAAAGTATCGCTGCGTGCCGTTACGTTGGATTTGCCAGTGATTAAGGTCAACGACAAACAAGGCAACCCGATCATGATCGGCGCTGTATTGGCTTACCGTGTGAGTGATACCTACAAATCAACTTTTGCAGTGGAACACTATGCCGAGTTTGTAAAAATTCAGAGTGAAGCAGCCGTGCGCAAACTGGCAGGCCATTACAGCTACGACAACCTCGAAGACGAGGATGCTGGCGTGACCCTGCGCGCCAGCTCCGACGAGGTGAACAACAAATTGGCCCAGGAAATCAGCGAACGACTCGAAATTTCAGGCATCGAAATCTTCGAGGCGCGCATCAACCACCTCGCTTACTCCACCGAAATCGCAGGCGCCATGCTCCAGCGACAGCAGGCAACCGCCATCGTGGCCGCCCGCAGCAAAATCGTGGAAGGTGCCGTGGGCATGGTGGAAATGGCCCTCGAACTATTGTCTAAAAAAGGCATCGTAGATCTCGACGACGATAAAAAAGCAGCCATGGTCAGCAACCTTATGGTGGTGCTTTGCGGCGACCGCAACGCGCAACCGGTGGTGAATACCGGAACACTGCACCAATAACAAACACCATGGCTGGGAAAAAATCATTCGTTCTGCGCATCGACGAACAAACGTTCGCCGCCCTCGAAAAGTGGGCGGCGGACGATTTTCGCAGCGTGAACGGCCAACTGGAATGGATCATACACAATGCGTTGAAAGCAGCGAAACGAACAACGAAAGAAGTAGAGGAGAAGAAGGGGGAATGAGAAGTTTGAAGTTTGAAGTTTGAAGTTTAAAGGGCGCAAAGCGCGCATGTACTCCGGAGCTCCAGCTCCGGAGCACCCTACAGCCGGCAGCGGTATTTCTTTAAAAACTATTAACCAACAACGAACAGACTGTCGGCTGTCGACTAAAAAAACTGACCACTGGTTACTAATCCCTATTTTCACCGCAAAATAGGAAACCGCATGCAGCTTCGTTTACTTACAGGCCTCTTTTGCCTGCTTACCGCCTTCGCATCCCACGCCCAAGTTACTTTTCCCCAGGCAGCGCCTTCCGACGAAAGGGCAGGGTTGTTTGCCCTAACCGGCGCCACCGTATATGTCGATTACAAAACCCGCATCGACAGCGCCACACTCATCGTGCGCGACGGCAAGGTTGAAGCCTGTGCCAGAGGGCTTGCTGTGCCCAAAGACGCAGTGCAGGTTGATTGCAAGGGCAAAACGATTTATCCTGCTTTCATCGATTTGTACGCCGGTTACGGACTTCCGGTGCCCGCCGCCGAAGGCAAATCGCCCGCACAAAGACCCCAGCAATACAGCAACAAACAAGGTGCCTACGCCTGGAACGAAGCGCTGAAACCCGAATTTGAAGCCGCTAAAGCTTTTGCTGCAGACGCCAAAGTCGCCGAGGAATGGCGTAAAATCGGGTTTGGTACCCTGCTGGTACACCGCACCGACGGCATCTCCCGCGGCTCGGGCGCTTTGGTTGCCTTGGCGGACCTGCGCGAACACGAATCCATCCTCAACATACAGGCCAGCCACCACCTCTCGTTCCGTAAAGGTACCAGCACACAGGATTACCCGCAGTCGCTCATGGGCGCCATCGCCCTGCTGCGCCAAACTTACATCGACGGCGCCTGGTACCAGAATGCCGGATACAAGCAAGAAACCAACCTCTCACTTGCCTCCTGGAATGCGGTGCAAAGTCTGCCGCAAATTTTTGAGGCAAGCGACAAACTCGATGTTTTGCGCATCCATTTGCTCGGCAAAGAATTTGGCAAATCGTACATCGTTAAAACTGCCGGCGATGAATACCAACGCCTCGACGCCATCAAAGCC
>JBBSDH010000283.1:0-4983 GCA_038249605.1 Chitinophagales bacterium | reverse complement strand
GTGGGGTTGGGGGTTGGTGGTTTGGGGGGTAGGGTTTTCCCCCACCTGTTGGGTGTGTTGTTGGTTTGGTTGGATGGGGTGTACACACGGGCGTGTTGCCCCCCGGAAAGCGTCGATTTCAAGTTTCAGCAATTTCATGTTAGCGGGCAGCGGGCAGATTTATAGATTGTCAGGTTCATTTGAGGAGATTTGGGGTTGGAGGGCCTGGTTCAGGGCATTGCGCCAATGGCTTTCTTTGAGTTCGCCGAGGGCGAGTTGTTGGATAAAAACGTATTTACCGTAGGGTGTCACCAAACCTTCGGACAACAGTTTTTCAAAAAGTTGTTCGGCCAGGTGGTTGCCGGGTGATTGCGGGGAATTGTTGATTGTTGAGGATCCTTCCATGGGTTCAGGAATGTTTTTGGATTGGCAAGGTAAAAGCAAAACACGTACCATCAAATATAGATAAACTCGAGTGCCGCGTCCAGTGAATGACATACAGTTTCGCGGCCCTATTTTTCGCTCAATGTCGTTATTCGTCGGTTAAAATGTCCCGCATTTCGCCCTCCTAATGCCTAATTGAGCAAAATATAGGTCTCGCCAAACTCTACGTCATTCACTGGACGCGGCACTATGTTGAAACAACGCAAAAGTCCAAAACCTTTACGACTTACGATTCAGCAGCCATCCCTTGATCGTCAGCACGGGTTCTTCCTCAATTTGTTTTCTCAATGTGGCCATTGCTGCTGCGTCGTGCGGATTGGTGTACAGCAATGCCCGGGTGTACCGCACGCAGTTTTGGTAATTGTCGCGGTGGTATCCTGCTGTTTGTTGGCGGCGCAGATAGGTTTGCATGTTATCGAGGTGGCTTTCCAGCAGGTCTGTTTCGCCCGTTTCGAAATAAATTTTCATTTGCAGGATGCGAGCGTTCATGCCGTTAATAAAATCTTTGTAATCGGCTTGCTGAAGGTGCAAAAGGGCATCGCGGTAGTTTTTTCGGGCATAGGCCACGCGTGCGAGATTCATGTTGTAAGCGCCTTCACGGTAGCGGCGTTCAAGGTAGTTTTTGTAACGGTGGATGAACGTTTCGGCCCAGTCTATTTTGCCCAAGTGTTCGGCAATGCCCACGATGTTCTGGTAGGCGAAGCGCGACAACACGCCATTTTCAAAAAGCAGTTCCAGTTCCAGAGCTGCTTCGTACAATCCAAACGTGGCTTCGTACCACGGCAAACTTGCCCCTTCGTTGCTTTTTTTTACCCCGAAATTGATGGCCAGCAGGTAAAGGGCGCGCAATTCGTCGGGGGGGAACAGGACCGAAGCGCTGGCCAGCACTTCCTGATAGGCAAAAAAATCACCCTCCGCAGCTGGGTCCGACAAAAACCGGCAGGCGTGGTAGTACAGTGCGATGGACGGGTATTGCAACAGGTTTTCCTGTTCTGCATACTGGGTTACGGAGGCGTACAAACCGAAAGCATATGTTTTTTTGTAAACTGCCTGGTGCGACAAGGCCAGGCAAACATGCCGCAGTTTCCGGGCGATGAAAGCGCGGTCGAGCTCGTCGCTCAGTTCCTGCAAGTTGAAAGCTTCGCTGCGTTTGGCAGCAGAGGCCTCTTGAAAGTTTTCCAGTCCGAGCGCATACGCGTCTTCAAAATATTCGGCATGCCGCCAGGTCCGTTTTTCGAGGGCGACTTGTAATTCGTCGAGTGTTTTGCGGGCGTGCCGGGCCAGGTGCCGTTTGCGGTAAGCGGTCGCTATGCGCAACGCGCCGCGCAGGGGTTCCTGATTGTTTTCTTCAAGTTCCAGTTGTTGTTCGAGTAAGGCCAGTAGGTTGGATACAGCAAGTCTAAGTTTTTGGCCATCGAACTTTTCACCGGGATACGCTGCCTCGAAAGCATCTTTGTTTTGAGGCGTTTTGTCCTGGCCTCGGCAAGCTTTTAAGTAAATAAATAAGCCATTTATTTGCTTTTTTCGATTAAAAAAAGGCGAAACCACCATTCGTTCGAACGAACGCCAGCCAGCATTGTCGAAAGTAAGCAGGGCTTCCCAAAGGCGTGTTTTTTCCAAAGTTTACTGTTTACGGCTACAATATATTTTATAAAATATTAAACATCAGCATTTTAAAATAATATTTTTTAAAAAAAGGAATACCTTTTGTCAAAATTGTCTTTGCACGGCGCATTGGGTGTGGCGTTCTTTGTATCGTCAACCAAAAACTATGCTTCACCCAATACAACAAATTATGAAACACCTGCTAATCTTTCTTGCTGTCCTGTTGAGTATTGCACTTTCATATGTTCGTTTGAACGCACAATGCGATCCACCTCCGCCCGTTGATGCTGGCCCCGACATCGTGCTGGCATGTCCTACGCCCTGGGATACCCTCGTAGGTACGGCCGAAGCAGGCGCGACCTATTTGTGGACGGGCCCCGACGGCTACCAATCTACCGTTGCAGACGCGTTTGTTACTGCAACCGGCACTTACACCCTAACCATAACCGCTCTAAGCGGTTGCTCGGCGCAGGATGATGTGGTGGTTACGGGCGACATCGATGGGCCGCTCATCACAACCAACATCATCCAGTCTCCCGCCTGCAACGGCAGCGCCAACGGCTCCATAGCTCTTCAACCTATTCCCAACACAGCATTTTTGTGGAGCAACGGCCAGGTAGGTCCATCCGCCTTCGGCCTCGCCGCAGGAACATACTGCGTAACCGTGGTCTCCAGCGACAATGGATGCGAAACCACCCAGTGTTTTAACCTTATCCAGCCCGCTCAGATTTTTCACCTATCGCAAGGGAGTGAATCCGTAAGTTGTTCGGGAGCAGCCGATGGTTCCCTTTTCGGATCTGTAGCCGGTGGCGTACCACCCTACAATTTCAACTGGAGCGGTCCCAACGGGTTTACCCTCCAACAATTCAATGTTATCCAGGTAAATATCCAAAACCTTGAAGGCGGAGATTATCTGCTTACCGTAACGGACGCCAACGGTTGCACAGCATTGAGCCTGGATTCAATTTACGAGCCACCGCCCATCAATTTAAGCAATTTCAGCATCTGTGGCGGCGGTATTTTCCCCCAGATTAACGGCGGCACACAACCATTCGCGTTTGTCTGGAGCAATAACAGCACAACCCCGGTGCTCACAGGTTTGGTTCCCGGTGTTTATGCCCTTACCCTGACCGATGCCAACGGCTGTTCCGCTTCTCAAACATATACGGTTGATGTCAACGATCCAACATGCACCCAAATCATCGGGCGTGTAGGCAGCGACGAGGACAACAACTGCCTTGCCAATACCGACGACCCTGCACTGGCCAACATTTTTATAAGGGCACAGGGCGGAGGGCTTGTCTTTTACGGTGTGACGGATGCACAAGGCAACTACACCATCAGCGTGCCTCCGGGAACGTATGTTGTATTGGTAGATTTGCCAATTGTGACCAGTTGTCCGGGCGCCACCACCTTACCGCTTCCCAATTCAGGTGATGTGGCTACATTGGACTTTGCCCTGCAGGGCGTCGGACTCGACTGTCCGCAAATGCAAGTAAGCATCGGTACGAACCTTTTGCGCCGCTGCTTCACCAGCCAGTACTTCATTCAGTGCTGCAACAACAGCATCGTGTCGGCCCAGGATGCAACATTGGTCGTCACGCTTGATCCGTTCCTTTCGCCGGTGAGCGCAACACTGCCTTACACCGACCTGGGCAACAACCAGATTCAGTTTGAACTGGGCGACCTGAACGCTTTTGAATGCAGAGATTTAGTACTGACCGTGCTGGTTTCCTGTGATGCTTTTTTGGGCCAAACCCACTGCACTGAAGCGCACATTTATCCAGATTCTTCTTGCGACAATTCCTACAACGGCGCCATCGTGGCGTTGCAAGCCAATTGCGAAAACGACAGCCTGGTTTTCATCCTCACCAACGTGGGCGCCGAAACCATGGCCGAGGAGCTGAAGTACATTGTCATCGAAGACGGCATCATGACTTACGACGGCTTCAGCGCCCCACTTGCCCCCAGTGAAAGCATGACCGTTTCCCTGCCCCGCAACGGCAGTACCTGGCGCCTTGAAGCCGAACAGGAGGCCACCTATCCGGAGGAGGAACTTCCCATCCTGTCGGTTGAAGGCTGTACGGATAACGCACCATTCAGCACCGGTTTCGTGGCACAGTTTGCAACCAACGACAATCCGTCGTACATCGATGTAGACTGTTCGATGAACCAAGGCGCCTACGATCCGAACGACAAACAGGGCTTCCCCATCGGCTATGGGGCATCGCATTACATCAAACCCGGAATGGAAATTGAATACACCATCCGTTTTCAAAACACCGGCACTGATACAGCCTTCAACGTAGCGATCCGCGATACGTTGTCGCAATGGCTCGATCTTACCAGTGTGGAAGTGGGCGCTTCAAGCCATGATTACCGCTGGTCGGTAATGGGCGCCAACGTTTTGTTGTTCGACTTCCCGAACATCCTGCTGCCAGACAGCAACGTGAACCAGGAGCTGTCCAACGGATTCATCCGTTTCCGTGTCCGTCCGCGGGAAACCACCCCTCTGGAAACCGACATTTTTAACAGTGCCGCCATTTATTTTGATTTCAACGAGCCGATAATCACCAACACCACGCAGCACCGCATCGGATTGAACTTCGTAAGTGTAAGCGCCTGGCAGCCCATTCGTCCGAGCTTCGAGGTGACCATCGCGCCGCACCCACTGCAAAACATCAGCTGGTTAACGGTGAAAAATGCTCCGGAATCGGGCGACTACCGTTTGCGTGTGTACGATACCCAGGGCAAAATGGTGACCGAAAAACAATCGGACCAGGCCCGTTTCGAATTGCAGCGTAACGACATGAATCCGGGCCTGTACTTTTTTGAGATCATCCTCAACGGTGCCCCGGCAGGCAGCGGCAAGTTGATGGTACATTAGAAGTTTGGAGTTTAAAGTTTGAAGTTTAAAGTTTGAAGTTTAAAGTTTGAAGTTTAAAGTTTGAAGTT
>JBBSDH010000282.1:0-5055 GCA_038249605.1 Chitinophagales bacterium | reverse complement strand
GTTGCGGTCGCGCTCTTCCCGGAGGCTGCTCATTTTGCTGTAACCCTCCCGGAAGTCGGACATGAGTTCTTGCAGCAAGCGGTTGTCAGGCGGAGCATCGTCGGTTTTGAACACGTCGGTGCGATTTTGTAGCTCGCGGTACCAGTTTTCATAGTTGCTGAGGTGCTGGCGTTTATCTCGGAGGTTTACATCCAATCGCTCCTTTTCGGCGCGTTTGACCGTTATTTCATTTTCTTTTTGGAAAATGTCATCCGACTTGGCAGTGATTTTGCCACCGAGTTCTTGGATCTTTTCCTGGGTTTCGCTGAGTAACCGTTCGGTCGTGGGACGTTGCCGCACTTTGTCAAAAAAAGCCTCTTTCTCCTTCAGTTGCCGTTCGGTGTCGAGCTTTTTCTGTTCTTTTTGTTGTTGCTGCGCAATGGCGTCCAGCAATGTTTCTTGCTCATCCAGTTCTGCTTTCGCCTGTGGCAAACGCGCTTTGAGGTCTTCCAGGGTTTCTAGAGGAGCAGGCGGGAGTGATGACACGTCAATCGCGCCATCAAAAACCGTAAGCATTGAGTCGGCTTTGGTGATGGCACGTTGAATGAGTGATTTGTCAAGGCTCAACACGTTGGGGTGGAGGTAAGCAGAAAGTTGGCGGCGCAAGTCGGGGTCTTGCGCCAGATGGTGCTGGGCCAGGTGGTCAAAGCGGGCAATTTTAATTTTCAGCAGTTCTATTTCCTGCCCCAATCCCTTGATTTTTTTTTGCACCGATACGTCCGTCACCGTCGGACGGTTTATTTGATTCAGCACAGTGGTCAGATTGCTGAGTTCATTTCGGAGGCGTTTGATGTCGCTTTCGAGTTCGCTGTATCCGAGTTGGCCTTTGCGGTGAAACAAAGTGTCTTCAAGGTTTTTTTTAAAAGATAAGGCTTCTATCTCCTGCTTTTCTCGTTCTACTTCTAAGCGTGTCTTTTCGGCAACTAACCGAGTCATTTCAACTTTCAAGGTTTCGTCAAGTTGTGTTTGCAACGTCCTGATTTTTATCGCCAGCAGCCCGTTGTCTTGGGTGTCTTCGCGCAGTCTTGGGTATGCCGTTTTGTACTGTTCTAAAAAATTAACTTTTAATGCACCACAACGCTCGCGGAAGGCATTGAAGTTGTTGTTGAGCAGTTTGAAATTACTGAAATCAGCGACTACCGATTCTAAACTTTTGATTTTTCCCCGCTTGATTTCAAAGTCTTGCAATACCGTTTGGCTGCGGTCGGTGAACACATCGAGCGAAGTCTCTTTGCGGTTGTCGGCTATTAGCAGTGCGTCTTTGAATGCTTCCTCATTGATGGCATCGGCCTTGATGAGGTGTTTGTACATTTTGGTAAAACTGTTGCTGCGGCTGTTGCCAATGCGTTTCACTTTATCGGTGACAATAACCACCGGCTTATCGCGCCGCTGTGTGCTGTAAATACGCTGGTAAAGGTCTTCCCGGCTTATCTTGGACTTGATGGCAATGCCGCGTTTGGCCAAATTGCCGACCACTTCCTTGAATTTGAGCGGCTCGATGGTGTCGCCTTCCCGTTTAAAAAAAATCTCATCCTGGTAAGCGTGCTGGATGATGCAGTATTCCAGATCATCTTTGTCGGTGGACCGTTTGACGACGATGCAATAATAGCCGTCTTTGACAATTTCAAACACGACGTAACTCTGCTCTACAGTCTTGAAATAGTGCTTGATCGTCTCGCTGGCAGTGTTGTCGCCAAATTTCCACTCCCGCTTGTCAAGGATGTACAAGAAGTTGAGGCAATTGATAAGCGAACTCTTGCCCACATTGTTCTCGGCAGCCAACTGGATGCTTTCGGCATCGCCAAGGTGAAGGTTGGCTTTTGCGTAAAGAGCGGAATTAATGACGATGATTCGGTTGAGCATTATTTAGTATCGTTAAAAAACAACTTTATTATTTCAGGTTAGCGCTTTTGGGTTCAGACGACCGTTTTTGAAGTATGCACTAATAAAAGTAAGTAAAACTTGCTTTTATGTTGTGAATTTGCGCAGCACGTAGCTTAACGGAACGAATAAAACAGGAAGTATGAAGATAAATGATCAACATCAAATGCTGTATTAGTTTTTTGCAACCCTTCACTTCCCAATACAAAACTTACCAAAAATATTCCCCAGCAAATCCTCCACACCAACCTCCCCGCTGATCTCTCCCAAATACGAAAGCGACCTGCGTATGTCCTGAGCCAAAAAATCGCCACTGATGCCGCCGGTTAGGCCCGCAAGCACGTCGTTCAGGGCCTCGTCGGCACGGCGCAGGGCGTCGTAGTGGCGGGCATTGGTAATTACCGTGCCACCAGTGTTTACCTCGGTGCCGACGGCGGTTTCGAAAAGTTTTTCGAGCAGGTACAGGATGTTTTGCCCGTTTTTGGCCGACAAGGTGATGATCTGCTCGTACGTGAGGCCTACGGCGTTTTCCGCTGGCGGGTCGGTTTGCAGGTAGGGCAACACATCGGGATCGGTTGGGTTGAGGAGCCATTCCGGACGGAAATACGGGTTCTGGTCCATTTTGTTACACACCACGAGCACCTTCAGGTTGCCGTGCACAAGTCGCTTGAGGTCGTCGTGCACGGCCGCGAGGGTCATTTCCGACACGTCCCACAAGTACACCAGGATGGCGGCCTGTTCTATTTTTTCCATGGTACGCTGCACGCCGATGGCCTCGATCTGGTCCTGCGCCTCGCGGATGCCCGCCGTGTCGATGAGCCGGAAATGTACGCCTTTGATGTTGAGTACTTCTTCGATGGTGTCGCGGGTGGTGCCCGCTATTTCGCTCACGATGGCCCGTTCTTCGTTGAGCAGGGCATTGAGCAGGGTGCTTTTGCCTGCGTTGGGACGGCCGGCGATGACGGTGTTTACACCGTTTTTCATGGCGTTGCCGAGGGCGAAGGACTGCAAAAGCCTGGTCAAATACATCCGGATTTTAAACACGAGGGCAACCAAGTCGTCGCGGTTGGCGAAGGCCACGTCTTCTTCCCCGAAGTCGAGCTCCAGTTCGATCAGACTGGCGAAGTTGATCAGCTCCTGCCGCAGCTCTGCGATTTCGTTTTTGAAGCCGCCGCGCAACTGGCGCAGGGCGATGTCGTGCGCTGCGGAGCTTTCGGCGGCGATGAGGTCGGCCACGGCTTCGGCCTGACTGAGGTCGAGCCGCCCGTTCAAAAATGCCCGCATGGTGAACTCGCCCGGTTGTGCCAACCGTGCGCCCTGGCGCAGGCACAATTGCACGATTGACTGCTGTATGAAAGGCGAGCCGTGGCAACTGATCTCCACCACATCGTCGCCGGTGTACGTGCCCGGCGCGCGGAATAGGGTGAGCAACACCTCGTCTACGGCATTGCCCTGCTCGTCCGCAATGCGCCCGAAATGAGCGGTGTGGCTGGGCAGTTTGATCAGACTTTTTCCTTTGAATACGCGGTCGGCCAAAGCGATGGCTTCGGGACCGGCCAGTCGGACCACGGCGATGGCGCCCACGCCGGGTGGTGTGGCCAGTGCCACGATGGTATCGGAGGTGTTGGGCAATTGCATGGGACGAAAGTAATGCGGAATGCGGAATGCGGAATGCGGAATTTGGAAGTTGGTTTCCACGTACGCTGGGATGACAAATTCCAAATTCCACCCGGGAACGTCGAAGCAACGGCAAATTCCGCATTCCGCATTCTGCATTCCGCATTACTTTCGTCCCATGCAAAACACACCACCCGAACCTCGATCCATCCACGACCTCGAAGGTCGCAGCTGGAACCTCGAGCTCATCATCTCCGGCGCTGCCATTGTTTTGGCCACGTACCTGCCTGAAGCAGTGGAGGATTATTTTTACTACTACCTGCAGTACATGAGTTTCGACTTCACCGGAAGCATGTACACTTTGCCGATCATGGCGTACAGCTTTTTCAAAGTTGTGGCCTGGCTGCTCATCGTTGCGTTTGTGGCGCATCTTATATTGAGGGCTTTTTGGGTGAGTCTGGTGGGGCTAATGGAAGTTTTCCCAGAGGGCATACGGTACGACAACATTCCCGATGTTTCGGAAGAAGTGAGCAGGTACCAGGAGCAAAAACTGGGTACATTGGATAAGTATATGGTGCGGCTCGACCGCCTTTGCAACCAAATTTTTGCTTTCGCTTTTTTGCTTGCATTGTCGGGTGTGGGCTTTGGAATTGCCTACCATCTTATTTTTGGTATTTTCCAGGTTATGAAAGGTCTTTTATCGGAAGCGGCTTCCGACCTGTTGATTCTGTTGCTTTTTTTCGTTTTCACAGGTTTGGCTTTCCTCATTGTTTTTGCTTCCCTTTGGATGAAAAAAAAGCCGCTTTGGTCAAAAAAATACGGTTTTGGTGGGGCAAGGTTGGCCTATTATTTTGGCATGATAACCATGCCGTTGGTGTACAAACCACTAACTTATCTGATGCTGGCATTTGTAACCAACATCCCGCGCAAAAGGTATTACATGGCATTGACCTTCATCATGATTGGTTTCATGACTTGTGTAATACTGGTGTTTACGGAAAAGGTGTCGGATTTGCGTGGGCGCCACTTGCTCGATCCACGCAGCTTTTTCAGCTCCGGCGCACCGGAATTTGAAGTTTTACCCGACCGTTACGATAACCAGCGCACGTCGCCCCGCAGGGTGCCTGCTGTGTCGCTGCCTGCGGAAGTCATCGAAGGGCCGCTCCTGCCCGTATTTGTTTTATACCCGCGCATGCTCGATGAGCGTCTTTACGCCTTAGGATGCATCGAATCGGAGGTGGATGGAAGTCTGCCGCGCGACAGGCGGTTGTTTTTGCGCGATAGCCAAAGCATGGCGTGCCTGAACCGTTTTTTCCAACTGCGCATCAACGACTCCATCGTTGCCAAGCCCGACTGGATGTTCCATCAAAAGCCAGGTTCCATAACCAAAGGTTTGATCGCGTATTTGCCAACCCAAGGTTTGAAACCGGGTAAAAACGCCGTGTCGGTGCACATTCCAAGCTCTGAAAAACCCGATTCCCTCGAACGATACGGCGCCGTGCCATTTTGGTTGGCGCC
>JBBSDH010000281.1:0-5066 GCA_038249605.1 Chitinophagales bacterium | reverse complement strand
GTTGGTGAGATGAAACGCATCGCGTGTGATAAGCAATGAAAAAAAATAGGCATGGATAAGGATTAGAGGATGTTCAGGATAAGCATCTGTTGGCACAACGAAACAAGGATTATAAAATAAGATAAATCAAGTATATGTTTAGGGCGCAAAGGTAATTCAATTTGTAAGATACGCATCCGTTTCATTTCGCTGTGCAAGATTCTGCCAAATATTTCCCTTAGGTTTGCGCTCTATCTTTTACAGTCATGTTGCAGGAAATCTTACTTCAAACCAAAGCCCGGCAAGCGTTGCTCATTGCCGTTTCCAAAACCCAGCCGGTGGATCAAATCATGCTGATGTACGAGCAGGATCAGCGCCATTTCGGCGAAAACAGGGCGCAGGAAATGTTGGAAAAATACGAGGCGATGCCCAAGGACATCCAATGGCAGCTCATCGGTCACCTCCAAACCAACAAAGTCAAACTTATTGCCCCGTTTGTATCTCTGATTCATTCTGTCGACAGCCTGCGGCTCCTCGAAGAGATCGACAAGCAAGCTTTGAAAAACAACAGGACCATCGATTGCCTGCTGCAGTTCCACATTGCCCGGGAAGAAAGCAAATTCGGACTTTCCGAGGAAGAAGCCTTTGCATTGCTCAACAGCCCATCTTTTAAAAACATGAACAACATCCGGTTGTGCGGGGTGATGGGCATGGCTTCTTTTACCGAGGATGCAGACCAGGTACGCAAAGAATTCAAACAACTGTACGGCATTTTTGAAACCTTGAAAGCTCGGTTTTTTCCAGACAAACCAACATTTAAAGAAATTTCCATGGGCATGTCGGGCGATTGGGAAATTGCATTACAGGAAGGCAGCACCATGTTGCGTATTGGAAGTTTGTTGTTTGGAAACCGCGTGTGATCCATGCCTGGTGATTATTTCTTCAAACAATTTGCCATAAGGCAATTGGGCGCCGTTCATCCCATGGGCACGGACAGTGTGCTTTTGGGCGCCTGGGCGCCTGTAGACGATGCTCAACGCATCCTCGACATTGGCGCCGGGACGGGGATTGTGTCCATGATGCTTGCCCAACGCAACCAGGTTGTCGCCATTGATGCCGTGGAGATTGACGAAGCCACAGCTACTTGCGCCAGAGAAAACATACGCGCGTGTCCTTGGTCCGAACGCATTCATGTTGTATCATCGTCCATTCAACAATACCATCCAACAGAGGGTTTGGATTACGACCTCATAGTTTCCAATCCGCCTTTTTTCAGTGAAACGTCGGTGTCACCCGATATCCGCAGGCGTTTGGGAAGGCACCAGGCGACTTTAAGGCCCGGCGAGCTCATCAGGGCCGTGTTGCGGTTGTTGACGCCAGATGGCAAATTTTGCGTGGTGTTGCCGATCAAAGAAGCCGTACTGTTTCAGGAACTGGCTTTGTTTCAGCGTTTGTATGTCGCCCGGGAAAACCTGGTATACAGTCGCCCTGGAAAGCAGCCCGAACGCATGTTGTTGTGTTTTGAACGTTCTCCCCGATGTTTTGAGCGCCAAAAACCGTTGTACATTTACCAGTCGGAAGAAATCCATTCAGAGGCTTTTAAGGATCTAACCGATGGTTTTTACAAATCTTTTTAAAAAAAATGAGTCATCCGGAAGCCTGGATGACTCATTTTTTGCTTGAGGAGATTTTGTTTTCTGGTTTTTAAGATTGCGCCTTCACCATCTCAAGGATGTGAAGCGCGCGGTTCAAAATGGTAGGGTCTTCCAAACGGACAATACCGCCGCCTGGCCCCGGTTCACGATGCCATTCCACGATTTGACCTTCCCTGAAATTGCGGGCGCCAAAATAATTGCGAATGGTTTGTTCCTCAAGGTGCAGGTCGTTTGCGATGCGGGAAATACTGCCCGTCGGCAAAGCGTGCTTGATGCGGCGTAGCTCTTCGAAAGTAATGTTCATAACCCTTGTTTTTGGTGAACGATCATTAATTTGGGCGACCAGTAAAGGACCCCATAAAAGTTCTACAAGGTAAGTTATTAACCAAAGATTCGAAGCATTTTGAGCGGTATTTTTTTTAAAAAAAACTGTCTTGGGTGGAATAGCTGTTAAACAAAATTTTCACCATACGTTAAAAAGTGTTTCCTTCTTTTATTTTGAAAACCATTGTATAAAATCGGCTGTGTAAAATAATATATCTTTGCACACGCTATACATGGTTATCCTATTTTGCATGTACCTACACATCGTTTCTTTCGACATTCCCTATCCAGCCAATTACGGCGGCGTTATTGTCATCTTCAACCAAATCAAAGCCCTGCACGAACAAGGTGTTCGTGTGATCCTGCACTGTTTTCAATACGGAGGACGTGAACAACAGCCAGAGCTTGAAAAGTACTGTCACGCCGTTTATTATTATCCAAGAAGCAGAAACCTTATTTATCAACTTAGCCTGTTGCCATTCATCATGCGCACGCGACTGAACAAGAAGTTGCTTAACCGTTTGCGCCAGGATGATTATCCCATACTTTTTGAAGGCATGCACACCGCTGCACTCATCTGGAACAAACGACTCCGCGGACGCCAGAAAATTGTGCGCATGCACAACGTTGAGTGGAAATACTACGAAAGCCTATCGGAACTTTCGGAAGACTGGCTTGAAAAGCTCTATTTCTTCATCGAAAGTCTGAAACTGCAACGCATCGAACCCAAAGTGGTTTTGCACGCCGATCAAATCATCACCCTTTCAGGCAACGACCAGAAATACTTCAGCGCTTTCAAAGCAAACTCCCATTATCTGCCTGCTTTTCACCCCAACAACATGGTAGAAAACATGCCGGGACGTGGCGAATATGTACTTTTTCACGGCAAATTAAGCGTTGCAGACAATGAAAAAGCCGCAGTCTGGCTTATGAAAGAGGTTTTCAACAACGTCGAAATGCCTTTCATCGTAGCAGGTATGGAACCTTCCGAGCGACTGAAAGAAGAAGCCGCCCGTCACGAAAACATTACCTTGGTGGAAAATCCGGACGAAGCCCGGATGAATGAACTGATTCGAAACGCCCACATCAACCTGCTCATTTCATTCCAAAGCGCGGGCATCAAACTTAAATTGATCAACGCCTTGTTCAGAGGCCGGTTTTGCATCGTGAACGACGTTATGGTAGACGGCACTGGACTTAAAAGCCTTTGCTACGTGCGCAACACAGCAACCGCCATCCGCCAAACCATCGAAGCCCTGGGCAATACTGCCTTCGAAACCAGTAGGGTCGATGAGCGCAAAGTCATCCTGGAATCCGAATTTTCAAATCCCGAAAACGCGAAAAAACTTATCCAGTTGATAAATTTCAACAACCCTTAAGCCCCAATAAATTGCCAGGGTGGGGCAGTAGTCAATTTTCATTTTTAATTGAAAGTTGTGAACATAGCACCTCCATTTCGGTTTTACTTCTTACGAACCACACGTTTTTAAAATTTAGCCATGAGGGGCAAAGAACAACTCAACATACTGCTCGAAAATCCGTCGCTTAGCACCGAAGAACGCACCATCGCAGAAAAAGTGCTTGCCGGTATACGCATCACCCCCGAGGAAGGGCTTTTCCTGTTTGAAAATGGGTCATTGAGCTATCTCGGCGTTCTGGCCAATTACTATCGGGAAAACAAAAACGGCGACGATACCTTTTTCAACCGCAATTTCCACATCGAACCTACCAATCTTTGTGTGTACGATTGCAAATTTTGCTCCTACTCGCGTCTGATCAAACAACGCAACGACCAGGACGCATGGCAATATACAATGGACGACATGTTCGATATCGTTCGCAAATACGACGGAGAACCGGTCACCGAAGTACACATTGTCGGAGGAGTTCTTCCACAGTACGATTTGCCCTTTTACCAGGAGTTTTTTCAAAAAATAAAAAAACACAGGCCTGAGCTCCACATAAAGGCGCTCACACCCGTGGAATACCACTACATTTTCAAAAAGGCGAAAGTGAGTTATGAAGAGGGCATGAAAATGATCGCCGATGCCGGCGTGGACAGCATGCCGGGAGGCGGAGCAGAAATTTTCGACCCCGAAATACGCGAGCAAATTGCAGCCGACAAATGCACTGGCGAACAATGGCTCCGCATCCATGAAATTTGGCACGACCTGGGCAAACGCTCGAACGCCACCATGCTTTATGGCCACATCGAACACTACAGGCACCGCATTGGTCACATGGAACAACTGCGCCAACTTCAGGACAAAACCGGAGGGTTTCAAACGTTTATTCCACTGAAATTCAGGAACCAGGACAACCAGATGAGCCACCTGACCGAAAGTACCACAGTGGAAGACCTTCGCAACTACGCCATCAGCCGCATTTACCTCGACAATTTCGACCATGTCAAGGCTTATTGGCCCATGATCGGACGTCAGGTGGCACAAATGTCGCTTTCCTTCGGCGTTGACGACATCGACGGCACCATCGACGATACCACCAAAATTTACTCCATGGCAGGCTCGGAAGAACAAAATCCGTCGCTGACTACCGCACAACTCGTCGACCTCATTCGCCGCAGCGGCCGTCGCCCCATCGAAAGGGATACTTTGTACAACGTGCTGCAGGACTTCACCGACACTGTTTTTGAAGAAGACAAACTTTTCCGCGGGTACTTCGACCTGCCGGTAGTTCAAAACTGACCGCCAACCATCCCAGCCATGGCTTCTAAAATACGCTTGTCGGCCGTAAGTTACCTGAATACCAAACCGTTTATTTACGGTTTGTACCGCAGCGATTTGTCCGACAACATCGAACTGAGCCTCGAGATACCCTCAGAGTGCGCACGTAAACTGGCCGCCGGGGAAATTGACCTGGCTTTGACCCCAGTCGCAATCATTCCATCGCTTCCCCAAGCCTTCATCGTTTCCGATTATTGCATCGGCGCCACCGGCAAAGTGAAAACCGTTTGTCTTTTTTCCGAAAAACCCCTTCGAGAAATCAAAACCATATTCCTTGATTTTCATTCGCGTACCTCGGTGGAGCTCATCCGACTGCTGTGCCGGGAATACTGGAACATTGCACCCGAATTTGTGCCGGCAACAG
>JBBSDH010000280.1:0-5071 GCA_038249605.1 Chitinophagales bacterium | reverse complement strand
TCGGCTTCGATCCGCTCACAAACAAATATGTAGAGGGGTACGAAAACTGGTCGGAAAAACAAATCGAAGACCTGTACAAAAAATGGATCGGACAAGAGTACATGTCCGCCAACACCCTCACCGCCATGGACGACAACGGCCGAGCACTGGTTGAAAACCAGTGGGAGGGCATCGTTAAGTCGCTCAAAAACGACTCCAACGGCAAAATCCAGGGCCCCATCGAATGGGTGCGCATCCACAACCTTGCCGACCATGCTTATTTCAACCACGCTCAACACGTAACGGTTGGAAAAATAGCATGCCAGAAATGCCACGGGCCGGTTCAGGAAATGGAAGAAGTGTACCAGTATTCCACGCTCGGTATGGGCTGGTGCATCAACTGCCACCGCGAAACCGAAGTGAAATTTGCCGAAAACGACTACTACAAGCAATTCGAACGCTACCACGACGAATTGAAGTCGGGCAAGCGCGACAAAGTAACCGTGGAAGATGTCGGCGGTCTGGAATGCCAGAAATGCCACTATTGAATGCGGAATTTGGAATGCGGAATGCGGAATAAAACCGCCAAGCATTCTCAGATTTCTTTCTCCTTTTTTGATACAACATCTATACAATACATAACATGCACGAGAACAACGGTATTTGGGTTAGCACCGAAGATTTGAACAGGGAAGACTCCTTCCTTAAATCGGCTGAAAAAGAGTTTTCCACCGAAAACATCGACCAAACCGAGGGTAATTGGGCTGCCAGCCGCCGCGATTTCCTGAAGCTCATGGGCTTTGGACTGGGCGCAGCAACCATTGCTGCCTCCTGTGAAATTCCGCTCAAACGCGCCATTCCTTACGTTTCGAAACCCGATGACATCGTACCGGGTATAGCCAATTATTTTGCCACTTCTTTCGTAAACGGCGGCGATTACTGTGCGGTTCTTGTTAAAACCCGGGAAGGTCGTCCGATCAAAATTGAAGGCAACAGCCTTTGCGGCATAACCGGCGGCGGAACCAGTGCCCGTGCACAAGCCATGGTGCTTAGCCTTTACGACACCAAACGCATCAAATTTGCCGGTAAAATCGCCGAAGGTGAAGTAAACGAACAAGTATGGGCAGACCTCGACAAAGAGGTGAAAGCCAAATTGGCTGCCGGTGGCAACGTACGCATCATCACCAATACCATCATCAGCCCTACGGCCAAAAAAGCCCTGGCTGAATTCACCGCCAAGTTCCCGAACAGCCGCGTGGTTGCCTACGATCCTGTTTCGAGCGCCGCTTTGCTTGCCGCCAACGAACAAAGTTTCGGCATACGCACCATTCCCAACTACCGTTTCGATGCAGCCGAAGTGATCGTTTCTTTCGGCGCCGATTTCCTGGGTACCTGGATCAGCCCCGTGGAATATGCCCGCGCTTACGCGCAAAACCGCCGCGTAAAAGCCGCCAACGACAAAATGTCGCGCCACTACCAGGTGGAAAGCTACATGTCGCTCACGGGTTCCAATGCAGACAACCGCATTTTGGTGAAGCCCAGCGAACAAGGTGCCGCCATTTGCACCCTCTACAATGAAATTGCCGCTTTAACGGGCGCAGCCGGCATCGGCGGTCCCAAAGTGAACGATAAAGCCGCAAATGCTTTCAAAAAAGTAGCGAAAGAACTTGTAGCCGCCCGTGGCAACTCGCTGGTGGTGAGCGGTAGCAACAACGTTTCAGAACAGGTTATCGTAAACAAAATCAACGACCTGCTCGGCAACATCAACACCATGGTTGATTTCGGCCAGCCCAGCAACCTGCGTCAGGGCGACGAGCGCGATATGATGCGTCTGGTGGAAGAAATGAACGCCGGACAAGTTGCAGTAGCCATCGTTTGGGGCGCCAATCCGGCTTACGAACTGCCCAACAGCAGCAAATTCGCCGAAGCTTTCGCCAAAGTAGGTACCCGTGTTTCGTTCTCAGGCATCCTCGACGAAACTACGCTTCTTTGTACCCATAGCGCTCCCGCCAACCACCTGCTCGAATCGTGGGGCGACGCCGAACCCAGAAAAGGACATTTCAGCCTTATCCAACCCACCATCGCGCCGCTGTTCAATACCCGCCAGGCCGAACACAGCATTTTGGAATGGGCCGACAGCACAAACCTCAACCGCGAAGACGATCAGCCTTACTACCAATACCTGAAATCACACTGGGCAAGCGACCTTTTCGCTACCCAGAACAAATACAGCACGCCCGTCGCATTTTGGGATATGAGCCTGCACGACGGCATCTTTCAAGGTGTTCCTTCCCTGCTTACGGTAGGGTTCAAAGGCGCCGTTGATGCTTCAGGTGTAAGCAAACCAACTTCTGGCGAAGTGGAAATTTCGTTTTACGAAACCGTCAACATCGGCGGTGGACAATACGCCCACAACCCGTGGTTGCAGGAAATGCCCGACCCGGTCACCCGTACCGTTTGGGGCAACTACCTCAGCGTACCGGTGGAGTGGGATGGTGTGAACAACATCAACGGCTGGAAAAACCTCAACGACGGCGATACCGTAGAGGTAGACATCAACGGACAGAAACAAACCTGCGTGGTTGTTAAAGGCTTCGGCCAAATGCCCGGCACGGTTTCCATCGCCCTCGGCGGCGGTCGCCAAAGCGGCGGCTCCGGTGTAGGTTTTGGCGTAAACGTAAACCCTTGGCTGCCTGTTCAGGGTGGTCTGGTTCAATACTATGCCGGAAACGCATCGGTTTCGGACAAAACCGGCGAAGAAAAACACTTCTCCTGTGTTCAGGACCACCACACCATGGGTGTAACTGCCATGGGCAAAGAAGAAGGTAAAGTGATCAATGCCGACGAAAAAGCGCTGGGCTGGAAAGGCTTTCAAGGTTCATTGACCGACCGTTCGATCATTTTCCATGCCAACCTTAAAGAATTGCCCAAGCTGGAAAAAGACATGGCCGAATTCCATGCACATTCCAGCCACCTCAACGAACAAACCCTCTACCCCGACAACGTTGAGTACTTCGCTACCGGCCTCAAATGGGGTATGTACATCGACCTCAACTCCTGCATCGGTTGCGGCGCCTGTCAGGTGGCCTGCTTAAGCGAAAACAACGTGCCGGTGGTAGGTAAAAAAGAAGTGGCACGCCACCACGAAATGACATGGCTGCGCATCGACCGTTACTTCTACGGTGATCTGGAAAATCCCAAAGTGGTTTACCAACCCATGATGTGCCAGCACTGCGACAACGCACCCTGCGAAAACGTTTGTCCGGTAAATGCCACCAACCACTCGATGGAAGGCCTCAACCAAATGGCCTACAACCGTTGCATCGGTACCCGTTACTGCGCCAACAACTGTCCTTATAAAGTACGCCGCTTCAACTGGCTCGACTATACCACCGCAGATACCTTTCCCGCCAACGAAGAGCGTGTGTTCTGGGTGGCAGGCGACGACAAACCATTTTACGCCGACAACCTCGTGCGTATGGTGATGAACCCGGACGTTACGGTTCGCTCCCGCGGTGTGATTGAAAAATGCTCGCTGTGCGTACAACGCATCCAGGAAGGTAAATTGACGGCCAAAAAAGAAAGCCGCGCCATCATGGACAACGACGTTCGTACCGCTTGCCAAACTGCTTGTCCAACAAGCGCCATCGTTTTCGGCAACACCAACAATCCCGACAGTGCAGTGAACAAAGCCCGTAAAACGGCCGGCGCTCTGGCCTACCAGGTGCTTGAAGAAATCAACGTTCGTCCTGTCGTTCAATATTCCGCAAAAATCCACAACAGCAACGAAGAACTGGTATCCTGAAGCCATCAGACTGCAAGGAAACCCGAACTATACAACAGTTTAACCTAACATATTATGTCGCAAGCAGTAGCGCCGGTAAGGCACGTTCTGATCGAAGGCAACAAATCTTACCACAACATCACGGAAGATTTGTGTTCACCCACTGAAAAAGCACCCTCCAAAGAGTGGATCATAGCTTTTTCGCTGTCCGCGGCTTTCCTCGCCCTCTATACATTTGCCATAGTTTGGACGGTATGGAAAGGCATAGGTGAATGGGGTTCGAACCGAACCATCAACTGGGCGTGGGACATCACCAACTTCGTTTGGTGGATCGGTATTGGTCACGCGGGAACGCTGATCTCCGCCATCCTTTTGTTGTTCCGCCAACGTTGGCGTACCGGTGTAAACCGCTCCGCAGAAGCCATGACCATTTTTGCGGTTATGTGCGCCGGGCAGTTCCCTATTTTCCACATGGGACGTGTATGGCTCGCCTTTTTCATCTTCCCGTTCCCCAACACCCGCGGCCCGCTGTGGACCAACTTCAATTCGCCGCTGCTTTGGGACGTATTTGCCATTTCAACGTATTTCTCTGTATCCCTGCTTTTTTGGTACACGGGTTTGGTTCCCGACCTTGCCACCGTTCGCGACCGCGCAACGGGTTACCGTCGTAAAATGTACGAACTGTTTTCGTTTGGATGGACCGGCAGCGCCAAACACTGGCAGCGCTGGGAATCCCTTTCGCTCATACTTGCAGGTATTTCCACTCCGCTCGTACTTTCGGTACACACCATTGTATCCTTCGACTTTGCTACGTCAATTATTCCGGGTTGGCACACCACCATTTTCCCGCCATACTTCGTAGCAGGCGCCATTTTTTCGGGTTTTGCCATGGTACAAACCCTGATGGTGATTACGCGCAAGGTGCTCAAACTGGAAGAATACATCACGATCAACCACGTCGAATCGATGAATAAGGTAATCGTGCTTACAGGCACCATCGTTGGTGTGGCTTACCTCACCGAGTTGTTCGTCGCTTGGTATTCGGGTTATGTTTACGAACAATTCGCCTTTTACAACCGTGTATTTGGTGTTTACTGGTGGGCCTATTTCGGCATGATGTTTTGCAACGTGGTTAGTCCGCAGTTGTTCTGGTCGCGTAAAATCCGCCGCAGCATCTGGTGGACGTTTTTCCTTTCCATTGTTGTAAACATCGGTATGTGGTTCGAACGTTTTGTGATCATTGTAACGTCGCTTCACCGCGATTACCTCCCTTCTAGCTGGACGATGTTTCATCCAACCATGTATGAT
>JBBSDH010000279.1:0-5076 GCA_038249605.1 Chitinophagales bacterium | reverse complement strand
TCGGCATTAAGGTGGTTCCACCTGAAACGATGTTTCCATTTGAAGTACTCCAAGCATAATTAAACTGCGGCCCGCTCGACGATCCGCTTGCATTGAGCGTTACTGTCGGAGTGCTGCAAGAAACAGTTCCAGGCGGAGCGATGGTTGCTGTAGGCGGGTTTACCGTACCCGTTACAGTAGCCGTAGCTGTAGTTGTACAACTGTTGCTGTCCGTTACCGTTACCGTATATGTTCCACCTGATGAAACCACGATTTGGTTGCCCGACACGTTGTTCGACCAAACGTAACCATATCCTGGTGTTCCACCACTTGCGGAAGCCGTTAGTACAACATTCGGGTTGGTGCAGGATATCGTTCCATTGGCCGACGCAGAGGCCATAATTTGGGTTGGTTGTGTGATCGTTGCAATCGCAGTAGTTGTACCGCTTCCTTGTGAGCCGGTAACTGTTACCGAATAGTTTCCTGCGGCCAGGTTGTTGGCTGTTTGTGCTGTTTGTCCATTGTTCCACAAAAAGCTGTAAGGCATCAATCCGCCCGATACGGACACCGTGGCACTGCCGTTGTTGCCACCGAAGCAACTTACATTATCCGTGTTGTTGATGCTTGCGGCAAGCGGCGGAGAACCAGAAAATGGGTAAGTTGTTGAAAATGCAAAAGCGATATCACCCGAAACGTTGCCGCTGTTGTTGCAAAAATTACCGATGTAGTAAAATTTTATCGAGTTTCCGGTCACACTGCCTGGCGATTGCCAGGTAAATGCCCAGGTCGCTGGTCCGCCTCCCGTAAAATTTTTGGCACCCCTCTGCTCAAGGTATTCACGACTGCCGGCAAATTCAGTTCCGGATTGTGTATTGCTGGCAGTTAAGTTGCCGCAGTTCACATTGTTGGCATCCACAGCTACCAGTTGGTAACCTCCGCGTATGGGGCTGCCGGAGGTTGGTGTAAGTGTAATCATAAGCGGATAGGTTGTATTGGGTTCAACCGTTGCAGGCATGCCTTCCACTGCTACTGTGCCGGTGAAAGAACCGCCTGAATGACAATTGTTGCAACTTCCATCAAATGGAGCTCCCGTACGCCCGGTTGGTGGGTTGGAGCTGTTCGCAAGCCATGTTAATACAGATAGCATCAAACCTACGATGGGCAACAAGCGCGAGCGTTTAACTGTTTTCATAAAAGACCAAGATGATTGGATTGAACCGAATTTGTTTGAATAATTACCTTACAAAAAGCAAATTTGGACATTGTCTTTGATATTTGTTGTACCAACAAACAATTGGCCAAAATTAAACAAAGACATAAAGTCTAATTATCAAAAAACACACCTTTTTTCGGCAACATTGCTGCTTGATTCATGGTCGTGGATAGGTTTTAAACAATCTCTTAAGACGTCGTGAAGTTTTTTGTCTAAAAAAGCGAATTTTCGCTAAATATTTTCATTTTTGCATCCTCGGGAGCAACACCCGCAGTTAACTTGTGTTTCATACCAACAACTTTAACCATATTATGCTCAAACGAATTCACAAAGTCGCCGTGCTCGGCTCTGGCCTTATGGGTACCGGTATCGCAGCACATCTGGCCGGATGCGGACTTGAGGTACTGATGCTCGACATCCTACCTCCCGACCTAAGCGAAGCCGATGCCCAAAAACCTTCCGCCCGCAACCGCATCGGCAACGCGGCATTGCAAACCGCTCTGAAGTCCAAACCAGCCCCTTTTTACGACAACAACTTTGCCTCCCGCATAACCGTGGGCAATTTTGAAGACGACATGTCCAAAATCGCTACGGCAGACTGGATTGTGGAAGTAGTAGTAGAAAGGCTCGATATCAAAAAACAAGTTTTTGAAAAAGTAGATCAACTACGACGCAAAGGCACGTTGGTTACCTCCAATACTTCGGGCATTCCCATCAATCTGATGGCCGAGGGCCGCAGCGAAGATTTCCGCAAACACTTTTGTGGAACACACTTTTTCAATCCCGCGCGTTACATGTGCCTGCTTGAAATCATACCCACCGCCGATACGAGCTCCGAAGTTGTTGATTTTTTCATGCACTTCGGCGATAAAATACTGGGCAAACAAACGGTGCTTTGCAAAGACACGCCCGCTTTCATCGCCAACCGTGTTGGTGTTTATGCCATGGCCAAAATTTTCCAACTCACCCACGAACTCGGATTGAGTATCGATACCGTAGATGCTCTTACAGGCCCTGCCATCGGCCGACCCAAAACAGGCACCTTCCGTCTTGCCGATCTGGTGGGCATGGATACTGCCGTACACGTGATCAACGGTATGCGTGAAAACTGTCCAAACGACGAACAAATAGGCGCATTTGAAATCCCGAAATACCTTAAGTTTCTGACAGACAATAAGTTCTATGGAAACAAGTCGGGAAAAGGATTTTACCATAAGACAGCTGAAAAGGATGGCAAAGGCCGTCCTGTAGTGCATGCCCTAAACCTTGAAACCCTGGAGTACGGCATTTCTCAAAAAGAAAAACTGCCCGTACTCGATACCCTGAAACAAATCGATGAATTGCCGCAACGCATTCGTGCGGTTTTCAAAGCCACGGATAAAGGGGCCGAACTGCTGCAACGCTCCTTCCTTGGTTTGTTCGCCTACGTAAGCAACCGTGTGCCTGAAATCAGCGATACGCCTTATGCCATCGACGATGCCCTGCGCGCCGGATTTGCCTGGGATGTTGGTCCTTTCCAATATTGGGACATGGCAGGTGTTCAGGCAGGCGTGGAAGCCTCTGAAAGCAGGGGTGAAACCATTGCTCCGTGGGTAAAAGACATGCTTGCCTCCGGTCACACCACCTTTTACCGTTCGCAAAACGGCATCAGGCAGTACTACGATCCGCGTACGAAAAATTACCAAAACCTACCCGGTGGCGCCGATTTCATCGTATTGGATGCCTATCGGGAACAAAAACCGGTGTACGAAAACTCAGAAGTTGTTTTGCACGACATCGGCGATGGCGTTTTGTGTCTTGAATTCCGCTCCAAAATGAATGCCATTGGAGAAGGTATTCTCCGAGGCATCAACGACAGCATACAGATAGCTGAGGAACAGGGTTGGAAGGGACTGGTCATCGGCAACAATGCCCAGCATTTCACCGTGGGTGCCAACCTGATGATGATTGCCATGATGGCTTACCAGCAGGAATGGGACGAACTGAACCAGGCCATTTCTGTTTTCCAGAACACGTCCATGCGCCTTCGGTATTCTTCGGTACCTGTTGTTATGGCAACCCAAGGATACGTTTTCGGAGGTGGTTGCGAATTCAGCATGCACGCTGATGCCGTGATGGCATCCGCTGAAAGCTACATTGGCCTTGTGGAAGTAGGTGTGGGTCTCATTCCTGGCGGCGGCGGCACCAAGGAGTTTGCCGTGCGCCTTTCCGACGACATCAGCCGCGAAGGCGATGTTCAAATCCCAAGCCTGATCGAACGGTTCAAAACCATAGCCACGGCCCAAGTTGCTACTTCCGCCCATGAAGCGTTCAATTTTGGCTATCTCAAGCATGATAAAGACCACGTGGTGCCCAATACAGCCCGCAACATTGCTGAAGCCAAATCCAAAGTGATTGAACTGGCTGATGGTTACGTACAACCCATCCAGCGCAAAGACGTCTATGTGCTTGGCCGCACCGGACTGGGCGCCTTGTACATCGCAGCGCATACGCTCCAATTGGGCAATTACGCCAGTGCTCACGACGTCAAAATTGCCAAAAAAGTAGCGTTTGTATTGTGCGGTGGCGACCTTACCAGTCCGCAAACCGTTTCCGAACAATACTTACTCGACATTGAGCGTGAAGCCTTCCTTTCTTTGTGTGGTGAGCAAAAAACCCTCGAAAGGATACAGTTTATGCTCGAAAACGGCAAACCATTGCGAAACTAACCATGACTTGTCCCAAGTTTTCAAGGGACTTGGATCAAAGGAGCTACAGGATGAATCCGGCGAATCCATTTTTACATTCAATCAAAAAAATACCATGTCACAAGAAGCATACATCATCGCAGGTTTACGAACCGCTGTCGGTAAAGCAGGAAAGGGCGTATTCAAAGGCACGCGCCCCGACGACCTCGCCATTGAGGTTATTCAGCAACTCATCAAAAATACGCCCGGGCTCGACCCGGCTATGGTCGACGACGTCATTGTAGGCTGCGCCAATCCGGAAGGAGAACAGGGCCTTCAAATAGGCCGTTTGATATCTGTGCGTGCATTGGGCAAAGATGTGCCGGGCATGACCGTAAACCGTTATTGCGCATCAGGCCTGGAAACCATCAGCATAGCTGTTGCTAAAATTCGCGCTGGTATGGGCGAATGTTACATTGCAGGGGGCATCGAAAGCATGAGCCAGATCCCAATGACGGGTTACAAACTTGCGCCCAACTACAACATTGCCTTAAACACACCCGATTACCTTGTGGGTATGGGCCTTACCGCCGAAGCTGTAGCTAAAAAATACGGTATTACCCGTGAGGCATCAGATGCTTTTTCGTTGCGCAGCCACCAACTTGCCGCAGCAGCCATTGATGCCGGGAAGTTTAAAAATGAGATCGTTCCTTTTACGGTGAAAGAAGTTTGGGTAGAAAACGACAAACGCCACGAACGTGATTTTGTGGTAGACACCGACGAAGGTGTTCGCCGCGACACATCATTGGAAGGACTGGCTAAATTGCGTCCCGTTTTCGCCCAAGGTGGGATTGTGACGGCTGGTAACAGTTCGCAAACTTCTGATGCGGCGGCATTTGTTTTGGTCATGAGCGAAAACTTTATGAAAAACCTGGGTTTAAAGCCCATTGCACGCCTTGCAGCTTGTTCCGTAGCTGGTGTAGAACCCTTGTACATGGGCATAGGACCGATTAAAGCCATTCCCAAAGCCCTTAAACAAGCAGGTCTTACCCTGAATGACATCCAGCAAATAGAGCTCAACGAGGCCTTTGCTGCGCAATCGTTGGCTGTAGTTCAGGAAATGGGCATCAACCCAGAAATCCTCAATGTAAACGGCGGTGCCATTGCTTTGGGGCACCCACTGGGATGCAGCGGCGCCAAACTGTCGATCCAACTGCT
>JBBSDH010000278.1:0-5135 GCA_038249605.1 Chitinophagales bacterium | reverse complement strand
GCCTTTCCCGACGTCTGAAGCGGCGCTTTTTTTTCAAAAAATTCAAGACCTCAGAGACGCCAAGGTTCCCGACGCCGTTTACCTGACCCTTTGGAGCAGTTTCGGGACAACAGGGTTCGAACGGGTTGCGTTGCAATTGGCTGCCTTAAAAACCGGCAACCGCAACGACGTATTTGTTCCGCTTCCGGAGGCTCCAGACGTATGGACGGCCCGGTCGGCCCACCTTAACGTACAGGCATTGGCAGGTTTTGATCCGGCTACTTTGAAAAATCGTTACCGCGATGGTTTGCTCGATACCTTGCTTCGGTTGACACCTACAGACGTGGAAACGCCCACCGTAAAAACACAACCCAACAGTGCAACAGAACACTACATGCATTACCCAATGAACCTGCAATTGTGGTCCGATTTTATGCCGCGCGATGGCGAAGCTTTGGGTGAAATGTTGTTTTTTTTAATCGAAAAAATAGCTGAGAAAGACAAACATCACTACGCCGGGACTGCCCATCTTGAATGTGCTGCTCTGCTTGATGAAGGGCACGACAAACCTTTTCACGCTTGGGATATGCTTTGCAACGCCTTTTATTGGGCAGGTAAAAACCGCCCGGAGGTCCTGCCAGCAGTGACGGACGCCGCCCGTTCTTTTGCCCAAAAACGTTCATGGACCGACATTGTAAACCTGTTAAGCTGAACCATGCAATTGAGTACCAAACAACCCACCGTCAACCTCGGTTTGTCGCTTGATTTTTTAAAAAAAACCATTGGTCACAGGTTGGGCAATTCCGTTGAACAACCGCCCGAGTTGTCCGTTTTTTTTGATGACGGATCGGCTTACACGGCATTTTTAAATACTTTTCAACCCAATTTTGAAGAGTTTGTAATCCTCCTGCTCGCCCTCGCCCCCCACCTGCAGCCAGATTTTTTCAGCAGCCTGCTCGCCGAACATTTCCCTGCTGGCGGCGAAATTCCTGCGTTTGGTGGCGTACGTGGCATCAACCACCGCGGCATCTTACCTACCGGCGAAACTGCACAATTTGTACTGGGCGGCAACGATTTGTCCACACGGATCGACATTGCGCGAATACTCGACTCCAATGGGCGACTGGCCAAAAACAGTATGGTTTACATCGAACAACTCCCACCCACCGAACCTCCCATGAGCGGCCGCCTGCTGCCCGACCCCGAATGGGTCGAACGCATCACCACAGGCAAAGTGCAGTCGCCCAGGTTCAGCAGCGAATTTCCGGCCGAAAAAATCGAAAGTTTGCTTTCCTGGGATGACCTCGTTTTGCCCGACAACACCCTGGAGCAGGTGCTGGAAATCGAAACCTGGCTGCGCCACCAGCAAACCCTGATGGATGATTCATGGGGCCTGGGCAACCGCATCAAGCCGGGATACCGGGCTTTGTTTCATGGCCCCCCTGGCACCGGAAAAACCTTGTGCGCCATGCTCATCGGTCAACGCACAAAGCTCGAAGTGTTCCGGATCGACCTGTCGATGGTGGTGTCCAAATTCATCGGAGAAACCGAAAAAAACCTCGCAAGGTTGTTCGATAAAGCCCAAAATAAAGGCTGGATTTTGTTTTTCGACGAGGCCGACGCTTTGTTCGGAAAACGAACCGACATCCGCGACGCCCACGACAAATACGCCAACCAGGAAGTGTCGTACCTGTTGCAACGCATTGAAAGTTTTCCGGGACTGGTCATCCTGGCTTCCAATTTTAAAAACAACCTCGACGACGCTTTCATGCGGCGCTTCCAGTCTGTGGTGTATTTCCCCATGCCCGACACCCAGGAACGCCTGCAACTTTGGGAAAAAACATTGCCCCTGCACAAAGCCGTTTTGGAAGATACCATCAAGCTGGCCGAACTGGCCGCCCAGTACGAACTCACCGGTGCCGCCATCTTGAACGTGGTGCAATACGCTTGTTTGCAAAGCCTTGAACGCGGCGCCAACATCCTCATCCAGGCCGACCTCCTCAAGGGCATCCGGCGCGAATTGGGCAAAGAAGGTAAAATCATTTCCTGACACGAAACAATCCCTTAACTTTTGTGCTTTCCCCTTTGGCACAATTTTTTCATATTTGTTTTTGTTTAAAACATACAACCTCTCCTCATCCCTTTTTTCCATAACCAGCCCACTGGCATGATTGTAAATCTTCGACAAATACTGAACGACCCGCGGTCCATCTCCACCGACGAGCTCAACCTCCAGCCCAACCGCGCCGCAGCAGCCGAATTGCAAAAAAAACTGGTGCAACTTGGACTGCTCGACCCCATGATGCGCGGCAGCAAAACCCAACCTTTCGGACCTTCCGACGAAAGCGACGGCATCATCGGCATCAATACCCGAAGTGCCTTGTACGAGTTTTGCCTGCTGGCCAAAATCAAATACGTGGACCGCAGGCTTGATCCCAAACTGGTGCTCAAACTGCTCGGCGCCGAACCGGAAAAAATTCTGCCCATCCAATGGGACAACCACGGCAACGACCTCGAACAAACACGCCTGGCCAAACGTATCCTGCGCTACATGCGCAAAAAAGGATACTGGATCGCACGCAGCCCAGGCATGTACAACATCGTTTACGTGGAAGGCATGAACGACAACGGCAGCCTCAACGACGACAAGTTCGACGAGTGGAACGACCGCCGACTGGTGATCCGAATCCATTCCGATGGTGTGCCCGAAATGGTCGTCAACGACCAGTCTACCACCGAAACCGGCAAATTTTACACCACCAATCCGCTCAATCCGCAGGGCGCCGCACGCATAGCGTTCGGTCAATACAAAGCCTGGACCGTCGGACTTCACAAAAACACCCAACCCGCCCTCGTGCAGCGCGGCGACGTACGCGTGCACCGCGACGGCAACAAGGACGGCAAACGAAGCCCCTCCGACCCCATCGACATCGGGACCTGGTTCGGCATCAACCAGCACAGCACCAGCAAAGACAAAATTCCCGCCACAGTAGGCCTCTACAGCGCCGGCTGCCTCGTAGGCCGGCGGTATGCCTGGCACCTGAAATTCCTGGCTGCCGTAAAAAAAGACGTGCGCTACAAACGCAACTCCAGCTACCTGTTCGTAACAGCCGTTTTGGCAGGCGACGACCTGTTGAAACAAGAACCCAAATAATCCAACATCCCCTCCTTCATCCACAACCGAAAACACATGTACAAAGTTAAATACGGCGGCAAAAAGGGCAAAACGATGAAACTCGTTGAAAGCCCCGACATGGTCGTCATCCGCACCGAGGGCAACAAGGAACTCGAAAAAGTCTCCATGAGCAAAGGCGGTCGCGACGTAATGAACCAAACCACTGAGGTGGCTTCTTTCCCTGAGACCGGCGTGACCGTGCGCCGTGTGGACAAAACCAACGAAGGTCTGGAATCGACCATTTCGCAGCGCGACACCACAAGAGCCGTTCTCAAAAAAGAGGAAAACATACGTTTCGCCGGCCGCGCCCTGCAAGACGCCGACACCGGAGAAGTGGTGTTGTACACCGAGAATTTTTTTGTAAAATTCAAAGATGCAGTTGGCGAAAAGACCTGTCTGGAAACCATCAAACGCCACAAACTTGAGGTCATCAGCAAACTGGTGTTTGCGAAAAATTCCTGGTTCATCAAGGCAGAAGAAGGCACCGGACTGGAGGTTTTCAACATTGCCGAGCACATGCTGAAAGAACCGGAAGTGGAATTTTGCCACCCCGAACTCGTGCAGGAACGCCGTTTCAAAGGCATCCACCCGATGCAATGGCACCTGACCAAAACGAAAATTGGTACCCAGGTGGTGGATGCGCATGTGAACATCGAAAACGCCTGGAAACACACCAAAGGCAAAGGCATCGTTATAGCCGTGATCGACGATGGCATCGACATCGACCATCCCGAATTTGCCGGGCGCGTGGTGTTTCCTTTTGATACCACCCTCAACATCGACGATCCCAGGCCCAAGTTCCAAGACGACAACCACGGCACCGCCTGTGCAGGCGTGGCACTCGCCGCCGGATTGCCGGACGGCGCTTCGGGCGTGGCGCCTGAAGCGCAGCTCATGCCCATCAGGTTGCGCAGCGGACTGGGAAGCATGGCAGAAGCCAACGCTTTTGTGTGGGCTGCCGACAAAGGAGCGCACGTCATTTCCTGCTCCTGGGGCCCTACCGACGGCGAATGGTGGAATCCCATGGACCCCGTGCACCAACGCCAGACGGTCCTGCCCGACAGCACCCGGCTGGCCATCGATTATGCCGTGAAAAAAGGCCGCAAAGGCAAAGGTTGCGTGGTGCTCTTTGCGGCAGGCAACGGCAACGAGGACGCCGGCAACGACGGTTATGCAAGTTACAAACGCGTGATAGCGGTATGTGCCAGCAACGACCGCAGCACACGCAGCGTGTACAGCGACTTCGGCAAAGCTGTGTGGGTGAGTTTCCCCAGCGGCGACTACGGCTGGCAACCGTTCCAGCACCCGGCGCCTTTCAGCAAAGGCCTGCGCACCACCGACCGCAGCCACGACGGCGGCTACGCAGCCGACAGCTACGTCGATTCGTTCGGCGGCACCTCCGGCGCTTGTCCGGGCGTAGCAGGCATAGCGGCCCTCATGCTCGCTGTGAACCCCAACCTCACCGCCTTACAGGTGAAAAACCTACTGAAGGTGAGTGTGCAAAAAATCGACAAGGACAAAGGGCAGTACGATGCCAAGGGCCACAGCATCTGGTACGGGTTTGGCAGGGTGGATGCGGGAATTGCGGTGGAAGGGGCGAAGAAGAGGCGGAAGTAGGAATCAGGTAGCTGGCATAAAGCGTCAACGCGATATCCTCGAAGCGTCGATGGCTGCCGCTGCCGATTTCGACCATTTTTCCGACATCGGGATAATGGTTTTGCACACGTTCTCCAGCTCCTTCGCAAGCTATTTTGGTCTTTTCAACGGCGTTGAGGAAATTGACCCATTTGGCACAACCTAAAATGGTTTGCAACCCGCGCACACTCCAGCATTCCGTATCTTGCATGAGGCAGCATGCAGCTTCGAATTTTTGAAAAAGTTCGGTTAGTAGGTCTTTTTTCATGTTCGAGCAAGTTGTTTTGTTCCGGTCCACCGGTTATCTTTGTTACGGTAATCCAACCTTCAAATGGCAGCGACAGAT
>JBBSDH010000277.1:0-5157 GCA_038249605.1 Chitinophagales bacterium | reverse complement strand
GCCGCAGAACCTGCCGGGTCCGATCGTATCCGCACCGGGTACCACCGGCCCATGGGCTCCAACGGTAATTCGAATCAATCCGACGGATCCGACAACGACGAACTTCTCGATCTTCTGGGATGCCAATGCCAACGGCTACCGCTACAAGCAGATCATCAAAGTGATCGACAACGAAGCTCCTGTGGTTTCGAACTGTCCGGACACACTTGTTGAAGTGTGCGACCTGACACCCAACTCGAACCAATTCTGGAACGATATGGCGTGGTGGGATGCTACACACCAACTGCACGATCTGTGTGAAGCACCAACAGATCTGAACATTTCGGCTACCGACTCCTGCACAGGCGCCAGCGTGAACGTTCGTTTCATCCTGTTCCTCGACACCGACAACGACGGTGACATGGAAACGGTGATCTCGAGTACGAACCCGCCAACAACGGCAGGTACGGTGAACGTGGGCAACGTGGCCAACCCGAACTTTACGGGAGGCATAACCACCAGCTTCGACCAGCGTCCGGTTCCGTCCAACCAAAAGTACCGTTTCACCGTTCAGCAAACATTGAGCGGCAACAGCAAAGTGGCAGCACTGCGCTGGAACACCGACCAATCGCCGAACACCTTTGTTGTACCGCAACTGCCCTACGGCACCCACAAAATCAAGTGGATTGTTGAAGATGGCTGCGGCAACGAAAAAGTATGCGAATACGAATTCGTTGTGAAAGACTGCAAAGCTCCGACGGTGGTGTGCATCAACGGCCTGAGCGTGAACATCATGCCTACAGACATGGTGGTACTCTGGGCCAGCGACTTCCTTCAATACACGGAAGACAACTGCACGCCGACGGACCAGATCAAAGTTGGTATCCGCCGCAAAGGCGCCGGTACGGGCTTCCCGACGAACCCCGACGGCTCACCGCAAACCAGTGTAATGTTTACCTGCGCCGACCTCGGTACCCAGTTCGTTGAATTGTGGGGCGAAGACAAAGCAGGTAATGCCGACTACTGCGAAACTTATGTGATCGTTCAGGACAACGCAGGTAACTGCTCGAACTCGAACGTGACCGTAGCCGGTGAACTGAAAACGGAAATGCAGGAAGGTCTGCAGGATGCAGAGGTAGAACTCAACGGTTCACACCCCGCACTGCCGCCGGTCAACATGTTTGAACAATCGGTTATCGACGGTTCGTACATGTTCGGAAACGCACTGCCGCTTGCCGCCAACTACGCGGTAACACCGACCAAAGACGACGATCACCTGAACGGGGTATCGACCTTCGACCTTGTGCTGATCAACAAGCACATCCTGGGCATCGAATCGTTCGATTCACCGTACAAGATCATCGCTGCCGACGCCAACAACAGCAAATCGGTAACGACGTTTGACATCGCTGAGATCCGCAAACTGATCCTGGGCATCTACACGGAACTGCCGAACAATACCTCATGGCGCTTTGTGGACGAAACTTACACGTTCCCGAACCCCGACAATCCGTTCGCGCCGGCCTTCCCCGAAACCAAATCGGTGGCTGCCATTCAGAACAATGCCGTGAACGACAACTTCGTTTCGGTGAAAGTAGGTGACGTGAACAACACGATGATCGCCAACAACCTGATGAGCGTAGATGATCGCACCAGCAGTGTCATGCTGTTTGATGTGACCGACCGCTCGGTAGCACGTGGTGAATCGTTTGATGTACACTTCAAAGCCGACCAGTTCGCTCAAGGATATCAGTTTACACTGAACCTGAAAGGACTGGAAGTTTTGGACATCGTACCAGGTGAAGGCATGACAAGCGCCAACTTTGCGGTGTTCTCTGAAATGATGACCACCTCGTTTGACGCCGCTCCGGGCACAAGCGCACCGGCAGAGTTTACGCTCCGCCTGCGCGCCAAAAACGCCGGCAGTCTGCGCAGCATGATGAACGTATCGAGCAGCATCACCAAAGCCGAAGCATACGGTAAAGACGCCGAAAGGCAGTCTGTCGCCCTGCGCTTCAATGGCAAGGAAGTACGTGGTGTAGGCTTCGAAGTGTACCAGAACCAACCGAACCCGTGGATCAACCGCACGGTTATTGGTTTCCACCTTCCGGAAGCTGACGACGTGACCCTCACGGTATTCGACGAGTCGGGCCGCCAGCTTTACCGCCAGGTGGGCGACTTCGGCAAAGGTTACAACGCCTTCACACTCGATAAGGAACTTGTAAATACCATCGGCTTGCTTTACTACCAGGTTTCGACCTCGGAGGAAAGTGTGACGATGAAGATGATACAGACGAAGTAATGCCAACCTTGTACCGCCAAGCTTTAGTTGGCGAGTAGGTTAGCGAATAAAAAAAATGGCTGTTACTCAATCCTTTGAGTGATGGCCATTTTTCATATTTACGGCCCCGCCCATTTTGTCATTTCGAGCCCTCAGGCGAGAAATCTACACAAGCCTAGGTCAAGTTACAATACTTCGCCCAAGCATGTTTTCCACCGCCCCCATCTTTGTCATTTCGAGCCCCGTGCGAGAAATGACAAACGGGGTGTTGTGCGTTGCTCGACCAGGGGCTGGGTGGGTAACTTGGCTTGTGTAGGTTTCTCGCCTGAGGGCTCGAAATGACAAATTTTGTGCTTGAATTTGCCTTCAAATGAACTGATTCAAAAATGAAACGATGACCTGCACAATTTGTAAATCAGGTGAATTTGCACCAGAAAAAGTCACCGTGACACTTGTGAGAGATGGCTCTATTGTATTATTAAAAAATGTCCAGGCACAGGTTTGTAATAATTGCGCCAGCTATTTTTTAGACCCAGAAACAACGCGTACGGTGCTTAAAAAAGCAGAAAACTCCGTTAAAAACGGCGCGGAACTGGAGGTGATTCAAATGTAGGCAGCCTGACATTTGATTTTACATACTGCTTGGCCTTGGAGTAGTTTTTTTTGCGCTTGGTCTAACTTGATTTTGGAACGGGTTAATATTCTATATTTGCAAAAACAGCGACATTTTTTACCTTGTAAGCTTAATGCAAACTAGGATCCGATATATATTAATTCTCTGGCTAAGCATTATTAGCGCTTGCCTATCTGCCCAGAAAGAAAATTTTCTGGTGCATTCAACCCGATTTAACAATGCTTCAGGATTGAGCAACAATCACGTGCTACAGAGCTTCAAAGACAGTAGGGGAATGCTTTGGGTCGTTCGGGATAACGGTATTGATCGTTTTGATGGGTTAAGTTTCAAGGCCTTGCGCAAGGCTGAATTGACCAACAAACCAGCGTTGTTCATATTATTGGAGGATGAAGACCATGATCTTTGGATAAAAAGAGATGACCAGAAAATCTTCTTTTTAAATATCAATACGGAAAAACTGCGCAATTCAGATGAAAAATTTGGTCCAACTTTTCCTCTAAACATCAATTTCGCCATTCGTGGCAAAGACCATAGCTTTTTGATTCAAACAGATGTAGATAAAATTATCCGGTACTACCCAGGCAAACCACCCGAAGATTTTTACGAGGAGCCTGGAATGCTGGTGGCGCCACTTTTGGAAACCGAAGACGGGTTGGTTTGGCTTGAAAGCAATTATAATGGGAACGGCGGCGCCATGATTGCGCTGGGGAAAAACCGGGCAGTCGAACGTGTCATTCCATACACCAACAGTCATGTTTACGGCAAAGGAATTTGGGGCGGTGATACCATTCATTATATGACACGCGACAGTTTTTATGTTGCCAATAGGCGTGGGGTGTTAACGCGAAAGGCACTCAAAATGATGTTGCCTAACTTTACTTTTACAGATCCATATATTACAGGGCCATTTCCCAGGGTAAAAGTCGATCCGTCCAGGGATTTGATCTGGATTTATTGCCCGAATGAACTGTATGTTTTGGATAAGTCACTTCAATTGATTTATCATTTTGATGAACCAGATCAATTGACACTTCGGAGCAATATTTATGATTTGAATATCGGCCGCCAGCAATACGTCTGGTTGAGTTCCTTGTATGGTCTCCAAAAAACCTGGTTCAGCTTAAACCCTTTTCAACAATATTTGGCGCAGGACATTGGCAACCCAACGGGTGCAGATTTGAATAGTTGCCGCGCCATTCAGCAAGCCGCTGATGGGCAGGTGTATGTGATGGTGCCGCCTTCCATCTATAGGCTGTCTAAAGATGGAAGTGCCACGAAAGTCATACATAGAGACTTAGTGAATAGGGGGAGTATGCGTGCAATGGACGCAGACGAAGCTGGAAACATTTGGTATGTTGCAACGGCGCTTTCTTGTTATAATGTGTTTTCTGGGAAAACGACCACCTATCCTTTCTCCTCCAAAGCCACCTGGGCAATCAAAAAAGTTGGGCAACGTGTTTGGCTTGGAAATCCTTTGACATGGTTTGATCTGAAAGACGGTTCTCTGCACAAAGTTGAAGCGCTTAACGGCTTTGATGCATTTGAGCAGGCAGAAATTTATGATTTCTATCCTAAGTCACCACAGGAACTTTGGCTTTTGAGCAGTAACGGGCTTTATGTACTGGATATTCAAAAAGGAATTACGGCGCATTACTGGAAAGGCGGGAAGGGAAACTATTATCTCCCCGCAGATAATTTGAGGCATTTATTGGAAGATTCCGAAGGTAGGTTTTGGATAGCGTGTACCGAAGGTCTATTGTTTTGGAATGAGAAGGATACTGAGAAAACATCCCTGTTTGGCATCGAGGACGGGATCAGCAATAATTGTCATAGTGTCCTTGCCGACAATGCTGGTTTTCTATGGATCAGCAGTGATTTTGGATTGATACAATTTGACCCAAAAACAAAGCGCGCCCGCTCCTATTACACTTCAGATGGGCTTAGTTCCGATGAGTTTAATCTACTTTCCTTTTGTAAGTCCAAATCGGGCGTTCTGTATTTTGGGGGAATAAATGGGGTAATTTCATTTGATCCAAAGGATTTAGCCACTAATTTTGAAGCTAGCCCCTCAAATGCCAGCCTTGTATTGACAGAATGCCGCCTATTCTCTGGAAAAAGCAATAAAGAGGAGGATATTCGCAACGCGGTATGGGCAAATTCCAGGATAGACATCATGCCGGGCGACCGCTTTCTCCGGGTGAAAGTTGCTTTGACGGACTATGCCGATCCTTCCAAAATAATCTATAAATATCGGATCAAGGGC
>JBBSDH010000276.1:0-5159 GCA_038249605.1 Chitinophagales bacterium | reverse complement strand
TTAAAGTCGGCGTTCGGCTTGAGTAAAGAATAGATAAGTACCCTGTTGCTTAAGTTTAGAATTAACAGGGCATTTTTTAGTTCAAATCCCAAGCCGAACGCCGACTTTAAACTTTAAACCTTAAACTTTAAACTTTAAACCTTAAACTTTAAACCTTAAACTTTGAACTTATCTTCGCCGCATGTTCGAACTCGGCCACTGGTACCTCGTTTGCAAATCCCTACACCTCATCGGCTTGGTATCCTGGATGGCTGGCATGTTTTACCTCGTGCGCATCTTTGTTAACCACGCCGAAGCTTTAAACATGGATGACGCTACGGCCCGAGCCATCCTGTGCAACCAATACAACCTGATGGAATGGCGGGTGTACAACATCATCATGCGCCCTGCTGTGTACATCACATGGACATTCGGAACAACCATGCTTTTCCTGCAGCCCGATCTGTTGTCGCAACCCTGGATGTTGGTCAAACTCATTTTGCTTGTCGCCCTCACCGGTTACGTCCTCGTTTGCAAAAAACACATACGCCTGCTCGAAGCTGGCAGTACCGAACACAGCCACGTTTTTTACCGGGCCATGAACGAAATTCCCACACTTTTTCTCGTAAGCATCGTTTTTTTGGCGGTTTTTAAACATTTGATCAATTGGTGGATTTGGGTGGTGGGGATTGGACTTTTTTCGGCGCTTATTTTTTCTGCGGTGAAGAAAGTGGCCAAAAAACATCAACAATCCTAACCATCTCCATCATCACGCATTATTTCAAAAGGGGTTCAAACTGCATGTTTGAAATTTGCTTCAGCAAATTTTAAACATGCAGTTTGAACCCCTTTTGAAATAATGCGTGTTTGTTTCAAAGGTGTATCACCTCTCCATACGCTGCCGCAGCCGCTTCCATGATCGCTTCGCTCATGGTGGGGTGGGGGTGTATCGATTTCACGATTTCCATGCCTGTGGTTTCCAGTTTGCGGGCCACAACCACTTCGGCGATCATTTCCGTTACGTTGGCGCCGATCATGTGGGCGCCTAAGAACTCGCCGTATTTTTTGTCAAAAATAACTTTTACAAACCCTTCGGGAACACCGCCTGCTTTGGCTTTGCCGGAGGCGGTGAAAGGGAATTTACCCACCAAAATGTCGTAACCGGCGTCTTTAGCGCCCTGTTCGGTGTAACCCACCGAGGCGATTTCGGGCGAGCAATAGGTACAGCCAGGAATGTTGTTGTAGTCGATGGGTTCGGGGTGGTGACCGGCGATTTTTTCCACGCAGGTGATGGCTTCGGCGCTGGCCACGTGGGCGAGGGCTTGGTTAGCGAGCACGTCGCCAATGGCATAAATGCCGGGCACGTTGGTTTGGTACCACTCGTTCACCTTAATGTAGCCGCGGTCGGTGGCCACGCCGAGCGTTTCCAGACCGATGTTTTCGATGTTGGGTGTCATGCCAGCGGCGCTGAGTACCACATCGCAAAGAATGGTTTCAGTTTTGCCGTCCTTGCGGTTTTTCATGTTCACTTTGATCTCTTTACCGCTGGTATCCACGTTTTCGACGGACCAGTTGCCGTACACTTTCAAACCTTTGCGGCTGAAGAGTTTGCCGAGCTCCTTGGAGATGTCTGGATCTTCGCGTGGCAAGAGGCCTTGTTCCATGAACTCCACGATGCTCACTTCGGCGCCCATGGTGTGGTAGAAGTAACCGAACTCAACGCCGATGGCGCCTGCGCCCACCACAACCATGCGTTTGGGCATACTTTCGAGGCTCATGGCCTTGCGGTATTCTATGATTTTTTTGCCGTCTATGGGTAGGTTGGATAGTTCTTTGGCACGGCCGCCTGTGGCCACGATGATGTTTTTGGCGGTGTATTCGGTCACTTTGCCATCGGCGTCGGTGACAGCCACTTTGGGTCCGGCCACCAGTTTGCCCGAACCGTTGATGACCGTAATTTTATTTTTTTTCATCAAAAACTGCACGCCTTTGCTCATACCGTCGGCCACACCGCGGCTGCGTTTGATCACGGCGCCAAAATCGGCTTTGACACCGGTAGCCTGGATGCCGTAATCGGCGGCATGGTTAAGGTATTCAAATACCTGGGCGCTTTTGAGCAGGGCTTTGGTGGGGATACAGCCCCAATTGAGGCATATGCCACCGAGGCTTTCGCGTTCGATGATGGCCGTGTTGAGACCGAGTTGTGAGGCGCGGATGGCGGCGACGTATCCGCCCGGGCCGCTGCCGATAACAATGAGATCGAAGTTCATGATCTTGGCTTAGTTTGACGATGGCGCCCTGAGGCGTCCATCAAATTGCACTGATTGGGAAAACAATATTTGGTTGAAGCGAGGCAAAGATAGCGTTCGCGGTGAATTGTTTTGAAAACCTGGATTAAATCGTTTCAGTATAATCCAAATCCCGGTCAAACGTATCGCGCATGCCCCAAAGCGCTAAAAAAGCGATGAGCAAACAAACCGTACCGATGATCCAGGCAGCAGGAATGACGCCACCGGCCGCAGCAGGGTCTTTTAGCCACTTGAAACTCGCTCCAATGGGTACCAGCATGCCGCGTGCGAAATTGGGCACCGCTGTGGCAACCGTTGCGCGCATGTTGGTGCCAAACTGCTCGGCGCCAATGGTGACGAAGATGACCCAAAAACCCACCGAAAATCCCAACGCGAAATGCGACAAGTAAAACAAAGCAGGCGTGGCAAAGTTGCCGTTCAGGTACCAGACGACCGCCAATACATCGAGGGTTAGGAAAATAGCCATCACCCTGACCCTGCTGCGCAAATACTGGCTCAAAAGGCCCGAGGCAATGTCGCCCAAAATAAGTCCGGAATAACAAATGGCCAGGGCATTGCCCCCGGTGATGCCCGTTAGTCCTTTGGCCATACCAAACTCAGGCGCGAGGGTAACCAGTATGCCCACCACAAACCAGGTAGGAGTGCCGATGAAAATGCAGCGTATGAAACGAACGAAGCGGTCGCGGTTGGTAAACAATGCCAAAAATTGCCCTCGTTTAACGCCTGCTTCCGCTTTAGCGCGGTGAAACATGCCCGATTCGGCAACGCTGATGCGCAGGAATAAAAGTGCTATGCCCAAACCGCCACCCACGAAATAACACGTGCGCCAGTCGAAAAGCTGGTCGATGACCCAGGCCAACAATGCGCCACTCAGGCCGATAACCGCCACCAACATGGTGCCGTAGCCGCGTTTTTCCTTGGGCAAAACTTCGGCCACAAGCGTAATGCCTGCACCGAGCTCGCCAGCCAGTCCGATGCCAGCAATGAAACGGTAAAAAGCGTAGTCGCCCGGACCCGTAACAAAACCGTTCATCAGGTTGGCCAGGGAGTACAAGGCTATGGAAAAATAAAGCACGGAAACGCGCCCTTTTTTGTCGCCCAAAATGCCCCAAAAAATACCGCCGATGAGCATGCCCGCCATTTGCCAGTTGAGCAGGGAAATACCCACATCGGTGAGTTGTTGTCCTTCCAGTCCAAGCGCTTTCAAACTTTTTACCCGCACAAATCCAAACAACAAAAGGTCGTAGATGTCTACAAAATAACCCAGTGCGGCCACGATAACGGCTGCGTTCAGCAGTTTGGTTTGATTGGTTTCCTGCATCAGGCGTTGGCTTTTTCGTCGTCAAATTCGCCTTCCCAGCGTGCTACAACGGCTGAAGCCAGACAATTGCCCATGAGGTTTACGCCCGTTCGGCCCATGTCCATGAGCGCATCCACACCCAGGATGATGGCAATGGGCCATTCCGGGATGTTGAACTGGTTGACCGTAGCGGCAAGGATCACCAAAGAAGCCCTTGGCACGCCGGCCACGCCTTTTGACGTAAGCAGCAGGGTGCCCATCATGGCAAGTTGGGTTTCCCAACCGAGTTCGATGCCAGCGGCCTGGGCGCAAAATATAGCAGCCAAAGAAAGGTACAATGTAGAGCCGTCGAGGTTGAAGCTGTAACCCGTGGGCAAAACGAACGACACGATTTTGCGTGGCACACCGAAGTTTTCCATGGCCGTGAGCGCCTTGGGTAGCGCCGCTTCCGAACTTGCGGTGGCAAAAGCCAGGGAAACGGGCTCGTAAATGGCTGCAAAAAACTTTTTAATGGGTATGCGGAAAAGCAATAAAACGGGAATGAACACCAGCAGTATAAATACAATGAGAGCAGCATACAGGGTGCCGAGCAATTTGAGCAGGTTCCAGACCACTTCGAATCCCATGGTTCCGATGGTGTAAGCCATGGCGCCGCCTACGGCAAGTGGAGCGGAGTACATGATGAGGCCGGTAAATTTAAACATCACTTCGGTGAGCGATTCGCACCATTCCAGCATTTTGAGGCGGTGGGGTTCGTGCACCTGGCGGAGAGCAAAACCAAAAATCAGGCTGAAAACCACGATTTGCAAAACAGCGCCTTCAAAAACCATTTTGGCCACATTTTCCGGGAAAATATGCGTAACAATTTTTTTCCAGTCCTGTTTGTTCACGGGCGGCGGAGTGGCGAGCTCTTTGCCGTTGTACAGCAATTTGTAGGTGCCTTTCACCGAATCGACTTGTGCTGTGAGTTGGGCGCCGTCGAGATCAACAGGTGCGGAAACCACGAGGTTGGGTATTTTGATGCCCTCACCAGCTTTGGTGAAGTTGATGGCAACCAGACCGATGACCAGGGCTATGGTGGTGGCAAAGATGAAATACGAAAACGCCTTGACGCTCATCCGCCCCACCTGTTGCGAATTGCTTTGTCCAGCGATGCCCACCACCAGGGTGCCAAAAAGCAGGGGCGCAATAACGGTTTTGATGAGTTGTATGAAAATTTTACTCAAAATTTCCAGGTTGGCGCCCACCTTGGGAAAATCGACACCCACTTCCATACCAATGACCATGCTGAGCAGGATCCAGGTGGTGAGTGAATTGTTTTTGTATCCAAAAATACACAAGGTGCCTACGGCCCACCAGCGGAAAATCATCAGGGTGGTTTCATCAAGCGCCCAGATGTTGTAATGCGACATCAAATGGATGCCGATCACAGCGGCCACACTGGCCAAAGCAAACCAAAGGGTATTGGTATTTTTCATAAATAAAAGGATAAGTCGTGCAGCAGTGCCACTCTTTTTAAAATGAGGGGGAAAAATACGGCAATTCGCCAAAGAGTGAAGGATGTACCCGTT